>CAYFUX010000001.1:0-15732 GCA_964346455.1 uncultured Spirochaetaceae bacterium
ATGAGCACGATCACGACCATGGTGACGACCACGATGAACACGGCGACGATCACGATGAACACGGCGACGACCACGACGGCCATAGTCACGCCGGCGGAGACCCGCATTTCTGGTTCGACCCTACCAACGTTATCACCTGGACCGAGAACATCACCGAAGCACTGAGCGAGGCCGACCCTGCAAATCGCTCCACCTATGAGGCGAATCGCGACGCCTACATAGAGGAGCTGGAAGCCCTGGATCTGGAGATCCGACAGGCGGTCTCGTCTATCCCCCGTGGTCGCCGCAAGCTGGTGGTTGACCATGTGGCGCTCACGTACTTCGCCGAGGAATACGGGTTCGAGATCATCGGCGAGGTAATTCCCTCTACCACCGACCAGACCGAACCGTCGGCCCGCCACATCGCGCGCCTCTCGGAGGTTGTGCGGGAGGAGGAAGTAAGTGCGATCATCGTCGGTGGAACCGCCGGCAAAGGTTTGCGAAACCTGGTAGACTCCGTCGCCGACGAGGTGGGGCAAGATATACAGATAGTGGAAATCCTCACAGGATCCCTGGCTCCGGAAGGCAGCCGTGGAGATTCGTATCTGGAGTTTGTTCGATTCAACACTGAGAACATTGTCTCGGCGCTCACTCGAGAGGAATAGGTCGAGTGGATTTACTGCGAAAGCTTAACTACGGCGGACGATGCGGTACCCCGGCGGTACCGCATTCTTCCGCTCTCTCTGTGCGCAACATAGGGTTTCGTTATCCTGGCTTGGATGAGGAGGTACTCGAGGATGTCTCCCTTTCGGTCGATCCGGGAGAGCGGGTTGCACTTGTCGGTCCGAACGGTGCCGGCAAGTCTACGCTGCTGCACCTCATTCTCGGGATGGAAGAAGGGCACTCGGGTCATATCGAGGTATACGGTAACCCGGCCCATAAGTGTCGCCATCGGGTGGCGATCGTGCCGCAACGGTCGACGGTGGACTGGCGCTTCCCCGTCACGGTCCGCCAGGTTGTGATGATGGGGCGTTACGTCCACCTTGGCTGGTTCAGACAACCACGCAGGGAAGATCACGACCGGGTAGAGGATGCCCTCGAAACCATGGGGATCACTGAGCTGGCGCAGCGACAGGTCGGTGAGCTTTCCGGCGGACAACAGCAACGAGTTATGCTCGCCCGAACCCTGGCTCACGATGCGGATCTGCTGCTCCTCGACGAGCCTCTGAACCACGTCGATATTTCGACACAGGAACTCATTTTTCATACCCTCGAGCGACTCACTTCCGCCGGAAAGGCGGTACTGGTGAGTACCCACGACCTCGGTGTTTTGACGGTCCACTTCACAAGAGCTGTCTTTATCGACCACAGAATAATCGCCGACGGCAGCGTTGAGGACGTGATGACCCCGCAGACGATTGCAGAGGCCTACGGATTCGAGTTCCACAAGGGCTATACACCATGATAGAGTTTATCACAGAACCCCTCTCATACGGGTTTGTTCTGCGGGGCCTGGCTGCTGGAATGCTTGCCGCCCTCTCCTGCGCGCTGCTCAGCGCCTTTGTCGTGTGGCGGGGAATGGCCTTCGTAGGGGACGCCCTGGCCCACGCCATACTCCCGGGCATCGTCCTTGCGTATGTACTCGGATTCAGTCTCTTTTTCGGTGCGCTCGGCGCCGCGGCCGTTGCGGTAGTGCTCATCGGGGCAATTTCGAGACAGCGTCACTTAAAGGAAGACACGGCCATCGGCATTGTTTTTTCGGGCTTCTTTGCTCTTGGCGTTCTCTTTATGAGTAAGATCACGACATACCAGGATCTGGGGCACGTCTTGTTCGGGAACATCCTCGGAGTGGCCCCCTCCGATCTGCTCGTCATGTCACTTGTTGTGGTGATAACAGTGGTAACGCTGGCACTCTCGTACAAAGAGTTGCTGGTTACCTCTTTTGATCCGGCTCACGCGGTAGCGATTGGCTTGTCACCCTCGGCAATCAGGTATCTGCTTCTCTTCCTTCTTGCCCTGACGACGGTGGTTGCTATACAGACCGTAGGGGTTATTCTTGTGCTCTCCCTCCTTGTCACCCCCGGAGCGACGGCCTCAATAATCTTCAAGGGCCTGCGGAGCATAATGATTCTCTCCGTTGTATTGTCCCTTACGGCTACCCTCATCGGTTTTTACGTCTCTTACTATGGGGACGTCGCCTCCGGTCCGGCTATTGTGCTCACTCTAACCTCGTTTTTTGCCGTCGTGTTCATCTTTTCTCAAATCAAAAATCGGCGGCGCGCGTAGGGCTATCGGAGTCAACGGAAGCACAAAAAAATAACTATGAACTGATCGGGGATGGAATCGGTGTTCATTGGCCCGATGTAGACGAAGATATAAGTGCACAGGGAATGTTGACGGGAACTCCAGCCAAACCGCCGAAGCAGCGAGTATAGCCCAATATACTGGGACGGCAATGAGGAAGGTGCGGAGCCTCGATGTCGAGCGTATAGCCAAACGGCTGAAAAACTGCGAGCAGAAAGAGGCATTGAAAAAGGCAGGGATACCCACAATGGACACCCCTGCCCGAGAAAAGCGTATGAAGGAGACGTTGTCTCTTTTTCCTTTTACTTTTTCGCCGCCTCCATGTCTTCCTTGTCCTTGAGGTAGTATTTACCCGGAGTGTTGAAGAACTCCTGCTTCAGCTCCCTTACCTTGCCGCTGAGAAGCAGTATGGCGATCATGTTCGGAATTACGGCCAAGGCCAAGGTAATGTCTACCAAACCCCAGATCGCCTGGATCGCGCCGATGGCGCCGAAGAATACGGCGATGACGTAGACGAACTTCATGATCTTCGCTCCGCCGAGGCCGAATAGAAACTCGGCTTGTTTCTCACCGTACCAGGAGAGGACGATGATGGTGGTGATTACGAAGAATATCAGGGCTATGGTGACGATGTAGCCGCCCACCGGTCCAAGAAAGGCTTCGAAACCGGCCGCCGGAAGACCTGAGGCGTCGGAAGCGGCGCCTTCTTCGGTCCACACGCCGGAGGCAAGCACGACATAGGCGGTGGCGGTACAGACGATTACGGTGTCGATCAGGATACCGACCATTGCCCACATACCCTGACGCACCGGATGATCGGTTGTGGCCGCTGCGTGGGCAATCGGAGCGGTACCGACGCCCGATTCGTTAGAGTAGATACCTCGGGCAAAACCCCATCGGACGATGGCGGCCAGCGCTGCTCCTCCGAAACCTCCAACCGGCGCGGCGGGAGTAAAGGCGTTGCCGAAAATCAGGCCGAGCACGCCCGGCAGCTCACCGATGCTAATGACGAGGATAAGCAGGGCGGCACCCACGTAGAGAACAGCCATGAAGGGAACCACCCTCTCGGCGACCTTTCCGATTCGCTTGATTCCGCCGATGATGACAAGCGCCACGATGACCATAATAATTACACCGCTGACCCAGAGAGGAATACCGAAACTCTCGTTTGCCGACTCGGCGACGGCGTTTCCCTGAATCATGACACTCGGGATAACCTCGAGCATGAGGGCGATGGAGAACCACACACCGAGCCACTTCATATTGAGGCCTTTGGTCATGTAGTACATAGGTCCGCCGACGAATTCTCCCTCAGGATTTTTCTCGCGGTAGTGGACCGCCAAGGCCGACTCGGTAAACTTCGAAGCCATTCCGAGCAGGGCGATGACCCACATCCAGAAGACAGCCCCCGGGCCGCCGAACATGATCGCGGCGGGAACACCGACGATGTTTCCGGCTCCTACGGTAGAAGAGAGAGCCGATGTGAGGGACTGGAAAGGAGAGACCGTACCTTCCCCCTCGCTCTTTTTTCTTATGCTTCCGAAGGTACTCTTCAAGATATAGCCGACGTAGCGAAACTGGAAGAAACCCAGCCTCACGGTGAGAAAAATCCCTCCGAAACTCAGAAGAATAATGAGTGGGGGGCCCCACAGCCATCCTGAAACCGCATAGATGGCATCCAAAACACTTTGCATACAAACCTCCGTTTAAAAAATTTGTTTTTACGAATCCGGCGCGCGCCGTCGCGGCAAGCAAATAGTTCCCCGCCTCGACGGCGGGCAAATTTTCAGCCAAAACAGCAAGCGGCGCAACGGCGAGGGAGTTTACCTCCGAAACGGCATACGCCGAAGCTCGTTATCTACCTTATCCGAAACCTCTTCATTCACTATCCGCCAACAACTTGAGCGCGGTCCTGACGTGTAGCTCCGCCCCGACCGGCAGGACCTCTTCATCGATGGTAAACTTCGGGTGATGGTGTGGGTAATCGGAATGAGCTTCCGGATTGCTGATTCCAACGAAAGCGTAAGCGCCGGGGGCGTGCTGGAGAAAATCGCAGAAGTCGTCTCCTGCCATCGTTCTCACCTCGGAGCTCACCTTCGAGTCCCCACCCAAAGCTTCCGCTGCCGCCTCGCGGGCGACCTCCGCGGTGGCCGGATCGTTGCTCAAAAGCTCGTTTCCTACCTTGTAGGAGATCTCATAGTCGACGCGGTGCGCATCACAGGTGTGGCGGAGTATCCTTTCAAAGCGGTCTATGACCTCTTTTCCTCCCTCGTAGAGGAAGCGTATGGAGCCCTTCAACTCCACTTTCTCAGGGACGGTGGTCATATTGCTTCCGGCGTGGAACTCGGTAAACATCACCACCGCCGGGTTGAGTGCATTGATTTCCCGCGTCTGTACAGCCTGCACCGACTGAATTATATTCGTTGCCGCGTAGATCGGATCTATCGACTCGTGGGCAAAACCGGCGTGCCCTCCCTTTCCCTTTATCGTGAGAAAGAAGTAGTGGCTGGCAGCCATATGAGGACCATTGACGATATCGATTTTACCGGAGGGTATCTGAGACCAGAGGTGCATGCCGAAGGCTCGGTCGACCTTCGGGTTTTCCATTACCCCATCCTCGATCATCTTGTATGCCCCCGCATCTTCCTCGTTCGGCTGAAAAACGAACTTTACGTTCCCCTGTAGCTCCGACCTCATCTCGGTAAGCACATTCGCCGCGACGAGGAGCATCGCCATGTGTCCGTCGTGCCCGCACGCGTGCATTTTTCCCTCTTCCTCGGAGGTAAAGGAGAGGCCGGTCTCTTCCTTGACCGGAAGGGCATCTATGTCGGTACGCAAAAGCACCGTTTTGCCCGGCTTCCCGCCGCGCAGCAGACCGACCACTCCGGTGCCGCCCTTTTTCTCCACCTCGAGTCCTAAAGCGGAAAGGTACTCAAAAATTTTCTCCTGCGTTCGGTACTCTTCGAAACCAAGCTCGGGATGTCGATGGAAGTCCCTTCGAAGCTCTTGTAATTCTTCGGTGTAGGATTGAATACGAGTTTTTAGATCCACAATGACCTCCCTCTTTATACTGTTACGTTATTTTAACATTTGTTTATATAAAGATACCCTATTTTTTCGATAGTACCATCGTAAATATCTCCTGTCAAATATTTATTTACGCTTATATAGTGGAAGGTGCAGCGAAAAGGGCGGAAAGGTAGGAGACGTGGAACGGGCGGCGCCGACGTAGGCACCGAGGAGCAGGGCGCCGGGGAGAGACAGAGGCAAGCTCAATGGTGTAGCCTTCCTCCGAGGCGCTGCCGGCGATCGGTATGATAATACCGGGGACGGCAATTTCGATTATGTGCCTACAGATTTCCCGGAGTGCGAGATCGAGGGCAAAGGCTTCGTCACGGTCGAGCAGGAGGCCTGATGCATCCAACTTCCCGTGCAGAGAAATCGTGTATTTCTGAGCCCGAGTTGATATGTTCAGGAGCACCGGAGGGCACTCGAGTGATTTTTATCCCGCCCAGGTAGAATTGCGCTCCCGAGCCCTAAGGGCTCGGGAGCACATCATATTCCTCTTAAAAATGATCAAGAAAAACTAATTTTGAGTATCACCGCAGCTCGAGAGCGACGAACGCATTTCCTATCTAGGCTCGAGAGATTTTCGGTTCCCCAGTACTTTCAGCGTAAAGAAGACTCCAGCCAAAATAAGCAGTGGAACTATGATAAAAACGGCGTTGTGGCCGACGGTCACCTGGTAGAAGAGCGTGGCGGTACTCCATGCGAGTATCGTGAGGTACGCCGCCTGGGCTACTCCGTATCTCCAGCCCATCTCCTGGATAGCCGTCCCGAAGGCCGCTACACAGGGAAAATAGAGGAGGACAAAGAGCAGAAAGGCGTAGGCAGAATAGGGATTGAAGTATTCCCTCATGCCGGTAAATACGCTCCTGTCCGCTTCCACCAGATTTGCGGTTTTTCCAGTGTCATGACCGACCATATCAAAGCCAAGAGTTGAGCCGATGCCCGAGAAGATGCCGGTAAGCCCCTCTCCGAGAGCGGTAAAGGATTCGACGATGCCGCCGGTGAGGGAGAAGTCCGATTCGGGGGCCGGAGCCGCTTCAGGGGAAGAGTCCGTTTCCGAAGAATCTGCTGAGCCGCTTTCCGCAGCGACACCAACGTCTCCGACCTTCGCCGCCTCGTGGGCATAGAGGGAGTTGAGAGTCCCGACAATCACCTCTTTCGCAAAGAGTCCGGTAAAGATTCCGACCGTCGCCGGCCAGTTCTCCTCTTCTACTCCCATAGGCTCGAAGACCGGGGTAATGCTCTTTCCTACTGTCGAAAGCACCGAATTCTCGCTGTTCTCGTTGCCGAAACTCCCGTCGGTTCCGAGGGAGTTGAAGATGCTAAGGAGAAAGACGACGAGGATAATCGCCTTCCCCGCCCGGCGGATAAAGAACTGCAGCCGCCTCCATGCGGAGGCAAAGGTTGTACGGAAGGTCGGCGCGTGATATTTCGGCAGTTCCATCACAAAGGGCGTATCGCCTCCGCGAAAGAGGGTTTTGCGGAGAAGAAAACCCGTCCCGACCGCCATCAATATACCGATCATATAGATAGAAAAGACGATTCCTCCGGCCTGGGCGCCGAAGAAGGCCGCTCCGAAGAGGGCGTAGACCGGCAGGCGAGCGCTGCAGCTCATGAAGGGAGTAATAAAGAGGGTAAGGAAACGATCCTTTTTGTTCTCCAGTGTTCTCGTGCCGAGCATTGCCGGTATAGTGCAGCCAAAGCCGACGATCATCGGAACGAAGGCCTTTCCCGGCAAGCCGATCGACTGCATAACCCGGTCCATCACGAAGGCCGCCCGGGCCATGTAGCCCGAATCCTCGAGTATACTCAGCATCAGAAACATAAAGAAGACGACGGGAATGAAGGTCGCCACCGTCTGTATGCCCGCACCTACCCCGTCGGCGAGTATCGTGATAATCGCTTCGGGAGTGCCGAACGAGGAGAGGAGAGCCGAGAGGCCGTCAACAAAGAAGGTGCCTGCGAGCACGTCGAAGAAGTCTATAAAGGAGAAGCCGACATTGACCGCCACCCAAAAGGCGAGATACATCACCCCGAGGAAGATCGGAATACCGAGAAAGCGGTTGAGCACCACGTCGTCGACCCGGTCGCTCATGCTTCGCTTCTGTTCGGCCCTGTGTACGCTCTTCTCCACTACCCCGTGTATGTAGTCGTATCGAGCGTTGGCGATAAGCACATCAGGCTCGACCTTCTCTTCCTCGAGCACGCGCCTCTTCGCCTCTCCGATTTTCTCCTCGGGAAGCCCGTAGTCTCGCACCGCCTCTTCGGCGATATAGTCGTTGCCTTCGAGAATCTTTATCGCCATCCACTCGTTCAAGCCGCTGCCCCCGAACTCATCGCTCCACTCTCCGCCGATCTCTCGTATCGTCTCGGCGTAGGGAATGGTCGTCTTTCCTTTCGGGGCTGTGGGGTACCCGTCGGCATCCCTCGCCTCGCTGTGGTGAGAGATAATGCTCCGTCGTATTTTCTTGATGTCCTCCGACTCGGTGGCCACCATGGAGTAGACCGGAACGCCGAGCTCCTTTTCGAGCCTCGCCCGGTCTATATCGATCCCCTCCTTTTCGGCGATGTCGGCCATATTGAGAAGTACGATGACCCGCATTCCCATCTCGATAAGCTGCACGGTCAAGTAGAGGTTGCGCTCGAGGTTCGATGCATCCACTATGTCGACCACCAGGTCCGGTTTTTCGGTCAGCAGAAAGTCCTGGGCAATCCGCTCGTCCTCAGATGAGGAGTGGAAGGCGTAGATGCCGGGAAGGTCTACCACCCGCATCCTTTCCGCCTTCTCGCCGATGTAACCGACCTTCTTCTCCACCGTAACTCCGGGCCAATTTCCTATCTTCTGCTCTCCGCCGGTCAGGCCGTTGAAGACGGTGGTCTTTCCGCTGTTAGGATTTCCGGCCAGCGCTACCGTATACTGCCGTATCGCTTCGCTCGTCGTAGAAGAATCTCCTCTCATGCCTCAACCTCCTCTACAAAAATGACGCCGGCTTCCTTCTTGCGAAGTGAAGACATGGCGCCGCGTGCCTCCACTTCGATGGGGTCACCGAGTGGTGCTACTCTCCGCACTTTGATTTCACTTCCCTGCGTCAATCCCATCGAGTAGAGCTTCGATCGATATTTCTCGCTTCCTTCGTCGAATGCGACGATCTTAGCCCGGCTGTTCTCAGCCAATTCATTCAGTCGTTTCATTTGAGCCTCCCTCTGTTTGCCTGTCGCTGTAGCCCGGTCCGAACTCACTTTTTTGGAACGCACCCTTTTCGGAGCCCGTTTCGACGGCAGCTGTGGAGTCCGAAACCCACAGCCGCTCGGCCATTTTCCGTCCTAGCATGAGCCGTGTTCCCTCGAGCTCTATGAGCACCGGTCCGTAGCCGTGGTTTTGAGCTACTTTAATCGTTATACCTTCGTAGATTCCCAGATTTTGCAGCTTTGTCCGCATTCCCTGACCACCGTCGACCGAGATCACTCGTGCACTCTCGCCCCGACGGAGCCTCGAAAGCGTCCTCTCCGGTCTCGATACCGCCTCGAACGGCTTTGATATCCGGCGGTACGCGGCTGCGTGTGAATACATATTCTTTACCTCCATATTCTTTACCTCTAGAGTTAATCTTAATTAACTGACTTAAATAAAACATATCCGGGCGTCTCTGTCAATAAATTAATACTAATTAACTCGATTTTTTTCGGTGGGTTCCGGCGGACCTCTTGTAATAAGGCAACCGAACTTCTTCGTCCGGTTCATCGATCGGCCCGTTCCGCGAACGGGCCGATCAACGGTCTTACTCGGGCTCTTTATACCGGAAGTAACGGGCGAACTCTAGAGGAAGGAGGAAGGGGGCTCGCTCACGGTTTTTTTTGACCCACAGTCCGTCGGGAGTACGGTCGGTAAGGGTGAGAACCGTTCCCGGTTTGAGCTCGTGAGTAAAGCAGAAGTCGAGGAGGCCGGGAACATCCTCACCTTCCTCGGTTATCCGCACGAGGGTAACCGTGCTTCCGACAAGAACATCCACGAGGCGAGGGGCTTCGATGAGCGCTTTCTCGGAAGGGCTGTCGGGAAAGGGATTTCCGTGTGGACAGGTTTGCGGCTTCTCGAGTTTCCGATTGAGGTGCTCCTTGAGATCGTCGCTGATGATTACCTGCAGCCGTTTCGCCTCCCGATCGGATTTCTCCCACGGGTAGTGGAGGAGATCGACGAGTACGTGCTCGAGGAGGTAGTGTCGTTCGAGCACGGCCTTCGCCATGACTCGTCCCTCCTCGGTAAGCTCGATGACCCCGTAACGGTCCTGATGGACGAGCTCCAGTTTCGACAGACGCTTTATCGACTGTGTGACTGCGGGTTTCGAGACCTGCAGTCGTTCGGAAAGTCTCAGATTGGTGACCCGACTGTAATCACGCTCGATAAGATATATATTTGAAAGGTAGTCTCCCGCCGCGGGGAACTTGCCGTGCAGTTCGTTTATCGTCATTACCTCAAAAGTAGACCAAGCTTGAAGAATGGTCAAGTTCGTATCGTTTTTCAACTTCCGCTCAACTTAACTTTGTGTCCAACTATTCGGGAAAGGTTTAAACCTTCCGGGTAACCGTTAACCTGCTGCTAACAGCCCCCCCTTTTTTCCTTCAGGTCAGACGAGGGAGAAAAACTTTCTGTCAGCCTATGGAATGTTTATCGGCAAGTTTAGCTTAAAATTGGAAACTTCTCCCAGCGGGGAACAGCAGGGCTCACCGCCATCTACGGGCTCCTCACCGCCGGCCTGCTGCGAGGGGCCGGAGAAAGCGAGACGGCCGAACACTACGTAGACATTATCTACTTCATCGGCTTCCTCTACACGCTGCTCGCCCTCGGGGCACTGTTTTTCCGCCTCTACGGCTTCGACTTGAGGAGCCTCGACGAGGAGGTGGTGCAGGCGTTTCTCGCCTATATAGGCGCGGCGGTGACCAGCTCCATCGCGGGAGTACTGCTGCGTACGGTAGTCAGGAGCCTGGTTCTCTCAGGCAGCAGAGGCAAGGAGACACCCTGGAGCGGCTTTCCGCCTACGGACGGGTGATCGAACTGCCCCTGGAGGAGATCACCCGTCAGCTGCGGGAGTTCAGAGACTGCACGAAGGAGCTCAACGGCGTGGTGGATTCGGTAGTGACCCTGCTCGAGCGCAAGGTGGAGAAGGCCTCATGACACGGCGGCGAGGATCCGGCGGCACAGCGGTGATGTTCTCCCTCGCGGAGTTCGCCTTCCTGCTGCTGTTCATCGCCATTGCCGCAGCGGGCTACCTCTACGGCCAGTGGCAGTATGAGGCCGTGCGCGCCGCCGCCGCAGAGCGCAACGTGCTTGCCGAACGGCTCGCCAAGAAGGAGAACGCGGCGATACCCTGCTGGAGCTGCCCTGGCAGCACTGTCCCGAAGATCTCCGGCACAGTGACGATTTTAGGCCCCGAGACCTTCTCGATGAGCAGGAACGCCACCGGAGAGTCCGTCACCCTGCTGGCAGACCGCCGGGTCATCCGCCTTCAGGCGGCCTTCATCAGCGTTCACTTCCCGAGGATTTTCGGCATCACCCCTGCGTCCAAAGAGCTCGAGACCCTCGTCCGCTACGGCGATGCGGACTGGCTCTACCGCAGCCTCGCCGCAGCAGCCGGAATTGCCGTAGGCAGCCGCTCGGTCCTCGGCACGGAGGGCCGCTACCGGGCCCGGGTGGTCTATCCCACCTTCCTGCGGCTGCTGCGCCTCCGGCTTTCCCGGCACCGAATGGAAGCAGAGCGCCGGGGCGGAGGGCCCGCGGCGGTCGCCGGCGGGCGCGAGCGCTTCGGCCTGCTCTATCCCCACAGGATCACTGCCGCCCGGCTGGAGGCAGCCCGCCGGAAGGCAGGCGAACAGGTGCGGGCCCGCCGGCTCTCCGCCGCCGCCGGCGAGGAGCTTCTGCTGCTGCGCCTGCACTTTGCCGCCCATTCTCTTCTCACCAGGGCGCAGCTCAGGAGCTGGTTCGACCTGCAGGAAGTATTTCAAAAACTGGAAACCATACACAGCTATTGGAGGAGGACAACCGTATGAACGGATGGAATCAGAATCAAGACGAGAATCAGCCGGCCCTGGAAAAGTACAGCCCCCGCAACCTCACCGACCAGAAGGACTTCAGCAAGAAGCTCCGGGAGATCGAAAAGAGCGACATGCAGCCGGAGATCAAACAGCAAACGATGGAAAACGTTCGTTCGGTTTGGGAGAAGGCGAACAAGCGCATCATGGACAGTGTGGACACTTACATCGACGAGCTCTATGAGAAGGAGCGGAAGAAGCTGTGAAGGGGGTCGGAGATCGTTGTACTTTTTGAAATTACAGTGTGGGAGCACTTGAGGGATGCAAGTGAGGAGAGCAAATTGAGCCACCTGTCAGATTCGAACTGACGACCCCGAGATTACAAGTCACGTGCTCTGGCCAGCTGAGCTAAGGTGGCTGAAATTATTTGCATTGTAAACAATTATTATCAAGTGCGGAAAGTATAGTAGCAGTTTTTTCGCTCTTGTTCAAGAGGTGTATCCACTGTGTCTATCCTTTGTGCCGCCGGCGTCTTTTACCACACGAATGCCTTCTCCACGGATGCCATCTGCACGGCTGCCCACGGGGCCCCACGATGTTTCTACTCGTCGGTCTCGTAGCTGAGTTCCCCGTCCCGTATAGTGGCGGGCGGGCTGTAGGGGTGTTCCTCTTCCTTATCTTCGTGTAAGAGGTGTACCACCCGATGCCCCCGGACTTTCAGATAATCGGCGATCAGTTGACGGTGACAGCGCCACCAGAGCGCTTCGGCACACATGACAGCGGTATTTCGCTGCGATGCGGTCTCGAGCACTCGGGCGATCCCTTCGGCAAACTCATCGCTCTCCATGTGCTCGGCATACGCCCGGAAGCCTTCGTTTCTCCAGGCCTTGTGCCGGGACGAATCTCTGGAGGCACGACGTCTGCCTCCGAGCTGAGGAATATGACGGTATTCGATTCCGGCTACGGCAAGCGCCTCGTGGAGCGCCTCCCGGTTGAAGTGCGGGAACTTCCGCGATCCGGGGTACGACCTGACGTCCGCAACACTCTCGATGCGGTGCGCTTTGAGAAGCGTGATGAACTCTTCCAGGATTCGATTGGAATGCCCGACGGTCCAAATCGTCATCGCAGTCTATCCCTCTTTTGTGGTTACCTGTAATTACCTTTTCTTCAGCCCCCTGGCCGTACAGGCTGTACAAGCCGTCCAGCTCAGAATCACCCCATGTCAAAACGGAGCTGCCTCGCCGTGCCCCCGGAGCCGTCTTCGAGAGCGTCGCTCGGTGGACGCGCTGCGGGGCGCAGAATCTCCTCGTCCCCCCGTAGACGGTCGCACAGCAGCGGGGAATCCGGGTCATAGCCTTGGTAGCGCTGGAGCGCCGCCGTACGGCTGGTGGTGGCGTAGCAGTAGAGGCAGCCGTGAAGACAGGTGGAATAGGCGCCGATATCGCGGCTCTTCACACATCCGCAGTCGGCTCGCTGGGAGGGATCCTTCCGGGCGCCGACGGTTTTCCCGGTGAGGCGCTGGATGAGAAGATTGTCGATGCATTGTCCCCGGTGCACACCGGGCACGGAGGCACTGAAATCTCCGGCGCAGGTGTACAGTTCGATTCCTCGGCGAGCGGCGATGTCGGCGAGTTCCTTTATCAAGCGCCGCTGTGCTTCGACACTCGGCTGCGGCCACGTTCCCATGGTTCTTTTCACCTTTGCGTACGGCTCGAGAAAGCTGACAATGCACCGCTCGGTACTGCCGGCGAGACGCTCGGCATATTCGCCAAACTTCTCCCGGTGAAAGGCGTGGGAATATTCTTCGCCGAGCAAAATGGGGTCGTAGCGCCACAGGACCCGCCGTGCTCCGATTCGATCCGCCAGGCTCGCGAAACTCGCCTGCAGACGTTCCTTTTCCGCAACCCTCGGCTCTATCTCAGGCCCGTAGGGGGTGAGCGTAAAGAGAAAATAGTAGTCAAACCCCATTCGATCGAGGCGCTCCAGGCGGGGCACCATGTTGCGGGGATCCTTGGTCCAGAAGACGATGCACTCCACCTGCTCCGGATTCAGCGGTATTGCCGAAACCTGCTTGGAGTTCATCGGGTTCCGCACCAGGACCTCCCCCGCCTCCGCACGTTTGAGAAACCACTCGGAGTAAAAAGCGGGAATGTCGGTTCTTCTGCTGGCGCTTATGATCATTACACCCTGAGGATAGCACGAACCCCTCTTGTTTTCGAAGAGCGTGCCCTCGGCCGGCTACTGCTTGGCCGGCCGCTAATACCCGGATCACCGCCGCTCGGCCGGCTGCTGCACGGCCGGCTGCATTTTTTTCCGCGCAACCGTAGCGCCGCCCCGTTGTGTATAATACGCTGGAGGTATGAAAGTGCGAATCATGTCGACCCTCGCCCCGCTGCTGCTGTGTGCGACAGTCGCCGGTGCGGAAGAGAGTCCGGAGGAGACTATGAGAAATCGCTCGGCAGAAGGAATGCAGTTTCCGCGCTTGGTAGCCGAAACCCTCTCCGGAAGCGAACTCGTGCTGCCCCGCGACACCGCCGAAAAGGTTACCGTGGTGGCCGTAGCGTTTCAGCGCGGTGTCCAGGAACAGATAGATGCCTGGAGTGAGGTGTTTGCTCCCCTGCAAGCCCAGTCCGGCCCCTCGTCTTCCTCGTCTTCTTCGGCCTCCTCAGAGTCTCCGCAGAGAGATCTTATGCGGGTATACGAGATTCCCATGCTCAAAGGCCGCTGGCGGCTCATTTCCGGCGTTATCGACGGAGGCATGCGCTCCGGTATTCCCGAAAGCGAGCATCCGTATGTAGCCACCTATTACGGCGATACCTCCGCATACCGCGAGAAGCTGTCGATGCAGGACGAAGGGCTTTGTCACATCTTTATTCTGAACTCCGAGGGGATGATTCGGTTTGCCGCCGCCGGCCCGCCCACACAAGAGATTTCTCAGGCAGCCACAGAGACGGTCCGCTCCCTTCTTCAATAGGCCCTCAATAGGCCCTTCAATAAACCCTTTGATAGGTCCTTCACTAGGCTATTCACTAGGTCCGGATACACCGCACTGCTCGGATTCCCCCAGGAAGTTTTGTACGGCGCGCCGCCGCAGGCCACAGCACCGGAGAAAAACTGCTTGCAGAGCTCTGAAAAGAGCGATAGCATACAAAAAAGTACGATAAAAAGAAAGGTTATCTATGGCAAAACACCCCGCTGCACCCCCCTCCTCGCGCGCATCACGTACGACCCTGATAGTATACCTCGGAGCACTCGTGCTGCTTGTAACCGTGATCGGCTACTCCAGCCGCTTTGTGCTGTTTCAGCCCTGGAGTTCCCGCAGCGCCATGACGATCACCGCCGCAGCGGATGAAGCGGAGCTTTTTGTCATCGGCGGCCGCCGTACTAATGAAACCCTCCTCAATGATGTGCTTACACTCGATTTTGACGAACGTCGTATTGTTACCGCCGCTACCCATTCGGCGCCACTGCTCGGGGCATCCGCCGCCGTACGAGCAGGAAAAGCCTATATTATCGGAGGTTCCTACGGAAGCGAGCCCCTCGCGCGTATTGCGGTGCTGCAGCCGGAGACCTCCACCCTCAACACCGTAGGCCGGCTCCCCTTTCCTATCTCACACAGTAGCGCCGTGAATCTGCGGGACGGTATTTATATATTTGGCGGCTGGGACGGAGAGCGCAAACGGGCGGAGATTTACCGTTTCAAGCCGGAGGAGGGAACGGTGGAACCGGCGGGTACGCTTCCCGAAGCGCGTGAGAAGCTGGCAGCGGCGGTGGTCTCCGGGGAGGTCTACCTCATGGGAGGCTACAATCGGGAAAACGAGGGAGATGACACTATTTGGCGCTACCGTCCGGAGCGCGAAACCTGCAGCGCCGCAGTAACACTACCTGAGCCTATTGAGCGCGTGAGCGCCGCGGCGATACGCGGTTCGTTATTGTATCTCACTCCCGGGGGAAACAGGAGCAGCACCCTTTACCGGCTCTCCCCATCATCGGAGTCTCCGAAAGCCGAACAATGGACGCTCCCCCTTTCTGCACGAAAGGTCGAACTGGCGGCTCTCGGCGACAAGCTGTATGCAGTTGGCGGGGCTCATCCGAAGTTTGAGCGACAAATAGGAGCGTGGAGCATCGCCTACGATACCGCAGGGGTTCCGGTGGAAGCCCTGCGCTTGCGCGGCTATTCCTGGAACTGAGCTTCGATCCTGACGGCAGCGCGCCTCACGACAGGACGCCTCACGGCAGCGCGCTCCACGGCAGGACGCCTCACGACAGGACGCCTCACGACAGGACGCCTCACGACAGGACGCCTCACGACAGGACGCCTCACGGCAGCGCGCTCCACGGCAGGACGCCTCAGGT
>CAYFUX010000001.1:15832-18853 GCA_964346455.1 uncultured Spirochaetaceae bacterium
CGCCTCACGACAGGACGCCTCACGGCAGCGCGCTCCACGGCAGGACGCCTCAGGTTCATTCTATATCGATATATGCGCCAAAGCTCCACCCCTCCTCGAACTCTTCCGAGCGGAGCTTATACCAGAAAGCAGTGCGCCCGCTGATCGTCTGCCGTCTGCCGGTACGGTCCAGCACCGTCACCTCATCCCCCTCAAAGAGCTTGCCCAGAATCTCCCCTTCCAGAGTGGGAATCGCCCGCACTCTAAGATGGTCGTCATTGATTACCCCGGAGGCGGGAAACTCCTCCTCGATTCCCCAGATAAAGGACGGTGTCTGTTGATAGTAGGAAAACTTGCGGTTTAGTTGAAGAATCGATATCCGGTATCCATCGGAGCCGGGATACCAGCCTTGACCTATAAACAAGTCCCGACCCTGCATCAGCGGAGGGCCGCGGAAAGGCCAATCGCCCTCGTAGGCGGCAGGTTCCAGAGAAATGGCGGTGCGCAGCTCGTCAAAGCGAAAGGTCCCCGCATCCCGAGTGTAGCTCAGTTCTATCGTGCCGTATCCAAGTTCCGGGCGGCCTATGCTTTCATAATACTCATACTCCGCCCGGAGTGACTCCGGGGATGTCTTCAACTCACGCAGTTCGGCATACGGCATATCCTGCGCACCGATTTGCCGATAGAAATGGAATGCCGCTTTATCCAAAGCAAAGTCTTCAGCAGGCAGCAGAAAGACGCCCTCGTACCCTATCGACACGGTGCTGAAGCGATCGTATTGGTGGCGCATCGCAATATAGCCGTCCATCGAAGAGCGATGGAAACTCACGTAGTCGTGTTTTCTTTTCAATTGATGCCGGTCTATGATCTCGCCAGTGTCCACATCGATAAGGTAGAGCTGTTTGATCGTCTCTACATAATCAACGGAGGAGGCTGCAGTACCTCCCTGCTTCTTTACCGAACTCACGGTAAACCGCTGCCCTGCGTAACGACCGTCGTGCACGAGTCCGTTGACCACCACGTGTTTCGCCGGTGCCCAGCCGCTCCACTCACGGGTCTTGAGAAGCAGTTCGAGTCGCTCATCCCGAAGCCGAAGCGGTCCCTCTTCTTCCCCACTGTCGATAAAAAGGTAGCCGGTTCTCAGCCGCCGAGTACTGCCCTGCGGGACCTCGACCGTGGTTTCGCTTCCCTGAACGGTGGTGTCTTTGAGGAAGAAGGCCATATTCTTACCAGGAGACTGGCTTGTCTCCTCGGCACTGAGCTGTGAAAGCAGTACCGCACACAGCAGTCCTATCGAAACACGTAGACCTGCCTGCATTGTCATTAAGTACAATTGTAGAGCTCCAACACGAAAAAGACAAGACCACTCTTCGGCCGCTCCCTATAGCTCCTTACAACTCCCTATAGCTTCATAACTCCTTACAGCTCCTGAGGCCCTCTGCGCCCTTCGGCCTCGGGGGTGAGCAGCAAAGTGCGGTCGGAGAGAAGTGCCACGGTATGTTCAAACAGAGCGGCGGGGGCTCCATCGGTGGTGACATACGACCAGCCGTCCCCGCTCTTCACCGCCGTACCGCTTCCAAAGGTGAGGACCGGCTCCACGGTGAAAACCATCCCAGGAACCAGCGGCTGCCCGGTACCGACTTCTCCAATCGGATAAACCACCGGCTCTTCATGCAGGTCGTGTCCCACCCCGTGCCCCACAAACATGTCGATCACCCGGGCGCCATACCGTCGTGCGGTACGGATGACCGCTTCTCCAATATCCCCCATGTGCCCCCCGGCGCGAGCGCTGAAGATCCCCTGGCGGGTAGCCTCCCGGGCCGCTTCGATCAACTTTCCGTTCCGAGGTGAGAGCGTCCCCGCAGGGACGGTAAGCGCGCAGTCGGCATACCATCCGTCTACTTTCAACGCCACGTCGACCGTCACGATATCTCCCGACTGCAGCTCGTACTCCCCCGGAAGCCCGTGTACGGCAATCTCATTGAGGGAAACCGAAATAATTGCCGGAAAATCCGGGGGACCTTCGATCGAACAGTGGCCCTGTAAAGCTTTGATACTGCTGCGAGCCGCTCGTTCCAAATAGCCGGTGCGCACCCCCGGGCGCACCTCGCGAACCACCGCACGCAGCAGCCGGCCTGCAACTACTCCCGCCCGTGCGATACCTGCCCGTTCTTCGGCGGTTTTAAGCCGGATATCACGCTCGGAGGGATTCCACGGACGGAGGAACGTGGTCATTGTTGTTCTGATTGTTCTGTGAGATCGGGACGAAGACGCTCCGCCCCCTCGATATACACCGGCTGTAAGTCACCGGAGTCGTCAGCCTGCAGAGTGAGCAGTACCCGAACCACCTGCCCCATAGCCCCGTCTATGGCCGGCTCCTGTGCGCAGAATAACGGGACGCGGTGAAAGCCCAGCTCTCGGAACGCGGAGGCGGGATTAAGAGCGGTCAAGTCCCGGGTTATCGAGAACTGTACGGACACCAGCTCTTCTTCCTGCAGCTCGTTTACTTCTAGAAGCCGGAGCATGAGGCGCTCCACTCCTCCCCTAATAGACTCCACGCTGTTTTCAGCTATTCCCACTGCACCGCGTACCGCTTTCACCTGCACTCCGCTATCCCCCTGAACCATAACGCTTTACTCGTAATAGAGCCAGGCATCCAGAACATGAACCGCCGTCAACACTCCTCCGCCGTAGAGAAAACCGAGGATGGAGGTAAAAATCAGCCGCCCCAGTCTGCGTCTGACAGCCCGCGACGATAGCCCACTGACCACCGCTACTATATGCGCGGCCAGAAAGCCGACCAATGCCCACTCCAGCACATCGAGCAGTAGAAGGAGGGTCGACTCCAAAAACTCCTGTACATTTCCCAGCACGAAAAAAAGCAGCAGCACTGCGCTGCAGAGAAAGAGAAACAGGGAAGCGTTGACAGCCGTTTTATACAGCCCGGAATGCGTAGACATACAAACTCTCTCTGTTAAAGATAGTAACAGCACCGTCTCCTTTTGTCATCCTGCGGGCCATCCTAAAGCCTGCTCGATATGG
>CAYFUX010000001.1:18953-60677 GCA_964346455.1 uncultured Spirochaetaceae bacterium
AAGCCTGCTCGATATGGGACTCTCCGTAACTCTTCGAGAAAGCTTGTTTTTTACCCTCATTCATCCTACAATGCCTTCTTATAGTTATGCACGCATTACCTTCGTCTGCCAAATATCTTCCCCAGCTGCTCAAAGACCACAAGAGCGAGTTCCTCGAGCTCATCCGGGAACACTCACGTCCGCTCTTGCCTCTTTCTTCCGGTTATGCGCCCAAGGGTGCTGTACGTGAAGAGATTCGGGCCGTGGTGTTTGATATCTATGGAACCCTCCTCATCTCCTCCCGTGGAGAGGTGGGCAGCGACACTGCCGCAGGAAAGCCGCGCCCAGTCAGTCCCGGCACCCCGTCCCTTACGGAGGGACCGTTTACTGCAGCGCTCCGCCGAGCCGGTTACACGCCGTTGCGTGAGGTAGAAGAGCGGGCGGCGGTCCTCTACGAGACGCTGATCAGGGAAAGTCACGCCGCTGACCGGGCTCGCGGGATTACTCATCCTGAGGTGGACATCCTGTCGATATGGGAACGGCTGCTGCAGACTTTGGCCAAAGAGCAACGCATCGACCGCAAGCCCTACCCGTATGGAGTAGTGACCGCCGCACTGGGTTACGAACTACGCAGCAACCGGGTCTGGCCTATGCCTGGAATGCGGGAGATGTTGCAGGACCTCGCCTCCCGGGGAGCCCTACTGGGCATTGTCTCCAACGCGCAGTTTTACACCCCCTTGATGCTCGAAGCCCTTCTGGGAGTCTCCCTCGAAGAACTCGGGATAACCTACCAAGTCTGGTCGTACCGGGAACGGGAGGGAAAACCGTCATTTCATCTTTTCCAATTGCTTTTGGAGAGGATATCCCGGGAAGGCAGAACGCTGCGTCCGGAAGAGTGCGTGTATGTGGGAAACGACATGCTCAACGATATGTATCCCGCCTCCATCACCGGCTTTCATCCCGTGTTGTTTGCCGGAGACGCCCGTTCTTTGCGTCTTCGAGAGAAAGATCCCGCCGTTCGCAGTATTGAGCCGGAGGCGGTGTGCACCGATTTGCACCAGCTGTCGAATATTGTTACTATTAAGTCTATGTAAAGAGGAGAGGCAGATGAAGAAATTTTTGGCAGTACTAATTCTGTTGCTGATTATAGCCGGGACGGTATTCTACTTTGGCTGGGTGCAAATTCGGCTTTCCGAACAGACGTACGGAGTTATCTTTACCAAAACCAGCGGCTATCACTCGGAAGTGATCCGACCGGGAACCTTTGTATGGAAATGGGAGCGTCTCATTCCCACCAATTTTACCATGCACCGTTTTACGTTGGAGCCTCACACCGTGAGGGTCTCTCGAAACGGTACGCTCCCCTCGGGCGAAGTCTACGCGGGAGCGCTGCAGGAATCGCCGGACTTCTCGTATACGCTCGATTTCACCCTCTCCTACGAACTGCTGCCGGAGGCGCTCCCCTCTCTTGTGGAGGAGGAAGCTCTTGATCCGGATAGCTTTGACACTTGGCACGAGAAACAGTCTCAGGAGATTCTCGCAACCATCTCCTCGCTCCTCTCCGGGGAAATCGAACAGATAGACTCCGCTTCTCCGACGGAACTGGAGTTCGGAAAACTGGAGGAGTTGCTGTTGGAGGAGCTAAAGAGCTCTTTTCCCCAGCTGCGCTTCCATGCCGTCACTCCGCGGCAGATCAAGATCCCCGATTTTACTCTGTACTATACCGCCAGAGAGCATTATTTTGACCTTCTCGACACTCGAAAAACCACCGAGCGGGAAACCTTGGAGAAGGCTCGCAGCTGGAAAGTAAGCGAAGAAGCCAAACTGGAGGTGCTGAAGAAGTATGGCCAGCTCTTTACCGAGTACCCTGGCCTCATTCGCTACCTCGCTTTGCAGGATCAGCAGTCTCTCGATAATATGGTTCCACGAATTGAACTTATAGAGCAGCTCTTTGGGGAGGACGTTCAGGGAAAAACTCCGGATACTGCGGACGATACCGGCACTTCCGGACAAACCTCGCCCGACAGCGGCGAATAGACAGGCAAGGTTAACCTATATGGGCGAATATTTCTTCAATTTCGAAAAACTGGCTTACATAAAAAAACCGAAACCCGAGGGCTGTATCCTCTGTCTTGTAGCCGAAGGCTCGGAGCAGGTGGAAAACCTCTCGGTATGGGAAAACGAACAATTTCTCATTACCGTCAACCTCTATCCCTACAACCCTGCACATCTCCTGGTAGCGCCTAAGCGTCACGTGGTGGATATTAGGGAGCTTGACGAGGAGGAGCATCGACAGCTCTGCGCGCTGGAGCGGAAGTGTCTGGATCTGCTCGAGAAGCTCTATAATCCGGCCGGCTTCAACGTCGGATACAACATGAGACGCCCGGCGGGAGCTTCAATCGAACATCTGCACCTGCATATCATTCCCCGCTATCCGCACGAAACGGGAATCGCCGACCTGATCGCAGGAAAACGTGTTTTGGTGGAAAATCCGGTTACGACTGCTGAGCGCCTTCGGGAGGAACTTCGTCAGAACCCGTTTCATCTCTGAGCCGCTCGGCAATACCGAGGAGGCGCTGTAGTGCCTTCATTTTATCCCGCTGATCTTCGAGAGCCTCCTTGAGCTGCCACGGCTGTCCCTCGAGCACGACCCTGTGCTGCAGTCGTTCCTTACTCTTTTCATCGCTGCTCTTTGCTATCCGGTCAAAACTCTGCTCGAGAGTCATGAGCGCCTCCCGGCTGCGGGAGAGAATCTCCTTCGCCTCCCCATCCTTACGGGCAACGAGGGATCGCAGCATTTTTTTCTGCCGGTCATCGAGGACCTTCTGAAAACGAATTCGCTGAAACACCTTTCCGTCGTCATCGTCCGGGGAGAGCGACTGGTCGAGCTCTTGAATTTTGTCCACGCTATCTTCGCAGGCTGCCGCGGCCTGTACCATTCTGTCCCGCAACTCGCGGTCCTGCGACAGGAGGCTGGTTTCCGCCGCCTGCAGCGTCTTCTGGATCTCCTTTGGATAGAAGATGGTGAGAAAACTGTAAATCAGCACCAGTGACTGATGATAGCGGAAGGCCGGCACGCCGAGCTCCTCGTAATTGAGAAACGAGTAGCGCCGGTAATGCCGCATGTCTTTCAATTTATACCCTGCAAAAAGTGCTTTGCGGTCCCGCTCGTAGACCCGCTGTAACACCTGCACCAGCATTTCATCGAGTTCCACCCGCATCTCCGCTTTTTTCATTTCCGTATAAAAGGAGAGAATATTTTCCTGGGGAAGATACGCCACCAGCCTGTAATAGGGGTCCTGTTTCATCACCCGAATTATTTCTGGCAAGGCAAGCTTGCGCTGGTAGGCGGTGGCGTCGGATACGAATTGACTCAAATTCCGCAGCTCCCGGTAAATATAATCCCGCTGCTCATCGTCTTGCATAATATCGACAATCAGCTCGGCGAGCCGCTCGTGTTCGGTCCCCTTCAGTAGTTCGGAAGGTATGTCGACTTTCGCGGCACTATGCAGGGCATAGTAGAGTTCTTCGAGAAATCCCAGTACAGAGGTGGCGGATGCCCTGGAGAAGTGCGGTTTGGTGGTGGGGTCATTAGGGCGAATAGCCGCGTTAAACTTGCCAAACAGCTCTTCAAATGGAAACAGTACCAGGTCGCGCAGGGCAAAAAACGGCCGCGCAAGCTTCTCGGCATTGCGCATTTCCTTGGTGTCGATGGAGTTTATCATCTTTTCGGTACGTGCATCGAGCTCTCGATACATTTCGCTCTTGTTGCCATTTTCCCCGTAGAGCCCGACCATCTCGTCGAGTGAGAGAAGATCCGTGGGGCCCACCTCGCCGATGTCCAGCGTATCTTCCAATAAGCGATAGATTACATCCTGCAGCCCCGCAGCTTGACCGTCTTTCTGCCAAAGCACGCGAAAAATGGGCCGCTGGGGTAGTACGGTGAGAAAAAGCTGGAAAATTTCTTCGGCAAACTCCGGCTTCAAAGAGCGGGTGTCATAATTGATTCTCCCCGGCAATGCTTTTTTCAAACGGCGCTTCATCTTTCGCAGTCGGTACTGAGGTATCAGCTCCTCCAGGCTTTTACCGGTAAAAATGCGCCGCAGCGTCAGGACAAAGTTAGCCATAGGAGGGATGCGCCGCAAATCCCGTTTGACAAGCGCGTTGCGCTCTTCATCGTCGGCATTATAGGGGGCCACCCGCGAGTCTTGTTCCGTATCCATATCCAGGTCACGGCGAATGCGTGTCAATAGATCACGCCGCTCTTTTTCGCTGAGACTGCGGGCCAATTTCTCGAATACCGGTTGCGTACTCATCGTCTCGTGCGCCCCTTTTTGTTACGTATCCAACGGCATCAAAGCGACTACTCCGAAAAGTTTTGGTCCGGAATAACCAGAATGCCTCTCCCCGTCTGCGGTTCCAGCACGAGCGGATCTCCTACGATTAGGTTGCTGATCCCCGCATCGCCCCGGCTCCGATACCACGTCAATGCGTCGAGGGGCCATTTCAGCCCTTCACTCGTAATTGTACACGGCCCCGTACCCGCAGGAAAGAGGGAGACCGTGTGTCCCTCGAGGCCTGACAAAGTGAGCCGCTCCTCTACGGAGATCGCCCGGGCACCGCGTGAGAGCCACTCCCGCGGGCGCAGTTCGCGGTCAAAGAGAGTGGCAAGCGCCAGCAGATGATCGAGGCGTCCTCCGCCGCCGCCGACGATGACCGGATAGTCGACATTCCGCTCCCGCAAAGCGCGCAGACCAATCTCCGTATCTGTTTCATCCTTATCGCGCTGAAAACGGATAACCCGATGTTCCTCGAGGGCTGCAATCTCTTCCCCGTATTCGGTGGAATCCATGTCCCCCGTTACCAGATCACATCCCACGCCGCGGCTGCGCAGATAGTCGTAGCCCGAATCCGCCGCTACTATAAGAGAGGCTCGGGAGAGAAACGCATCGATGATGTGCTGCGGCGGATACTCTCCGCCGATAAAAAGAAGTCCGGTCTGCATATACCGCCTTACACTGCAAAGTGTTGTATCGTAGCACATTTTAGTGTATAACTAGAGATGAGGCAAACAAGAAAAAAATTTCACCATACGTTGAACGTCGAATTTACAAAACATTGGCCTTTCAAACTCTATCATTTTGAAAGTGCCGGTCAATTTTATTAAAAGAAAGGAGTTCTAATGAAAGAGGCAGAACAAAAATACGACGATATCGGACTTGCGGTGCCCCGTATTCTCATGCCTACTCCCGACATCGATATGAACACGTGGGCGGTCATAGCGTGTGATCAGTACACCTCGGAACCCGAGTATTGGAAGGAGGTAGAAGAGTACGTCTCCTCAGCCCCCTCCACCTACAATCTCATCTTTCCAGAAGTGTATCTCGAAGAGCCGGATAAAGACGAACGTATAGCTGCGATTCACCGGTCGATGGAGCACTATCTTCAGCAGGGAATCCTGCATGAGCATGAACCCTCTCTGTTTCTTGTATACCGCACTACCCCCGATTCTCCTCCCCGCTGGGGCCTTATAGCAGCACTGGACCTGGAGCAGTATGATTACTCAGACGACACGACTAGTCGTATCCGTCCTACCGAGGGGACTATCGAGGCGCGAATTCCTCCCCGAAAACAGGTGCGGGAGAAAGCCTCGTTGGAACTGCCCCATATCCTGGTGCTGATCGACGATATGAAGAAGAAGGTGATCGAGCCTCTTGCCCGGTCTGCGGAGACCTATGAAAAAGTCTACGATTTTGACTTGATGAAAAACGGCGGTCACATTACCGGCTATAAAATCTCCGACGAGGAGAGTATTCAAGGGGTCGTAGAGGCTCTGCGAGAGTTGGCTGATCCCAAGAACTTTACCCAACGTCACGGCACCGACGATGTCTTGCTCTATGCGATGGGCGACGGCAACCACTCCTTCGCCACCGCAAAGGCGGTGTGGGAGGACATTAAACGCACACATCAGGACGATCCGGACTTGATGAATCACCCCGCCCGTTGGGCTCTGGTTGAGGTTGAAAATATTTATGACGAGGGCCTCGTTTTCGAACCGATTCACCGGGTGGTCTTTGGCGGTGAGTTTGAGGGGTTTAGCCGCGAACTGGAACGCATCGCACCGGTGGAATTCCACTCCTGTGCAACTGTCGCCGAAGTCATGGAAGCGGTGGAATCCGAGGCTGAGGGACATCGTATCGGTTTTGCCGACGCGGAACGGATCGGCTACTTCTCTATGAGCTCCCCCGCTGCTACTATTGCCGCCGGTACCGCGCAAACCGCGATAGACTCCTATATCGGCAACCGCAGCGACGCCTCGGTCGACTTTATTCACGGACAAGATTCGACCTACTCTCTTGGTACGAAATCCGGCAACTTCGCCGTGTTTCTTCCAAGTCTTGATAAGCGGGATTTCTTCAAGACCGTGGTTCACGACGGAGCGCTGCCTAAAAAGACTTTCTCTATGGGTGAAGCTCATGAGAAGCGCTATTATGTAGAAGCCCGCAAAATCGTCCGCTAGGAGTTGAGAAAACATATAATATTGTACACTTTAATATACACAGTCGTACCTTTCGCAGCGGCGTCGCCGGTACGGCTGTGTAATTTCCCATGGAATTTCCTTGCACGAGCTTCGAATCTATTAACACTCAATGTTAAGTGTACACTTTAATATATATACTACAGCGTTACCGTACACTACTACGTTCACTTATAGAACATTTCATGCATTCCGCCAGCGTGCATTCCGCGCAATGATATATCCTACAATGCCAACTATAACAGCAAAAACCCGAAAAACCAGCGGATTGACTTCTTCGCGGGAAAACGGGCGCATTAGCTCGCCTACGACATACAAGTTTCTCTTCGATTTGTAGCCTTCCAGATAGATGATGCGTTCATTTTCTCGGTAATAGCCCATATCACGTGCCGAGAGCGCAAGTGTTTCGGCATCACTCTGAAGGCTTTTCGTTCTGATGCTCAACTTCTCTTGTACTTCCCGCAGTTCCTCAATATTCGATTCCAAACGTTCTTTATAGTTTTCGAGTTTCTGGTAGGCAATAACCCCGTTTTCACTCCATACATACGTCATGAGGGAGTAGGAAAGAAACGCGCAGTACAGACCGATAAGAAGTGAGATTCCTCGTTTCATATTCCACTCTACGGAATAGAAACGCTCCTACTTGATACTGGAATAAGCAAAAAGATTTCCCATGCCCTCTTTATCCTGATGCCACACGGGGCATAGAGACAAGCCCAGCCACAAGCTCGTACTGCGGCTCTAAGTCAAGCTGAGGTCAAGCTGAACGATTGTTATTTCTGTCCGTTTTTGTTATTCTTAGAGTATGAAGGAGTGTAGGCGGTAGCGCGAAAAAAGGTTTTAACGGATCGCATATATCGTCCGAAAAACTAAATATCGTACCGTCTAATTTTGCAGGAGTTGAAGATGAGTAGCCAGGATCAGTTTCAAAACGATTCTCATACAATGAGTGACGAGAAAGAACTTGAGCAATACGGAGTGTGGGTGAAAGTTGCTCCGGAGGAGATTGCCACGGAAGAATCTGCCGACACAGAAGAGCTGGATGATGAGTTCAACCTCGAAGATCTCGAGTCGGAAGAGTCCGATTCACAGTCGGAGCCTCCTACGGACCTAGACGCTTCGGAAGAGGAATCCTCCGAAGAAAGCGACACCCTCACTAACGAAGAAGAAGAACTGCTTGGCGAATTGGAAAGCGATCTTGCCGAACTGGATGAAGAAATTCAGCAAGAGGACGAGACTACTCCTGCCTCTGAATCTGCAAAAGAAGAACCTGCCTCTGAATCCGCAGCAGAAGAACCTGAGACGGATTTCGACGATGATTTTAACCTTGACGAACTGGATCTCTCCGAACCGGAAGAATGGTCTGTAGATTCGGAAGAAGATGAGGGGCAAGCTGAGGAACAGCCCGCAGAAGCTTCCCTCACGGCTACTGAAGACACGGAGGAAACCACCGCTTCAGGTGGAGATGCGGCGCCATCTGCAGGTGCTGAAGGCGCTGAAGGCGAATCCGCGGAACAGCCATCCGGCGAGATCAACGAAGACGAGATAGAAGAGTTGGACATTGACGATCTTCCGGACCTTCCTCTTGATGAAAAAACCGAAGAGACGAGCGAAGGTGAAGAGCCGGAAGAAGAGCCTCAAGCGACTAAAGCAGCCGATGCAGGTAGTGAGTCCCAGGGTGATGAAGGCGACTATGATTTCGATGAAATAGATCTCGATGATCTCGAAAGCGAGGAGCTCGATCTTTCGGAACTCGAGACCCTCGGAACAGAGGAGGAAGAGGAAAGCTCCGCTCCCGAACCCCTCTCCGAGCACGAAGAAGGGTCTACCGAAGAAACAGAAGAAGAGACAATTGAAGAGCTCGAAGAGCTCTCCGAAGCAGAGGAAGAGGTTTCGGAAGAGAAGACCGAATCGTCCAAAAAACAGCAGCAAGAAGCTGCCTCTGCACAAGAAGAGCCGCAAGTTGACGAAGAACTTCTCAGCGGTTCCGAAGAAGGTGATGAACTGGAAGAGCTCGATATCGATGGGATTCTTGAAGAGGATTTCGGAGAAGAGCTCGAAGGTCTCGAAAGCATAGAAGAAGAAACTCCGGCGGCGGAGGAAGAGCCGTCCGAAGAGCCGTCAGGCAAAGAGAAAGAACCTCAGGGTGAATCTATCGGTGAGCCCGAGGAGCAGTCCTCTCAGGGCGACGACTTTTTAGAGCAGGAGATTGAAGACATCGATCTCGAAGATCTTGAACAGACCGATTTTGTCGAGGAGCTTCCCGAACTCAAAAGCGAAGAGGAAGAGACGGAACAGCAAAAGGAACCCGCTTCTGCAGATTCTGCAGATTCTGCAGAAGAGCAGCCTTCCGCAGAGACGCTCACCGAAGAGGATTTTACCGAGTTCGATGATGTAGGCGCCCTCCAGGAAGAGCTCAGCAGCGACGAAGCCCAGGCTCCTGAGCCGGAAACGGCGGAAGCTTCGCCTGCGGAAGCGTCTTCGGATTCCAACGAGATACTCTCTAAAATCGAAAACGAGCTCCTCTCCATAAAAGGCGAACTCACCTCTCTCAAAGAAGAGCTTTCTACCTTAAGGGAAGAGAACGCCCGTCTCAAAGAGGAAACTTCAGCCGGGCATACTCACGCTCCCAGGGATGAGGAAGAGGAAGAAGGGGGGTTCTTTGAAGAAGATGAAGACGAAACCATCGCCCTCACAGGCGACGAACTGGACAATATCCTCAACACCGCCGATATTAAAGAAGAATCCGGCCGAGAGCTCGAATATCCCGAGGAAGAGCTGACAGAATCTGCAGCCTTTGGAACGAAGAAAGAGCAGGAAGAAGCATCCGCCGCCGCTCCGGCGGAATCCTCTGCCAACTATCAAGCGGCAACGGAAGAGTCCGCCGATACTTCTTCCACGGACTTAGCCGGAGAAGAAGAGGAACTGTTGCCGGAAGAGGAGTTTAGCCCGCAGCAGCTTTCTGAAGATGAAACGGCGGAAAGCGCCGAGGAATCCGCAGAAACTGAGACCTCCGAAGGCGGTGTCCAAGCTGCGCCGGAAGCCGAAACCGAGGAAGCGGAAGATTTACTCTCCGAAGAGGATAATCTCCTTAGCGAGCAAGAGGATTTGCTTTCCGATTTTGAAGAGGAAACAGAAGAAAGCGGCGAAAGTACGTCCACTACGCCGCAGGGCGGCATAGAAGAGCCGACCGCTGGCGAGGAAGAGCCGCAGCAAGAGACGGAAACCGAGAAGATACCGGCCTCCGCCCCATATCCCTCCGAGGAAGCAAGCCCCTCTGAGGAAGCACCCCCTTCCGAGGGAGAAACACCGGAAGCGGAAGAGAGCTTTGACTTTACCGACGACGAATGGCCTGAGGAGGAAGAGGCGGAACTCAATCTCGAGGATTTCGAGCTGGAGGAGAGCCCGGAGCCGTCTGCCGAAGCTCCCGCGACTTCCGGTGAGGAAGAGACGAAATCCGCCCCTGACTCGGAAGATGAGATTGTCGATGAACTGGAGATCGACATTTCCGAGGGCGGTCAAGAATACCCCTCAGAGGACGAGCAGGAGGCGCAGGAACTTCTTGATGAGGCGGTTCCTGACGAAGAGATCATTCTTGACGAGGATGAACGGGAACCCACCTCTGCTGAGTCGCCCGACACTGCTGAGGCGCCCACCTCTGCTGAGTCACCCGACACTGAACCGGATGTATCTTCCGATCAGCACACACAGCCTCAAACGCCTCAGCAGCAAGAAGAGGCTGTGCAGCCCGAACAGCCTCAGCAGCCCTCCGCTGCTGCCGCAGAGCCTGAAGCGCAGCAGGAAACGGAAGATATGCCCCCGGAGGTTCGTTCGGAAATAAAATCGGTACTCTCGTATATGGATCAACTACTCGAATCTCTTCCGGAAGAGAAGATTCAGGAGTTTGCCAACTCCGAACATTTCGACGTATACAAAAAGCTTTTCGATGAGCTGGGAATTTCTTCGTCCTAAAGGAGGCCGTTGTGCAACAGAGTGAACAGACCGGAAGCATTAAGGAACATGGACTCCTTTCCACCGCCCTTCGTTATCGGGAAAGCGGCCTCGAGCTGACAGAAACGACTAAAAAAAAAAGCTGCAGCCTTTTTCCGCTCAACCCGACTGGCTTGAGCGGTTAAAACAATACCGCGGACAGCTCGACCTCCCGCTTCATTTCTTCAATCTTCTTACCTCAGAAGAGCACCTTCATAAAACTGCACTCCTTTTCGAAGATCCCTTTAGGGGGTTTTTTGTTCCTTTTGCCGTCAGCGGCTTTGATGTGACCACTTCGCGTCGACTGAGAATCCCAAAGGAAGAGCTGGAAAGCGATCACATGCCCAAGGAAGCATGGCCGCTTCCCGACGATTCAAAAGAGATACTTCGTCCCTATTTTTCCGTACGAGAGTACGACGACACCCCCTCCTTCGGTTTCGTCCCGTTCCGGCTGGAACAGCGCACCGAAGCACTTCTTCTTTTTACCGCCGCCGACATTACCGCTTACACCGAGACTCTTGCCTCCTCGATGGACGAACTCGCTCCGCTCATTACCGGTGCACGACTCAAGAGTTTCCAGGACGGGCACATCGTCCCCTCAATGGAAATGCGTTCCGCCACTGAAAAGGAACTGCAGAAGGCCGACAGGGAGCAGCGCACCCTACTGTTTCTCTATATTGATTTTACATTCCTCCTCCGCCCCATCGAGGAGCTGTGCCCCTCTCTAGAGTCCTACTCCCTCTATCTCGAACTTCTCAGGCTAACCGCTCGCTATTTCAGAAACAGCGGCACAACCATTGCCGCAGGCGGCAACTCCGCGATCGTGATTTTAGAGAGCAAGCGGGCGAAAAAAGGACGTCTCCTCATTCATCAGCTTCTGCAGCACATCAGGGGATATTTTTCTCCAGACATTACGTTCACAGAGCCGTACTATCAGGAGAAGTATTATCCGTCCAACGGTGAAATCGCCGATGACTTTCTGGAAGGTTTTCAACAGCAGCAATGATCCGTTTTGAGACGGCCAAGAACGGAGAAATCTGCGCGTCCTACGAGGGACGATATCTTCACTCCCGGTATTCACCGCGTAGTGAGGCGGAACGCTACTTCTCCGGAATTCTTCCCTCCTCGTCTCCTGCGGTACTCCTTATCCTCGAACCGGGCTGCGGATATCTCACTGAACTCGTCGAAGCATCCTTTGGCGCCAGTAAAATCATAGAACTGCATTGCCGTTCCGAGTTTTCGTATCGTCATAGGCATCGCGGACGTGCCCACATATGGTCCCCCGGCGAGGAGAAGAGTCTCCACGATTTTTTGTACTCCGCTCTGGAAGATTACGAACTTCCGAATCTGCAAATTCTCGATTGGGAGCCCGCTCGCAGACTGTTTCCGGAGGATTACGAACGGCTGGCCACGGAAGTGATGCAGTTTATTCGCGAACGCAATGCCAGTCTAACTACCGAGGGCATGTTTGGGCCGCGATGGCTGAACAACCTCAGCGTCAATATACGCCGACTTCCACCGTTGCTCACCCCCCGCTCCCGGGAGGAGGCGAAAACAATAGAGACTCCGGTAGTCATCGCCGCACCCGGCACATCGCTGGAGAAACATATGGATCTTTTGCGGCGTCACCGGGAACGCTTCTGCCTTCTATCCGTCTCCTCCGCACTGGAGCCGCTGCTGAATGCCGAACTCCATCCGGACGGCGTCATTCACACCGACCCCGGCTATTGGGCCGCGCATCATCTGGCTCCGCTGCGCAGTACCAGCGGCGCCTCAGCGCTGCAGCCCCTTACCGCACGTCCATACCCCACTAAACCCGGAACACGGCGATCATCCCCGCCCTCCGCCTCACGGCACCCCTTACCCGATCGCATGCTGCTGCTTTCGAACGGCAACCCTTTGGAAGAGTTCCTCCTGGACTATGCAAAAGTGCCGTATCTCCGTATTCCTTCCCACGGCTCGGTATCCGGTAGTGCGCTGTACACCGCCGGTACTCTCTCAGTGGGGCCCGTAATTTTTGCCGGGCTCGACCTTGCCTTCAACGACATTCGCTCCCACGTCCACGGCCACTCTTTTGATCGGGTACTACTCTCTTCCGTCAGTCGCTTCTCCCCGGCGGAGATGATCTACTACCGGCGCAGCTCTCGTTCCGGCGAGCCCGTAGGACGCGCTGCCGACCGCTCCCTCAACGCCTACGCGGCATGGTTTTCACGTCACACGCGCTACCGCAGATTGTATGCGCTCGGTTCCCACTCTTCGCACATATGTACCCAGCTCCAGCCGGAAGATTTTTCTGCGCTCCTTGCAGACTGCACCTATTCCCCACTCTGGAACGGGACAGAAGAACGGCCTGCAGTAAGCGGCGAGGCAGCCCTTACCGCCCTTGCAGATCGGATTAAAAAAGAAATGGCCAAGCTCCACACCATTCGCCATGCATCCGAAACGGCCTGCCAACACCTTCATCGCCATCCGCTACTTGATTCGTTTCTTGGAATGGCCGACCGCGCGGCACAGCTGCAGTTCTACCGGAGAGCACATATGGCTATGAACACGAAGGAAGTGCTCGAACGATTGCTTTCTTCGGCAGCGCATGAACTGGACAAACTACAAAGTGGGTACCCGCATGATGAATAATACACTCCAACGGAATCTGCTTGCTCTCACCTCTTCACAATCGGAACTTGGCGTCCGGCTGTCGCATACCACACTCTCTTCCGAGACGGTGATAAAAACGGCACAGCGGGGAGCACGGATCCCCGTAGTTCGAAAGGAGGGAAAAGAACTACCCCTCCACTCCACCGTCGACCCGCTTCGCGAGGGGGAACGATTTTATCAAGCCGCCCCGGGCGGCGGGTATATCATCTGCCTGGGTCTAGGTGCAGGCTATCATCTGCTTTCCTACCTCCAGCGGTCCGATGTATCGGGAATGCTGGTAATAGAGTTTGACATCCAAATGGTCAAAACGATCCTCTCTCAGATCGACCTTCGCAGCATTCTCCTCGACCGTCGGGTGCGTGTGCTGGTTGACCCGCAGGAAGGGGACATACGCCGGATGCTGCTGGAAAACTATCTGCCGGCAGTCTCCGGGAATATGCAGTTGATTCAACTTCGCTCCCGGATATCGGTGAACCCCCGCGCCTTTGACTCTGCCAGAGAAGAAGTAATGGCCACCATCGGTAATCTACGGGAAGATTACTCCGTACAGTCCTACTTTGGAAAACGTTGGTATAAAAATACGCTCCGCAATTTACGAATCGCCGAAACCTCAAGCCAAACACTTCCGCCTATCCGGACCGCACTTATAAGCGCCGCCGGGCCGTCATTGGAAGCACAATTGCCGGAAATTCGTCGGCGCCGCACTACGGCCGTTTTGATAGCCACCGACACGTCGCTTCCCTTTCTCCTGCGTAACAGAGTCGTACCGGATATCGTCATATCCATCGACTGCCAGCACATTACGTATCAGCACTTTCTTTACCGCTATCCTCGAGAAGTTCCCCTGGTGCTCGACCTCGCATCCCCGCGGCAGTTGACCGGATTGACGGACAAGCTTGTATTTTTCACCAGCGGTCACCCCTTTTCGCTCTATGTCGGCGGTCATTGGCGACGCTTCCCCCATATCGACACTACCGGCGGCAATGTCACCCATGCGGCGGTAAGTCTTGCAGATTCGCTGGGAGCACGAACAATGTTTCTTTTTGGAGCGGATTACTCTTTTCCGGGGGGCAAAAGCTACGCCCGCGGCACCTATCTATACTCCTTCTATGATCGACTCTGCCGCCGTACCGCCCCGCTGGAGACGTGGTTTGTGCACTTTCTGTTTCGCAATGCCCAAGTACGCAAGCAGCCCGTGCGGGACGGCTTCCGCTATACCATCCCCGCGATGCACACCTACAAAGAACGGCTCGAACAACATGCGGCAAAATTGCAAGGTGAACTCATTCCCGTCCCCGGTCAGGGAGAAAAAATTGACGTGACCTCTTTTCGAAAAGGGAACAATCGCAACACGATTTCTGGTCAAGGAAATAGTATCCGAAAAATGTTCTCCGCCGGCTCGCCTGAATGCTCATGGTCAACCTTTCTGAGGCGCTATGATCGCCTCCTCTCCGAACTTCCCGTCCCGACGGAGTCGCTTGCCGCATACCGCTCACGCCTCGAGGCGGAGCATCAGGATGTTGTCACCACCCTCTTTCCCGCCTGCGCCGCCATACGACGCGAGCGGGAGGGTAAAAACGAGTCGGCTGAAGGCGCGGATGTCCTTGGCGAAGCAATCGCATGGAGCCGAAAGATGATCGCCAATCAGCTCTCTTCCGGTAAATAGATCACTCCTGCATAGCCTACAAACGAATCGTCCGGTCGGAACTCATAACTGTTGGCATACCCGATGAGGGAGGCTTTGCCGCAGCCGCGCCGGCGCGCATAGCTGATGGCGGCTGCCGCCGCCCCCGACGAGCAGGCTGCCTGGCGCTCAGTGCCCCACTTAATGACTCCTTGAGCGTCACAATCGAGCATTCGCTCGATAATTCCGGCGTCGTTCTCGTTCCGCACCCAGGTAAAGCTCTCCTCTCCGACGCCCTGAGGAGTGAAGCCGAAGGAGGGGCCGTAGTGCGTGAGATCGGTAGAGCCGAGCACCCGGAGGCGACGTTCCCCCTCGTTCTCGGCCTTGGCAAGGGCTTTGCCGAGCTCTACAGCTTCTTCACCATTGCCGGTTCGCAGCCACACCACCTGCGTATTAGGGAACATGGCGTGGACAAAGGGCAACTGCACCTCCACAGTATTATCCGGACGGAGGTCATCTCCCAGAGAATGATGCCTCTCCAGCACTTCCAAAAACTCGAGATCATTGGAGACGGTCCCCTTAGGGGTCTCGAAAGCGGCTTCCCGGGCAGCAATCGTACCGGCGCCGCCGGGGAGATGACCGCCTACTACAACCACAGTGTCGCAGTTTCCGTCGATCTCCCGTACCGTCTGATAGGCCAAACGTCCGGAAAAAGCCCATCCGGCATGGGGAACTACCGCCGCTATGGCGGATTGCTTCGCAGGCTGTTCCTCCTGCTGCTCCCATTCGTGCAGAATGTTCTGCAGTTCTTCCTCATCTCTGGGGTACCACCCTGCAGGCAGTACGCGTGTACGAATTTCTTCCTTCTTCATAGTTTCAATGTAAAACAGCAACTCCTCCGCCCTCAAGGAATAAGAAAAAAAGATTTCACAATCTGAAGTTTTTATTTATAATGGTGCATATGAAGTCTCTCGTGGTGAAGCTAATTATCGTTATTGTGGTTATCCTCCTGCTGGGAAGTGTGGGCTATACGGTACTGCATCTCCAATCTTTCCAGGAGCAGTACGCAGAAGAAGCGCACCTGCACTTCTCCAACTTGGTTGAAAAGAGCTCTTTACTCTACAGGGAAGGTGAAGAGAGGCGGGCACTGCTCTCCCAATTCAAAGAAACGATCCGAGAGTACGGAAAGCTTCGCAGCCTTGTGCTCTACGATTCAGACGGCAAGCTCCACTACGTTTACGGACGGAATGCTTCCACTCTCTCGTTTATAGCTCCCCGGGCGGAACAGCTCGACCGTTCCGCTGTCCGGCAGTTTGAACGCCCCCGTTTTGACACCGCTTTAACCGCTTCGTTTCCGTTGGAGAGTGGAGGCCCTCGGAGTATCAACGTTGTAGCGGTCTACGAGACACTTCCCCGCACAGCTCTGTCCGAAAGCATCAAATTTCTGCTCCTCAGCCTAACCGGACTGCTCCTTATCCTCGGGACCGCTCTTCTCCTGCTGCCTTCCCCCTCTGTTCCCAATACAGCCGGGCAAGACAGCTTCTACGCCGACCAAAGCGGCATACCCCAGGTTCCTCAGGAGTACTACCCTCCCGATGCCGGATTTCCCCGTCAAAGCCGAGAGCAGAGCGAAACCCCACAGCAGAGCGAAAGCCAAGAGCAGAGCGAAAGCCAGCCGGAGAACGAGCCTCCGCAGCAATCTGGTCATGCCGGTACGGAGGAACCCGCACAAAACGAAGCGTCTACCACCGCTGAACACAAAGAAGAAGCCGAGCGGGAAGAGAGTTTTTTCTCTGAAAAGAGCCAGCTGGTGCGGGGAGATTTTTTCCTTTCGCGGTTGGAGAGCGAATTGAAGCGGGCGGCATCCTTTGATCAGGATTTGACGCTCCTGCTACTTCGCTGCCCGGAAACACACAGCGATGAAGCCTTTACTTCTCTCGCCAAAAAAGCCAAGGCCTTTTTCACCTTTCATGACCTTATTTTTGATCTTCCCGAGTATACCATCGGGACTATCCTGCCCAATACGGACCTCGATGAGGGCATTACGCAGAGCAGTAATTTTCAAAAAAAGCTCTTTGAAGAGGGAGATGCTCGTACTGCGGATATTCGACTCGGCTTGAGCTGCCGAAACGGTCGTCTCGTGGAGGCAGAACGTATTTACGGGGAGGCTCAAACGGCTTTGTATAAAGCTCAGCACGACCCGGACCATCCATCGATTACGGGCTTCAGACCCGACCCAAACAAATATCGCCGCTACTTGAGCGCCTCCAGCTGAGCAATAGACGGTACTTACGAGCAACACAGGTCACGCGGTGAACGGAAGTCTGCACGGCGCAAAAGAGTCCCGTATAGCACGGCGAGCGGCTGCTGTGCTTCATTGATCCGCGGAAGAGAGAATACGTTCGAGGCCGGAGCTCAGGAGCGAAAAGTCCTGTTCCCGTACAACAAAGGGAATCGGAGCACGCTCATCTCCGCGGTTGCTGCACACGATATAGCCCCCGTTGCCGCGCCGGGGATACACTTCCAGCCTAAAAGTCCTTCCGCGCCCGTCCTCTGCTGTGATGCGAATCAACGGTGTCTCCTCCACATCACAGGAAGCGGCAAAGGACTCCCCTCGGAGGCTAAAGAGGCTGCGAACAAACTGCAGCACCCGCTCGCTCCCCTGCGCCGGCAGTTTGGCTTCGGGGCCTTCCCCCTGCACATGCCACGCTCCCTCCGGAGATTCGCGGCGGATTAACTCCAGCTCATCTCCTCGAAAACTTTGCAAATGCAGGCGAATTACGTCCGAAGGATCGGGATGAGAGGGAAAAAGACGGAGGTCCGCCCAGTAGGATAGATGGATATGCTGCAACAGCTCGGGCTCTTTTACTGAAACGATCTGAGCCTCGCCTGCTCGCCGCACATACCGACGCGATGTGCCGGGCACCAATGCTCCCACCAGCACCTTCACCCGCGTCGTCTCCTTCTCTCCCTGTTTTCGATAGGCGACCTCTATAACGTCGGCCGCGGCGGAGGTCAATTTCAGGCGTTCCCGAGCGTGCTCCTTCTCTGCTACGCTGCCGCCTGTCATGAGCTCTGCGAGCTGCCGCACGGCTTCACCGACATGCTCTTTATCCGCCGGGCGTAGAACGCCTCCACGCTCTATCATCCATCGGTCGTTGCGGCCTACAAAGCGATACGCGTTATCAATTCCACCGCCGGAAAAGCGTATCTGCAGAGACTCCGTCCGCTCCGGGGCGAGGCCGGGAAAAAGCGCCCTTTCAGTGCGAGTGCCTCCGCCGTTCATATTGATACTGCTCACAATATAGAGCAGAAGAAGAAGAAACGCCGCGGCGGCCAGGACCACAACTCTTTTTCCGCCTGTCATCGCCTATTACCTACTCCCCTCACGGCTCCCTTCACGGCTCACACGACGCCGCCTGCGATGCCGCAAAAGGGCAAAGAGCAGTACCGCCCCGGGTACAAGAAGGAGGTTTACTATCTGGGAAAAACGGTACTGCGCCCTCTCACGCGGAGGATCGAGAGCATTGAGCCTCAAATCCCTGCTTCCGCGGGTCCGCAGCTGCATGAGCTCTTCGTCGTTCGCCAGCCATTCAGCGGCATTGAGCAGCAGATCCAGATTGTAGGCACTGCCAGAATACCGCAGCAGATCGCTGGCAAAATCGCTATCTCCCACCGCTACTATCCGGGCGGTGCCCGCCTCCTCCGCCTCAGTGCCCTGCGCTCCTTGCTCGGCGCCATCGCCGCCTTCTAGCTCCGTGTCGTTTTCCGCAGTTGCAGAGAAGTAGGGAGTGAAGCTCCCTTCGAGCGCTGCAGCGAGCAGATACGGTTCGCCGTTTTTCTGCGACGCCGGTGCGGAGGGGAGCTCACGGTTAGGATTCAGCATAAAGTCCTCGCCGCGAGTCCAAGCGCGCGTAGAGGAGTGCAGCAGTTCCACCGCCCTCACTCCCTGCGGTGGAGCCAGCCGCAGAGGCGCCGCCCACAACAAATCGAGCCCCGTAAATCTGGCGGTAATAGGATGATCGGAGGCAACCGAAGGGTCCCGCACTGAAATCCAGTAGGGATACCCTCCCAGGGACTCCCAGGCCGTTCCCTCTCCCGTGCTGTGCGGGACCCGGAACTCGGTGTTGTACTCGTCCAACACCAGTTCCGCCCCCCACCGGAGACCATAATGCGCCATCATGGAGTGAAACGGTGAGTCCGTAACCGGCTGTGCCTCCAGCATCTCCCGAGTGTTCACTCGCACCCCTTCCGCCAGTACCAAAAGCGACCCACCGCCGAGTAGATACTCCTCCACCCTGCGCAGTACCTCGGCGTCCAGATCGCTTCCTCCGAGGAGCACCACAACATCCGTCGTGTCGGGAAACGGCTCTTTCCCCTTAAACGTGTTCACGGTAAAGTGTTCTTTGAGCGTACGGTGCAGGAGCCGGTAGTCTTGTTCCACCGAGCGATTCTCGTGCCCCGACAGAAGCGTGATCCTGCGCGGCTCACTATCCCTGATCCGGGAGAGGGCGGAGGCAATTTCATATTCCAGCGCCTCCGGCTCCAAAATGAACGGAATAACTCTGCTCCGGTCAAGATACCGCACCACAATCCCCGAATACACCCGCGTATACCGCTCTTCGTGTTCCTGAACCGTTTGTATCTGCCGCGGCTCCACCCCGAGCTCTTCTATAGTTTCCGTCACTCCGGCCTCTGCCGGGTTTACTGTGTGTACCCGGAGGTTTTTATCGCCGTACGCCTCGTACTCCTCGAGAAGCTCTTCTATACGCCGGGGTGCGTTGTGTATACGACGCAGCTCGGGGCTTACGTAATAGGTAATTTCCGCCGTTTCCGGGAGACGGTTCAACAGCGACCGGGTCACCTCGGAGACGGTGTAGATGTTGTGCTCTGTAAGATCAACCCGGGTGTAAAACTTGCCGGAGTTCAATCCGATCAAAGCCAGCACGATGAAACTAAGGAATAGGGTGATAAGTTCTTTTCGAAGCGCTTTCAGCATATGCGGCCTACCTCATCGACCTCAATACGAGCACCTTCCCGCCGGCATACAGCGCTCCAATAATGAGCAGGAGGTAATAGACGAGATCTCTGCTGTCTACCACTCCCTTCGCGAAACCCTGAAAACGGCTCCACAAGGAGAAGGAGCGCAGCGTTTCTACTGCGGCGGCGGACGCCCCGATGCGAGCGGCCGCATCTGGCAGAAGCGTGAGGGCAATCAAAAGCACTGCGCTCAACAGAAACGCGCTGGTCTGATTGTGGGACAGGATTGAGACAAGCAAGCCCAGAGCGGCTCCCGCCGCTCCAAGGAGAAAAAGGCCGATATACTGTCCCGTGATACTGCCGATTTCGAATCTTCCCAGCGGCACGAGCGTGAGCGGTACCGGCAGTGTAAGGAGGATCATCCCGGCCAGCAGCACGAGCAGCGCGCAGTACTTCCCCGCTACCAACTGCCCTTCCCTCATCGGGAGGCTCAACAACAGCTCTTCGGTTCCAAGGCGACGTTCCTCTGCCCAGCTGCGCATAGTCAAAGCGGGAATTACAAAGATATAGACCACGGGAAAGACGTTAAAATAGGGGGCCAAGTGTGCAGTATTGGCAGCCAGGAAGTCGTGAAAATAGAAAAGCCAGGCCGCCGGAGTCAGCAAAAAAATGAGCGCGGCGATGTAGGCAATAGGGGTGTTGAAAAACGAGCGCAGCTCACGCTGAACAATTGAACCGAGGCCGGTCAGCTTCATGTCTCCTCTTTCTCACTAAGGGCGTCCATAAATACCTCTTCAAGAGAAGCCTGCAGAGGATGAAAGGCGAGCAGCTGCAGCCCTTCATCCACCGCCCATTCAAAGATCTCACTACCGTCGGAGGCGGAATTGTGTACAGCAAGCTCTATCTCACTTCCTCCCTCACACTCCCGGAGTGCATCGCAGCGCACGAAGCCCGATATCTGCACAGCTCTGCTGCGCAGCTCTTCCGGAGCTATTCCTTTACCCCTCACCCGGTACCGTCGCTCGCCGCTTTTCAGGCTGGAGATCTCAGCCGGGCTCCCCTCCGCGGCGATACGGCCCCGGCTGAGAATCGTCACCCTGGAGCAGAGCGCCTCCGCCTCCTGCAGAATATGGGTGGAAAGCAGCACCGTGCGCTTCTCCCCCAGTTCCTGTATCAATTCCCGGATATCGCCGATTTGCAAAGGGTCGAGGCCGGTAGTAGGTTCGTCAAGAATCAAAAAATCCGGCGCATGCACCAGCGCCCCGGCAAGGGCCGCTCTCTGGCGATAGCCTTTGGAAAGGAGCCCCAACGGCCGATAGAGAGCATCGGTAAGCCCGCATTCCTCGCTCACCCGCTCTATAGCCAGCCGTTTATCCGTCCCCGACAGCCCGTGACCGCCGGCCAAAAACTCAAGATACTCCGCCGTGTTCAACTCTCCGTACACCGGGGCGCTTTCAGGCAAATAGCCGATACGCTGCTTTACCACCGCCGGATTGTCGGCAAGCTCAACTCCTCCGATCTCTATCGAACCTGAATCCGGACGCAATATACCGGTGAGCAGCCGGAGGAGCGTCGTTTTCCCAGCTCCGTTCGGGCCGAGCACCCCGGCAATTTCACCGCTTTTCACCGTCAGTGTAACGTCCCGAATGGCCTCGATAGTGCCGAAACTCCTGCAGAGCCGACGAGCTTCAATCATCGTAGCGTTCACGGTACGGAATGGAAAGTATCTGCCGATCGCGAGTGAGAATCGTCTCCGGAAAGATAGCGCGGGCCTCCTTTAGCAGCTTTTTCAGCTCATATTCGGTATACCGCGGGCTGTAATGTATCAGCCCCATCTTGCGCACTCCCCCTGCAGCGGCGGCAAGCCGGGCCGCCTGAGTGGCGGTAAGGTGCCTTTTCTCTGCCGCACTCTCTTTCAGTTCGTCTTGAAACATCCCTTCACAAATCAGAAAATCGGCACCGGCAATTTTATCGGCTATCTCAGGAAAAAAGCTCGTGTCGGTCACAAAGGAGAACTTGCGTCCCGGTCGCTTGGGCCCCATGACCTGGTAAGAGGCAACTTCGCTTCCGTCTTCCGCGCTTACGGTTTCACCGCTCTGCAGCCGCGCCCAGAGCGGCCCCTTGGGCACGCCGAGCTCCGCCGCCCTCTCGGGATCAAAAACCCCCGGACGTTCATCTTCCACCACGTTGTATCCGAAACAAGGTTTGGTATGTTGAAGCCGAAACGCTTCGATTTGATACCCATCGCCTTCGAAGACGACCCCGGGCTCCTGGATTTCCCGCACGATGATTTCATAATTGATATACATATCCAACACCCGTCGGTTTTCTTCCACATACTCCCGGAGCTTAGGCGGGCCTATGATGTAAAGGGGCTCTTCCCGGTCTACCTGACTTGAAAGCATTAAAATGCCGGGAAGTCCGGTCACGTGATCGGCGTGAGTGTGGCTGATGAAGATAGCGTTGATCTTTTTCCAGCGCAGATTCAGCATCCGCAGAGAGACCTGCGTACCTTCACCGCAGTCAAAGAGAAACAAATCCCCTTCGCGACGCAACAGGGTTGAGGTGAGAAATCTGCCTGGCAGCGGCATCATCCCGCCGGTTCCGAGTATAAACAGCTCAAGATTCATGGGTACGCCACTATATCAACTTTCCATGGGGGGATCAAGAAAGGGAAAAAGCAGGCCGCCGCGAGAATCACGGCGGCCCGATCATTGTTATGCATACATCGAATTAGTTTTGCACCGAGGCTTTGTCAGCTACCGGCTTAGTATCCGGTTTTTTAGGGGTCAACTGGATCTTGCCTTTACGCAAGCTGACGACCATTCGAGTGCCGCTCGTGCAGCGCCCCTTGAGGATTTCTATAGAGATGGGATCTTCTATCTCCTTCTGGATCAACCTCCGCAGCGGTCGGGCACCAAACTTGGCGTCATAGCCATTGTCGATCAGGTATTCCTTTACCGACTTCTTTACGTCCAGCATGATGTTCATCTCGAAGAGGCGCATGGAAACCTCGCTGAGCATGATCTCCAAGATCTCCCGCACCTCGTCGCGAGAGAGACTGGTAAAGACCACGATCTCGTCTACGCGGTTTATGAACTCCGGGCGAAAGGATTTACGCAGTTCGTTCATCGCCGATGCACGAATGTCCTTGTGCTCCAGCACGCCCTCTTTCACCTGGAAGCCCAGACTGCCTTCGTGACTGATCTGCCGGGCTCCGGCGTTACTGGTCATAATGAGCACGACATTACGGAACGAAACCCGGTGCCCGAGGTTGTCCTGCAGTTCTCCCTCTTCGAGGACTTGCAACAGCAGGTTAAACACGTCCGGATGGGCTTTTTCGATCTCATCGAGCAGAATGACCGAATATGGGCGATGACGAATCTTCTCGGTAAGCAGACCGCCCTCCTCATAGCCGACGTAGCCGGGAGGGGCTCCCACAAGACGGCTGACGTTGTGCTTCTCCATGTAGTCGGACATGTCGATCCTGATCAGCGAATCTTCATTGCCAAAGAGAAACTGGGCAAGAGTCTTGGCCAACAGGGTCTTGCCGACGCCGGTGGGTCCGAGAAAAATGAAGGAGCCGAGAGGACGCTTGGGTGAACTGAGTCCCGTCCTAGAGCGGCGGATGCTCGATGAGACAGCCTGGATAGCTTCATCCTGTCCAATAATCGTCTTATGCAGTTCTTCCTCGATGTTAAGGAGCTTTTCTTGTTCACTCTGAGCGAGCCGTGCAGTGGGTATACCGGTAATGTTGGAGATGATTGCCTGGATGTCCTCCTCCGAGACAATGTTGCGCTCGTTTTTCAAGGTGCGTTCCCAGCCTTTCTTCATCTCCTCGACCTTCGAGCGCATCTGGCGCACAGAGTCCCGCACCGCAGCAGCTTTCTCGTAATTCTGATTGTTCACCAGCTCGATCTTCTCTCGGGTCAGGCGCTCGATCTCTTCCTCCATCTCCTGCAATTCTTTAGGACGAACCGTATTGTTGATTCGTTTGAAGGAGCCCGCTTCGTCGATCAAGTCGATTGCCTTGTCCGGCTGGAAGCGGTCGTTAATATACCTGCTGGAAAGGCGCGCCGCCTCCTCCACCGCCTTTTCATCGTAGGTCACGTTGTGGTGCTGTTCGTACCGTTCTTTGATGCCGTTCAGGATGCCGATGGTCTCGTCGATGCTCGGCTGCTGAACAAAAATCGTCTGAAAGCGGCGCTCGAGCGCGGCATCTTTCTCTATATGTTTGCGATACTCGTTGTGGGTCGTGGCGCCAATGCACTGCAGTTCTCCGCGGGAGAGTGCGGGCTTCAGCATGTTGGAGGCGTCGATCGCACCTTCCGCACCGCCGGCCCCTATAATGGTGTGGAGTTCATCAATAAAAAGAATCACATTGCCGGCATTGCTAATCTCCTTCATCACCTTTTTCAGCCGTTCCTCAAACTCACCGCGGTATTTTGTACCGGCGATCAAGCTGGCGATATCCAGAGTTACTACCCGTTTTCCGATCAGTACTTCCGGGGCGGTGCCTCCTTCGATTTGCTGAGCCAGCCCTTCCACTATCGCAGTTTTGCCGACTCCGGGTTCGCCAATTAATACCGGGTTGTTTTTGGTCCGTCTAGCAAGTACCTGTATGACCCGCTGGATTTCCCATTCACGCCCCACTACCGGATCGAGCCTGCCTTCCCGGGAATACTCGGTAAGATCCCGCGCAAACTCATCGAGGGTGGGCGTAGCCTTACTGTTTTGCGACTGCTGAGCCCCCCCGCTTGCCTTGCGTTTGGAACCGCTTCCGGCGGTGCTGCCCGCCGCCTTTTTGGAACTGCCGGACCCGCGCAGTTCGATTACCATATCCCGGATCTGATCGGCGGAAATGGAACGCTGTGTCAAATAACGCTGCGTTACACTTCCATTCTCTTTACTGGCGGCCAGCAGGAGATGTTCGGTCCCGATATACTCGTGCCCGAGTTTTCGAGCCTCCTCAGCGGCGTCTTCCAGAACCTTTTTCCCGCGGTGGGAAGGGGGAACCTCTCCCAGGATAAAACCGGCCTGTTTTTTGGGAATGCTCTTCTCGATCTCGGATTGGAGTTCGCTCGGATCGATTTTGAGCGACTGCAGCGCCTTGTATCCGAGGCCTTCCCCGTCCTTGAGAAGTGCAATGATAATATGCTCCGGCAGGAGCTGATCGCTATGAAAGCGTTTAGCCTCTTCTTGAGCAAAGATGGTTAGTATGCGTTGTGCCCTTTGGGTAAGCCCTTTAAACATGTGGCACCTCCTTTATGTCGCACCCACACCAAGTGCATATTTGATAAACTGTGCCCGCACGCGCTTGATCTGCAGGGCGTGATCTTCCTCATTATTGTGCTCGACTAGACTTTCGATATGTCCGTCGCGTACAGTGACCAGCAGCATGTTAAGACGCTCGATGGGAAAAGAGAGCCATCCCAGGGCGGCTCCCAGGCGGAGGTCCGCCAGCAAACCGACTGCCTCGCGCTCTCCGAGAAGTCTGGCACCACGTACAATCCCGTACGCCCGGTACACCAGATCTTCAAGTTCCACACGCATCTTTTTCACCATCTCGTCACGTTTCTTCATCTCATACTGTACTAACTGCAGGGATAACTTTTCAAGTTTCTCGATGATTTCTTTCTCGCCCATGCCGATGGCCACGGAGTTGTAGATTTGATACAGATTTCCCAGAGATTGATCCTCTCCGCCGCTGAAACCTTTGATCGAAAATCCCTGATTCATGATGCTCTTAAAGACATGTTCGAGGACAGAAGCTCGCTCCAGGGCCGGAAGCTGCAGCAGCACCGACATCTTTAGCCCGGTTCCGCAGTTCTTCAACTCGCTGGTCAAGTATCCCCGATCAAGAGAAACGGCAAAATCGAGCTTCTCCTCGAGCAGTCGTTCGTTGCGCTCCGCCTCCTCATAGGTCGAGTTCAGCGACATGCCCCCCTCGAATACAGTTAGTTCTACATGATCCCGGTCGTTGATGAGTGCAGAACGGCGATTGTCGCTTCCCGTAACAAAAAGCTTCTCTTTCTGCAGAGAAAAGCGACGATTGAGAAAGCGCCGCTCGATCTGCATCTTGCGTTCCGTCTCGTCCAGCTCCCCCACCTTTTGAAGGTCATAGCCCTCACGGTAGGATAAGTTTGAAAAGGCGTCGAATATCTGTTTGGCGCTTTGCTCTTCCTCACCGGCATCCATCTTGGGGGGAAAAGAAAATCCTGACAGATTTCGGGAAATCCGCGCCCTGCTGGCGAGCGCCACTTCAGGGTGTTCTCCGGCCGAGGTAAACCAGCCGTTGAGGTGGGCCAACGTGTGAAACTCACTCATCGCTCTGCTCCTTCCCCTCCGAATACCGCTCAATCTCCTTGATGCGGTCGCGGATATGGGCGGCGTGTTCATACTCCTCACGACGGACCGCCTCATCGAGCTGCTTCTTCAACTGCTCCTTGTCGATGAGAATCGCCTTATAGGCATGCAACTTGCTCGGATAGCGTCCTTTGTGATACACCTCGTCGGTATATTCCTCCAAAATATCGTCGATTTGTCCTCTGAAAGTGGCATAGCAATCCGCACAGCCCACTTGCTCGGTATCGCGGATCTCCTGCAAGGTCGTACCGCACTGTTCACAGGCGGTATCCGGCTCGATTTCCTCCGGCTCTTCCTCCTCACCGGAATCCACCAGTCCACCCAAAAGCTGCGAAAGGGAGAACTTCATCGATCCGTCGGTTTCAGTGGTCACGCCTTTCTTTTTGGCACACTCACTGCAAAGGTGAAACTCATATATTTCCCCGCCCATGATCTGCTGAACATGGACGATGGCTTCGTTTTCGCTGCAAATATCACACACCATGGAATGCCTCCTCCATAATACTTAGAATAACACGTGTGCAGTGGAAATTTCTATCTTCAGTCTCTCCATTTCAAGCATTCCTATATAAAAGATAATTAATCTCTGATCGATAGTACAGAGACCCGCTCGTAAAAATTTCCTCTCCCTCAATGCTTACGGAGGATATCCAGAGGTTTCAAGCGCCCCGCCCGCATCGCCGGGGTGTACGATGCCGCAGCAGAGGTTAACAGAGCAAAAAACACAGTAAGAAATATCTCGTGTCCGCCGAGGGTGATGGGAATTTCCTCGAGATAATAGCTGTCGCTAAGCAAATCTATCTGCGGCAAATCGAGTTCCACGATCGGGGCAAGAAAAAACACGATTCCCTGCGCGCCAAATTGCAGCAGTGCTTCGAGACCATGGAAGACAGCATTGATGTGCACTGCGGCGGCGACCCCAATAATAGATCCCAATACCGTCCCCATCAACCCCACCGTCATTCCCGTACACATAAAACTGAACACGAGAAGCCGCGGCGAAGTGCCGGTACTTTTCAGAATCGCAATCTCAGGCTCCTTCTCCATAACCAGCATTATGAGCGAGGAGGAGATGTTGACCGCCGCTACTATGACGATCAGTACCATGATAAAAATAAGCAAATTGCGGGTGGTTTTAAAGCTCTCGAGCATCGATTTTTCGAGATTGTACCAGCTATAGACGTTCCAATGAGGAGGAACTTCCTCCCGTATGCGTCGTTCAATCCCCTCCAGACCGCCGTAGGGCTCCGCGACCTTGACCCCGATTCCTCCGGAGCCTTCCGTGCGGTAGAGCCCTCGGGCTGTCTCAAAGGGAAGATAAACACTCAGAGCATCGAGCTCGTAGTAACCGGTGGAAAAAATTCCCTTCACGGTAAAACCGGAGGGGCGAAGGATAGGATCTCTTCCCGGCATCCGCCGGGCGGTTAGCAGCCGCACCCGCTGCCCCACCTCGATATCCAGCTTTTTAGCTACCTGACTGCTCACCAGCACGCTCCGCTCTCCCCGCAGGTCAAACTCTCCCGCGTCTATGCTCAAATAGTTCCGCACCTGGGGATCCTGTCCCCAGTATTCCTGTGTAAGCCCTTTGACAGCGACTCCGGTTCTTCCCGCTGCGGTATAGAGCAGTCCTTCACCACGGACAAAGGGAAAGGCATGCGAAACCTTTTCCAGGCCTTGGATTTCGCGGGCCATGCGATACAGACTTGCCGTTTCCACTTCGTTCACCGGACGCACCTGCATATGATAGGAACCTATTTCGATAAAGCGGCGGGTTATACCTTCGATCATACCGCCTGAAACCTCGATTACCACATAGAGCGGCACCAGGGAGAAGGCAATGCCCAGGACGGCCCCCCAGAGGTGCCGGCTGGTTTTTGCCCCTCGTCCCCTGCCAAAGAGAAACCGAACGCCAAGATAGAGAGCGGCATGCAGGTTCATTGCGCCTCCAGGAGCCCGCCGTGAAGATGAAGATGCCGCCGCGCCCGCCGTGTCATGGAGTGATCATGGGTTACGACGATGAGGGTTTTACGGTAATCGTCTACCAGGGAAAAGAGCAAGTCTTCTACAACCCGGGAGTTGTACTCATCCAGATTACCGGTAGGCTCATCCGCCAACACCAGCTGCGGGGCATTGACCAGGGAACGCGCCACCGCCACACGCTGACGTTCCCCCCCGGAGAGCTGGGTCGGATAGTGGTCTCTCCGCTCTTCCAGCCGGACATCAACAAGCAACTGCTCCGCCCGCTCGAGCGCCTGTTTTTTCGGGGTTCCGGCCATGAAGGCGGGAAGCATCACGTTCTCCAGGGCGGTAAAATCCCGCAGTAGGTAGTGAAACTGGAATATAAAACCTACCACTCGATTACGAAACTGCGTCAGACGCTCTTCTCCGCACTGCTCGACCCGATAGCCGCCTGCAACCACCTTCCCTGCACTGGGATGGTCGAGCCCGCCAATGAGGTTGAGCAGGGTGCTCTTGCCGCTGCCGCTCTCTCCGGTAATCACCAGTGTTTGACCGGCGGCAAGATCAAAGCTTACCCCTCGTAAGATGTGCAGTTTTTCAGGGCCTGTGAAGTAGCTCTTCTCCACCTCTATCACCCGGAGAACCGTGTTCTCCGCTGCGCTCTGTGCATTCCGAATGTCACTCATCGTACAATATCTCCACCGGACTGAGTTCCGTCACCCGCTTGCTGGCAAAATGCGCGGCTATCACCGCCGAACCGACGGCAAACAGAAAAATAAATAGCAGCTCTTCATAAGGGATCCGCGTAGGAACCTCTTGTATATAGAAGTACGCGGGGGAAAAGAGGGAGAACTCTCCGGCATAGCCGCCGAAAAAGGGGGCGATCAATCGTTCGACAGCTCTAATCCCCACGTTCACCAAGGCCTCAGCGGCGGAGAACACGCGGTTGATATTCTCCGTCACAAGCAGTCCCGCTACCGTACCTATTCCGGCCCCTAAAAAACCGATAAAGAGCCCCTCGAAGACAAAGACCATCCGAACGGAGCGCTCCGAGCCCCCCAGCGCCCTGAGCGCCCCGATCTCCTCGCGTTTCTCCATTACCGAACGCTCCAGGGAGTTTTTTATATTCACCGCTACCACCAGAAAGATCAGACCTATTAGGACCATCATTGCAAGCTTTTCCATACGCAGCGCTCCAAAAAAGGCCCGGTTATAGGAGCGCCAGCTTTCCAGACTCAGCTCTTTGGGAAATATCCCGCGAAGCCGTTGTAATGCGCGGGCATCGTCGAAGCGGTTTTCCAGCTTGACTCCGATACTCGGTGCAGCTTCGCTGCCAAAAAGCTCCTGCGCAAAAGTGAGCGCGATAAAACAGAAGGTCGAATCGTACTCGTAATATCCGCTGCGGAAAATTCCGCGCACCTCTACGGAAATCGAACGAGGTTTGACCACCCCACCGCCTCCAGCAGGTACGGTAATCAACTCCATCTCCTCGCCTACCCGCACACCGAGTTTCCGGGCAAGGGCCTGCCCCACAACGGCACCCCCTTCCGGGGGAAGAGAGAAACTGCCGCCTAGTATTTCCAACTGCTCCATAAAGCCCCGGTCGAGACGGGCGACATCCGTTGGCATGCCCTGGATGTTGGCGGCGGTATAATCGGAATAGGGCCCTTTGATCAACGTTTGGGTGGTGCTGAACGGCACTGCACTCCTAATCCCCCGCATCTCCCGGATGCGAGCGGCCTTCTCACCGGCTTTCTCTTCTGCCCCGTAGACCCGGATATGAAAGGAGTGGATCTCAAGAATGTTCTCTATAAATCCCAGTTGGAATCCATTCATAACCCCCAGCACCGAGAGCAGGGTCATAACCCCCACGGCGATGCCGCCGACCGAGAGGGTGGAAGGGGTGAGTACTTTTTTGCTCCGCCTGGCCCGCACATACCTCCGGGCAACGAACAAGGACCACACCTTCAATCCTTCCGCTCCTTTTCCCGAAGCCCCTCAGGAATGTTCCCCTCCGAAGCACCGGAGGGACGGATATTCTGTTTCTCCACCAACTCTTCTCCACGATACCGCATTGTCACTGCCGGCTCCCCCTCGCGATAGACGGTCACCAGACGCTCTACACCGTCTCCGTACTCGGTGCTGGTTTGCACGGTTCCGTTCACGAGGTAACGGCGTTCGCTCAGCTCTTCGTTTTCACCGTAGCGGTACTCCCACTCCCGCCGTTCGCCCCCTTTGCGCAAGATGCGCCTGGCGAGGCGGCCGTCGGAATAGAAGAACCGCTCCCGCTGCACTGTTGTGTGCGTGCGGATCAATTTTTCCACCACTCGGCGCTGCTCATCGAAACGCCGAATAATTTCCCCCCGTTCACCCGGGAGTCTGGTTCGAGAATAGAGCGCTCCCTCTTCCCGATAGAAGCGGGTCATAGAGCGACTTTCCCCAGCCTCGGCGGTGCTGCGGAACGCAATGCGCCCTTCGTCGTCATAACGGAAATAGCGCCTCCGCTCCCCTTTTCCGTGCCATTCGCTCTCCGGAAAAGCGCTGCGGCTGCCCGGCTGATACCCGGAGACCGCAATCGGAAGTCCCGCGGGATCGAGGCGCAGAAGCTGCAGCAGACGACCCTGAGAATTAGTGATATAGCGTCGTACTTCCTCGAGAGCCCCGTTCCGGTATATGCGCTGGGTCTGCAGAGTGCCGTTGCGCCACTGGAACTCGCGTCGTTCCGTCAATCCCTCAGCGTCATATTCGAGTTCCGCCAATGGGCGTCCCTCCCGCTTTTCGATGCGCCGCAGCAGCTGCTTCCCCGACCACACTTCGGAGATGCGAAGTCCCTCTTTCCGATAGCTTACCGTCTTTCGCAGCTCCTCGCCATCGCGGAAAAGCCGCTCAGTGAGGGTACCGTCGCGCTCCTCACGTTCGAGCACCCAGGTAAACTCATCACGCCGCACCTCCGAGATGGACTCCAGCGCCATGCCCAGGCTATTGGATCGAAACAGCTCCTCGGCTTCGCCCTGCACAACCGGTGTAAAAAGCCCGATCAGGATGAGCAGCAGCGGGGAGCGCAGTACGTTCACCTCCAGCTCCCTTCCACACCGCTAATCTCCGAGAAGGATGTCGATAAAGCGGTCCGTATCAAAGACCTCCAAATCGTCATACCCTTCTCCGGTGCCCATAAAATAGAACGGCAGTCCGAGGCTGCGGCAGATAGATACGACGATCCCCCCCTTGGAGGCGGAGTCGTACTTTGCAAGTATTACCCCGTCCAGTCCGATCGCATCGTGAAAGAGTTCCGCTTGCCGAAGCCCGTTCTGACCGGTTGTGGCATCGATCACCAGCAGCTTGCGGTAGTTTCCGCCTTTGAAGCGGCCCTTCACGATCTTATCGATCTTCTGCAGCTCCCGCACCAAATTGGCACGATTGTGCATTCGGCCGGCGGTATCGGCGAGTATCAGCGAATCTCCGCGGTGGACAGCACTGTCGATCGCGTCGTAGATCACCGCTCCCGGATCCGCCCCCGGATTCTGTTTCACCACCCGCATATCCAGCCGCTCTCCGTGGACCGCGAGCTGATCGATGGCCGCTGCACGAAACGTATCCGCCGCGGCAAGGATGGAGCGCATTCCCTGAGTGCGTTCATAGTAGCGGGCCAGTTTTGCCAAAGTCGTGGTTTTTCCCACTCCGTTGACTCCCAGGACCAGAACGATATTGCGCTCATCGGACTTCAAATCGAGTTTTTCCGCCCGAACATACTCCTTCAGCATCTCGCGGATAATGTGCTCGATCTCTTCGCGGCTCGTGCTTTTCCGGGCTTTCGGATCTGCTTCGATACGCTCGACGATCTCCATTGCCGTCCGTGCGCCTATGTCGCCTTCTACGAGCACATCTTCGAGCTCCTCAATAAACTCTTCGTAACCGCCGCCCCGGAAAAGCTCCTTTATTTTACTACCGAGTCCTTTTTGCTTCACAGTCTATACTCCCTTGTGACTCCCTTGTGTCACCGCGCCTGGGCTGTGTTGGTATAATTCCACATCTGGATAATCGTGTCGGCAAGAAATGTTCCGTTCAGGAAGAGACTTCCGAGATACGCAGTATACCACAGCTGCGAAAGATCGTGCAATCTTTGCCTCTCCGCCGATGAAACGCCAGAAGCGGTCGCATAGGTGAATGCGTAATCGATACTCTTGCCGTAGGAGTACATTGTCAGCGGAACACTGAGAAAAAATCCCGCCAATCCGAAGTAAAACCGTTCTCTCGCGTTGCCGACCACGCGCTCCGTATTCACCTCTTCGGGATGGAGGTGGTAGCGCAGCACCCTCCCCTCCGGATCCTGCTCGATCAGCACATTCTTCTCTTGATACCCTTCGCGGCGCAAGGTCAAGTAGGCCGGCAGTACCGCCTCCTCAACGCTCAACGGCGCCGTGCCCACCCGTCGGGCATCCACGTACACCTCCGCCTTCTGTGGAAGGCTGTGGATCCTCAGCTCCGCCGTGTTGCGGGGAGAGAGCTCCACACGAATGCGCTTGTGCTCCTGCGGAAGCAGCTGTACAGTTCGCACCTCCGCACCGTAGCCCTCCGCTCTTACCTCTATCCGTGCCTCGCCCGGCGAAAGATAGCGGAAAAAACCGCCCGCATTTTCCCTTCTGCTTCCCTTTGTGATAAGCCGTACCTGCGCTTTGGGAGGATCGGTGCGAACCGATAGGTCCGCCCAGGGACGTCCATAGAGGGCGCTGCGAATATCACGGCTTGCCCGCTCCACGGCCTCCTCCAGCTCCGCGGCTCGAAAATTGCCGCTCCAGAGTAATTCTTCGGAGCGGGAGTCCGCCCGGTAGCCGTAGATCTCGAGAAACAGCAACTCTGAAGTCTCCTCAACGCTGCCGGTGATAAGAAAATCGAGCTGTTTCTCCCGCATCGGCAGCCAGGCAGGCACCCGCGGGCGGGATAGGAGCCCCTCGACGCCGCCGCCTTGGGTATAGACGCACGCCTTATGCTCGGGGACCTTCACATCCTGAGCTTCGAGATCCCGCAGCTCCTCCCGCCGCCTCAGCAGCTCCCGCAGTTCATTCTGCAGATCTTTGCGGCTCCGGCGGGAAGTCTCCTCGAAAAACTGTTCATCGAGATTACCCCGCGCTTCCGTTATCTCCGCCTCTAGCTCCTCAATTTTTCGCTCCCGTAACCGCAGAGCCCGAGCACGGCGCTCCTCCTCGCGGTAATGATGGACGGGACAAGCGCGAAGCGTGCTTTTGAGCAACTGCGGTATCCGCCACTGTAGCGACTCGAGAGCGGGAGAATCCGCCACAACCCGGAACTCGGCAATTCCGTACCGCCACGTATCCGACGGGTCGCGCACCTGCGGAGTCTCCCGGGCGCTCAAGGATGCGGTGATCAGCATAAATAGGAGCAGACCGACGGTGGGGGAACAATACCCGCGTCTCATCCGGGAGCTGCGCATGAGGCGGTATATCATTGCGGTCTGCCCGGAGCGTGCAGAGCTTTTTCGATAGCCCCGACTATTCTCTCCGGAGTAAAGGGTTTTACAATAAAATCGCGGGCCCCGCTGCGGATAGCGCTGAGAATATAGTGCTGCTGTCCGAGAGCCGAGCACATGATAACGCAGGCCTCCGGATCAGCAGCTTTTATCGCCCGCAGGGCTTCAATCCCGTCCAGCTCCGGCATCGTAATGTCCATCAACACCACATCGGGCTGTACACGTCCGTACTCATCCACGCCTTCACGGCCGGTAGCCGCCTCGCCCGCCACGGTCATTCCGTGGTCTTCTACAATTCGGCGCAGCTCTCGGCGCATCATTTCTATATCGTCCACGATGAGTACGGTTGGCTCCATACTTTATTCCCCGATCCAGCGCCACTTGAGATAGGCCTGGATAAAATCGTCGATCTCGCCGTTCATCACCGCCTGCACGTTTCCCTCCTGGTGGTTGGTGCGGTGATCTTTGACCATGTTGTAGGGATGAAACACGTAGGAGCGGATTTGATTTCCCCAGGCGATGTCTCGTTTTTCTTGGGCCTTCTCTGACTGTTCCTCCTCCTGCTTTCGCTTGTAGTACTCGTACAGCCGTGAGCGGAGGACTCGCATGGCAGTCTCTCGGTTTTTGTGCTGACTCCGTTCGTTCTGACACTGGACGACGATTCCGGTCTCGTAATGGGTAAGCCGCACGGCGGAGTCGGTCTTGTTTACGTGCTGACCGCCGGCTCCCTGGGCGCGATAGGTGTCTACTCTGATCTCGTTGGGGTTGATCTCCACCTCGATATCGTCCTCGATTACCGGCGAACAGTAGACCGAAGCAAAAGAGGTATGACGACGCTTGCTCGAGTCAAAAGGGGATATCCGCACCAAACGGTGAATCCCGGTCTCGCCGTGCAAATAGCCGTAGGCATAATGGCCGTTTACCTGTATGGTGACCGACTTCAACCCCCCTTCGGCCTCCGTCAAATCGATCAATTCATAGCTGAAATTCTCTTTTTCACACCAGCGGGTGTACATGCGGTAGAGCATGTTGACCCAGTCACAGGCTTCGGTGCCCCCCGCGCCGGAGTGTATGGTGAGGAAGGCATCGTTTTCATCGTGTTCTCCCTGAAAAAGCTCGCGAATAGTGAGGCGTTCCACCTCTTTCCGCATTGCATTCAAACTCTCTTCGATCTCTTTGACAACGCTTTCGTCACCCTCCTCCTTCGCGAGTTCGTAGAGTTCAACTGTATCGTCGAAACGGCGTTTTAGCTCAAGCCACGGTTCGAGACGTTCCCGCTTGCGTTTTATACTCTGCAGCGTCTCTTCAGCATTTTCCCGGTCATTCCAAAAATCCGGCTCCCCCGTCTGCCGCTCGAGACGGACTACCTCTTCTTCGAGTTTTTCCGGGTCAAAGACGCCTCCAGAGGTCGTTGATTTCATCCTGCAGTTCCTGCAGAGGCTGTTCGAGTTCAGTAAGTGTTGCCATTCTATTCCTCCGTCATAATTAGAGCTCGGCGGCGGAGATGCCGCCTATTACGGCCGCACCACGGTCCGGCGCCACCGTTTCTGCTTTAACATAGTAATAACCAGGGTCTCCTCAAGCGGGTACTGGTACATTCGTACTTGATCATAATAATCGGTAATGCGGTCGATATCGCGTTTGAGACGGGCCAAGTCCTTCTCCTTCACCTTCACCGATTCCCAGAGATCGGCCACCGCTTCTTTGAATCCGTAAAGCCGAAGAAGGTTGTTCAATTCTTCACGATTGTCTTCGTTGTTGATATCGCATCCGACCGCCACAAACATGACTACAGTGTATTTAGTTCTATTTTACGTGTCAAATACTCCCGCGCTCCTCGGAAGGGGCTATTGATTTTCAGCATGGCTGCCGATTAATATACTGTATGAGAATAATGAACCGCTGTAACCGTATTGCCCGATCGCCTATTACCCGGCGGATGCCGTTGTTCGTCGCCTACCTTCTGGTGTTTCTGCTTCCCGCTGCCGCACAGGAGGTTCCCTACGTCTCCTCGATTACCGCACAGCCGGATCAGGACTCGGTCCGCATCAGTTGGAAAGCCCCCGAAACAGCCCCGGATCACTATGTAATCCTCCGCTCCTCCGCGCCGATCAACAACGATACCTATCCGGAGAAAACTACCGAAATTGCCCAGGTTCCCGCAGATGCCACCTCGTACACCGCACACCCGCCCGATGACGCTCCCTATTTCTATGCGGTGCTCTCCGCAGACAGCGACGGCTCGATTCGCACCCTTTTTATCCCCCATCGCAACGTGACCGCCCGATCGGTTGCTCTCAGTTCCTCCGACAACTCGGAGCAGGCGAATATTCGCTCCATACGCAGCGAATCACGGAAGGATAGAATCTTCATCGATGTCGAGGCCAAAAATCCGCAGCGGCCCATATTGCTCTACCGCAGCACGAGCCCCTTAATTTCGGCGGACACTCTCCATCAGGCTACACTGATCGCCACCATCGGAGAGGGAAAAACGGATTACACGGATTTTCCCCTGAAAGGGGTGGAGTACTATTACGCGGCAATTGATGCCCGCCGTGCTGAAGCAGGCTCATACCGCTTTGAAAGCGGGGTAAATAGTCTCGCAAACCCGGTCCAGCTGCCTATTCCCGATCCTCAGGGAAGCAGCCCCGCGGCATTCGCCTTCGGGGGCACTCCCCGCAGCCGCAGTTCCGTACCGCTGCCGTTTCTCCAGATCAATCGGTCCATCCTCAGCGGAGAACCGCTCTCCCCCTCCTCTCCTCTGGACGGAAAAGAGCGGCGCCCAATGTCTGATGATGTGGAGAAAACGGTGGAACAACTGCTAACCTCTCTTCCGGAGGGGCAGCAGGCTTCGCTCACTCCGACCATATTGTCCGAAGACCGCGACGAGCCGCGCGGAAGCGATGACCAAAAGCTTAAACGTATTGTAGAGGGATCTTTTTCCGAGGAAGAATGGCAAGCTGCCGAAAAGCAATTGGGGCAATTACTCTCCACCCGGATCGGCGAGGCGGTACAAAGGCGGGCCCATTTCTATCTGGGCCAGACGTACTTTTTTCAGGAACGGTACACGGAGGCGTTTTTTGAGTTTGTCCTCCTCGAAGACAGTAAGTACGAGGCGGTTCGGCCGTGGCTCTATCAAATTATAGAACTCAGAGAAGCGGCCGCTTCACCCGTGCCGCAGCTCGAGTCCCAGCCGCAGCTCGAGTCCCAGCCGCAGCTCGAGTCCCAGCCGCAGCTCGAGTCCCAGCCCGAGAACAACGGCCAGTGATACGCCTCGACTGCGTTATTTTTTCTCGATTCTCAAGGTGAGTCTGGTGTTCCATTCTTCCTCTGGCTGCAGACGGCAGTCCCAGCAGAAGATAAGGCAGGTTCCCTGATAAACGGGTTGTACCTCGCCGTACACCTTTGTCATCGTATAGACGGGATAGCTCCAAAAATTGCCGCGCACACCGGCAGAGATGGTAATCAGGGTCTTGTTCTGGCGGTCTTGGATGGTCAATTCATTGACCCCGTCCATATCGATTTTCCCGTCGGCCACTTCAACTTTGCTTCCATTCTGATCGATCATGAACAAAATCCGTTCCTTTGACACTTCCGGGAAACTGAGATTGAACTCACTCGCGAAGCGCCCCTCCAGGATTTCGCTCCCGATATTCTTTAGCGTGTAATCCACGTTGATCGAATTTTTCTGGAAGTCGTATCTCTTTCGCAGTTCAAGACGGCGCTCGGGCAGATCGTCTGCCGAAGCTCGAACGGTGAACTCCAACTCTTTGCGCTCTTTCTCCGCCTTGAGCAGCCGGTAGGAGGTATCGCGGAAGTTGACCCGCTCTAGGGTGTGGGAGGTAATCTCCCGCTCCAGCGTCTCGTCCCCAGACCAGAAGTGATCTTCAAAGGCGTTGCGCGGCGCCTCATCGACTCCTTGGCGCAAGTGCTGCTCCTCGTGATACCGCTCCCGGTACCGTGCCATCGTGTCAATGTAGTTCCAGGAATTGACCACATAATCGAGCTCGAACACACAGCCGCCTTTACGCTGCACATAGGCGTTGATGAATTGTCCCTGATAGAGATATTCCGGTTTCCCGTCGAGCTTGAAGTCGGTAATGTTCAGGGAGGTGGAGAAAATGCCCTTTTCGCGCGTCGTTTTCTCGGCATTTAAGAGTCCGGCATAGACCGCCTTCCGGTTGGCGTTGTCGTATACCCCTCCGTCGAAAGCGTGCCAGAAAGCTGCTCCGCACTGGCCAATCCAGCTCTCCTCCTTGGCCGTCTTCTTTCTCGACTTGTCCCTGCGCACTTGCCCCACCAGCAGATGTACGTACATCATTTTGGAATAGATATTTCGAATCTCCGGGTAGCGGGTAATGTTTTGGCGAAAATAAAAGGGCAGCTGTGATGCATTCAGGTTGTACAGCAGCCGATATCCTCCAGGTTCCAGCCAATTGTGATCGTCCGCTACCCCGCCCTGCTCAGCAGGAGGTAAAAAGGCGCTGGGCAAGTACGCCTTTTCCAGCCATTCGGCGGTACGTACGTACCGCCCCGGCAGCACCGTCTGCACAGGCTGAACATTATTGGAAAGAGCGTGAAAAAATCGTTCCAGCCATCCCTCCTCCCCGAAAAACTCCTCCTTGCGATCTTCGTTTACATGGAAGAGCTCGCCGCTGATCATTACTGTCAGAAGATTGTGCTCATTCTCCTCCGCATGCCGATATATCTTATTGGCAAAATCCTCGGGAGAGGACTCAAACATCCCTTCTGCAAAGGTAAAATGAATCGGCAATACTACAGTCGTCTTTCCCTGGTCATCGGTAATATAGGGACGATACATCCCGTGCTCCCGCATACCGGCTTGGTAAAAGTAGATATCGTCAAGAAAAAAATACTCCATCCCGTTGCTCTTGATGGTGGTGGTGACAGATGGTTCCCAAATACCTTCGGGGATCCAACACCCTCGAGGGCGCTTGCCAAAGCGTTTTCGAAGGTAGGTAGTGAGGTACTCTATTTGACCCATTCGGTCTTTGCTGGGGATAATCGGCAGTATCGGGCTATAGTATCCGCCGCCGATCAGCTCCACCTGCTTTTTCTTCACCAGCTCATTGAGGAGCATTACGAACTCCGGATGCTCCTCCTCCAGCCATTCCATGACATTTCCGGAAAAGTGAAGCGCCGCACGGACCCTGGGGTACTTATAGAGCACCGTCAAGAACGGTTTATACGAGTTTTGGTAGGTTTTTTCAAACTGTTCTCGGGAAGTACCCACTGACTTAGTGTTGTACGTCCCGAAAACCAGTTTAAGCTTCTTCATTCAATTCCTTTTTCTCTTCACACTTCTTTTCTACTGCTCTTCCGGACTTCATCGCCCGCCTTACCATCGAGCTTTTCTTACAATCGGACTTCACAAAGAGAGCTGCGACCGGTTCCGCCCGCTTCTTCTGCGGTATATGCCGCTGTAAAAAGGACATGACGCCGCGCCTGCAGCACGTTTAGGCTACTTTTCGTCTCTCCTTTGCCCCTTGCTTTCTCCGATACACATGCATCGGATGTCTATTCACCCTCATGACTGTAAAAAGAAACAGGGACAGCACTGCCACTATGGCGGCGTGTCCCCACTGATTCTTCACCGTGATGCGAAGCGAGTCGATAGCGGCAATCCTGGCCTCTACCGGCACACCCTGAGCATAGAGCAGTCGCTCAATTCCGTTCTCTCTAGCTTCAGCTATTATATCTTCATACCAGTCATCTGTAAACAACTTCACTGTTTTCTCCTTCGTTTCCACCCTCTGTCCCGCATTCGAGTACGTTGTGAGGGTAATGCGCTCGCCAGGGGCGGGAAATCCGTAGGAACGTCCGTAGAAATAGCCCTCCTGATAGGCACGGTGAGCCAAGTAATCCACCAGGTTAGGCAGTTCCACCGTCTCGTAGTCCTGACCGTTCCAGTGCTCCTGATATGTACGATAGAGTTCCCGGTAGCTGATCTCAGCTTGTTCATCCCCGTGACCCGTCCCGCTCGCCGGTACAGGAAGCCGGACGCCCTCCATAGCGCCGCCGCTCACATCAAGGAGAAACGGCAGAAACAGGAGTACCCCCATCGCGGGGGCCCATGTACGCAACGGAAGGAGGAGTTTGCTGCGTTTTTGTCCCAATGAAAGGGGATAGAAAAGGCGGTGCTGCTGATCGACATAGCGCCGGAACTCCAGCAGTAGCACGATACCGACGAGCGTTATCTGCATGAGCGCGGCAAGAAGAATGTGCCACCCGATTACAGCGGAAGCAGAGCCCAAAAACGGATACACTGCGCCGGCAGCGGCAAAGAGCCCATACGCGCAGGGAGGCATCAGGAGAGTCCGTCTCCGTACATCCTCGGGGCGATTGAGATAGATGCGCAGTGTCGGAATACCAAGGCGGAGCCCCAACGCTGTCCCGATACTAAGCAGAAGGGCGGAAATCACATAATGATACTCCGGCGTCAGCACCCCCGCGGCGGTAAACATTGCCGCAAGCAGCACCGCCGGTGCATATCGACGGGCGATCCCCCATGCAATAGCTACAAGTACGATCGTCGCCGCTCCAAGAAGTATGGCGTGCGCAAAAGGATCGGTGCCCGCGCGCGCCCACTTTGCCTCAAGCCGGTCGAGGCGGTTTCGCAACTGCAGCACGGTCTCAAAGCTGAAGTCTCCCCGTTTCGCGTAGACGACAAAGGCCTCCTGCTCGCCTATACTGCCTTCATAGTAGCGATCGAGATGCCGGATGTACGGGTCGAGCAGCGGGTCCTGTGCTACAAAGCGAGACTCGAGCTCTTCCAGACGATACCGCTTGAGTTCTTTATAGGAGAAAATTGCCACCTGTTGGTTACCGCGGTGAATGACATCGGTGTAGCCGACATCCTCCAGGTTCTTCGCCGCATCCTCGCAGCTTAGCCCGCGGTTCTCTTCAAACAGGAAGGCGTCGTAGCTTTCCCACAGCGCAGGAGTTTGCACAGGCTCTACCAACGCCATTTTTACTCCCCCTATACACAGGAGGATAGCCAGCAGAGTCAGCGCATAGTGAAGCCTGTGTCGGTACAAAAAAGTGCGATCCATTCTTCGAAAACTATATCCGCCTGCGCGATTTCACGCAAGACAGCAGTAAAACGAGTTTTCGTATTCGCCCCCGTGCATCAGGGGAAAGCCGGGTGAATTTGCACTCTCCGCCACTTTTCCTTCTCCCCGATCAACATATATAGTAGGAGTATGTTTGGGGCGTTCCGCCACATCGTGTGGCTTATGAAAGGGGTCTCTGCCTACGCACTGGTGGGCCGCAGCGGCACGGGAAAAAGTTTTCGTGCCAAGCTGGTCGCCCAAAAATTTGGTATTGATCTCATTATAGACGACGGGCTTCTCATCAGAGATCAAAAAATCATCGCCGGAAAATCGGCCAAGCGAGAGAAAGCCTACCTCGCAGCAATTAAAACCGCACTCTTTGACGATCCCTCCCACCGCAAGGAAGTGCTTCACGCGCTGGAAAAGCAGAGTTTCAAACGCATTCTCATCATCGGGACCTCTGAAAAGATGGTGAAGAAGATCGCCGAGCGGCTGCATCTTCCTTCGATCATCAAAATCATCAATATCGAAGAAATCGCCAGCCGCCGGGACATCGAGACTGCGATACGCAGCAGAAAGAGCGAGGGCAAGCACGTGATCCCGGTTCCCACAATCGAGATTCATCAGAATTACCCGCAGTTTGTCTACGATTCAGTGAAAGTCTTTTTCAAACGCGGCTTTCATGTAGTCCCGCGCCGGGGAAAGATATTTGAAAAGACGGTAGTGCAGCCGGAGTTTGGACGGCACGGACGGGTCAGTATCTCCGAAACGGCCCTGAGTCAAATGGTCATCCACTGTGTGGACGAGTTTGACGACACTATTTCAGTAAAAAAAATCACGGTTAAAAACGATCCCAGCGGCTACCGCCTTTCATTAAAGATCCATGTGCCTCAAGGGGTGCAGATCACCGGGCGTATTCATTCTTTGCGCGACTACATTCGCGACAGCCTCAACCACTATGCGGGTATACACGTACATCGCGTTGACATCACCATCGATAAGCTCTCCTGATCCTGCAGTTTTTCCCGTGCAGCCGTATGCAAGGGGAAGCACACCCCTCTAATCTCCGGCTGCG
>CAYFUX010000001.1:60777-106530 GCA_964346455.1 uncultured Spirochaetaceae bacterium
ATCTCCGGCTGCGTTGAGGCTTCGTCACAGCCCGGGTCCTTATTTTTATGCTGTGTCTGCCGATATTCGTACTAGGGAGACGGGATTCGTACGTCCGAAACCGTTTCAATTTGACAACCCTGCCGGGACGTCATACTATGATTTGCGTAGGAGATTGCCATGAAAAAACTTATAGCCGTTGTATCGTGCTTCGTTCTGCTGAGTGCAGGCTACGCCTTCTCCCAGGAGACTGCCACCCATTCGAGTGAACATTATACTGTTATCTCGCATGAAGGTGCCGAGCACGCCCAATCCACCGCTCGGATGATGGAGGCCTATTTCGAACTCTTCGAGAGTTATATGCACTTTGATCCGGAGAAGCTTTCGGCTCCGCTGACAGTGCGCATTTTCTCCGGTAAAGAGGCGTATGACTCGTATCTCGATTCTATTCTCTCGGAGACGCGAGAATCGTTTGTCTTTATCCAGTATTCCGATCCGAAGAAAAGCGAACTTGTCGGCTTTTACACGGACGATGAAGAAACATACCGGCGACGCCTTATCCATCACGGCTTTGTCCAGTATTTAAAGTCCTTCATTCCCAATCCCCCGCTGTGGCTGCAGAAAGGCTTCGCCGTCTACTTTGAAAACAGCAGTTACAATAAAGAAGAACAGCGAGCCGAGTTCGAACACAACTACGAATGGGTATCAACCCTCCGAACACTGCTGCAGAAAGCCGAGTCGGGGGATACAGAGCGGGTAATACCGGTTAACTCGCTGCTCTATATAGACTCAGAGAAAGCCAATACTGATCTGGAAGCCTTCTACGCGCAGGTGTGGGGTACCATCGAGTTTCTCATACACAGCGACAAGAAGCGCTACAATCGCCTCCTCTGGGACTCCATCTCCGCGCTCAAACCGGATGTCCCCCAGGAAACGAATGAACAGCGCATCGTCGATCAGGCTTTTTCTTGGGTCCCGCGAGAACAGCTCACCGACGATTACATCGATTTTGTCCGCAGCATCGAAACATTTCCTGAGCTGGTGCGCAAAGGAATGGAGCAGTATACGGCAAACAAGCTCGAAGCGGCAAAGGATGCCTTTACCGCAGCCCTCGATTTGCGCAGCGACCACTACATCCCCTATTATTATCTTGGTTTGATTAACTACGATATGGGCGAATACTCGATGGCCGAATACTATTATCACACCGCCTTAGACAATGGGGGCCGGGCCACTCTGATCAACTACGCCCTTGGTGTCAATGCATATGCGGATGATCGTCTCGAAGACGCCCGCTTCTATTTGGAAAAATCGCTCGAGGCGGGAGAGGCCTACACCGAGCGAATCAAATCGCTGCGCAGTAAGATCGAAGCCCGTGCAAACGGCGAATCCTCCGGGGAAGATGGAAGTGCTGAAGAGAAGAGTGGCGACGGCACTACTACAAACAGCAAAGAGAGCGGGAACGGCGCCTGATTTTCCTCAATTCCTTCTCCGCAACCGCTTTCTATAGACAGTAAAAAAGCTCTTCCCTCTCGGGGGGAGAGCTTTTTTCATCTCTTGATTAGTTTGTCTGTTTGGCGTGATGTTGCCCGCCCTTGGAGCGGCGTCCCCGGGGGCGTGAACCGCCGCCGGGTTTGGGAGGCTTCTTCTTGTTCACGTTAGAGGGAGGCTTGATGCCTGCCTCGCGAAACAGCCATACCACCGCCATTTCCACCTCTTGGTTAGGCGGAGTAATCGGGTCGATAAGCCGTTTTATCTCTTTGAACATATCGCGAAAGAGAAAAGTAGTGTTTTCCCACTCTTCGGGAAAAAAGCACACCCCGTCCACGAGAGCGGCGAGGAGCCGTCCTTTACGATCTTCACCCTTCTCCATGACCCGCTCGTCGATCTTCTCCAGGGATTCAAAAAAGCGGCTGCGTTCGCTCTTCGAACGCTCCTTCACCAGGGAGTCGATAACCGGAAGCACATGCTGCAGCACCTTGAAGTCCTGAAAAGCTCGTAGAATAGGGGCCGCATAAGCGGACTGTAGGATCTTGAACACCTCTTCAGTCATCCGCGAAGGGGGGATGCGCTCCAATTCCGGAGCATATTTGCGAAGGCTGCGCTTTAGCTTCCAGCCCATATGGAAGCCATGGATCTCAGAGTACTTAATGGCCCGGATTATGCGGACCGGATCCTCTTTGAAGGTGACATTGAGAGGGATGAGTGAGCGCATCCGACCGGCGCGTATATCCTCCAGCCCGTCGACAAAATCGATAAGCGTTTTCTCGATAGGGTCGTAAAAGAGCGCGTTAATCGAAAAATCGCGGCGATGCACGTCTTCGTCGATAGCGCCGTAGACGTTTTGATCGTCCTTTCCGGTAGTATTTGCGCGGAAGGTGGACAGCTCGATGATTTTTCCGGGAAAATAGACGTGCACCAGTCGAAATCGTTTTCCGATGATCCGCGCATTGCGGAAAATGGATTTTATCTGCTGGGGGGTGGCATCGGTAACGAGATCAAAGTCCTTGGGTACTTTATCCAGTACCAAATCCCGAACCGCTCCGCCTACGAGGAAGGCCTGATGGTTGTACTTCTTTAGACGGGTAGCCACCTTTACGGCATCCACATCGATCTTTCCGTTGTCGATGCGGTGCTCATTTTGATCGTAAATCTTTGCTACTTCGGTTGTTTCACCACGCCGTGTGGTACCATATCGTTTACGCACTGTCTCAGCTCGCTTGAAGTAAAGCTCTTTTATCGGCTACTATAGTAGGGAAGATTTCTATTTGTTTCAAGAGCGATAGTTATTACCTTATAAGGAAATAGCATATATTGATACACCGAAAGGAGCTGCTGCATGATTATAGAACCCCGTGTGTTGAAAGGTTTTCGCGACTTTCTGCCCGATACGGCGGCAACCCGTAAAGAGATCATCTCCACTTTGGAAAAGACCTTCGAGTCTTTCGGTTTCCAGCCCATCGATACCCCGGCACTGGAATACACGGAGGTCCTGCTCGGTAAAGGCGGTGGTGATACCGACAAACAGATCTACCGCTTTACCGACCAAGGCAACCGAGATATTGCCATGCGATTCGACCTCACCGTTCCGTTTGCCCGTTTTATGGCCGGCCATCATCAGGAGTTGCCGGTACCGTTTAAACGGTATCACATCGACAAGGTCTGGCGCGGTGAAAATACCCAGCGGGGACGTTATCGGGAATTTACTCAGTGCGACTTTGATATCGTAGGTACGACCGCCTTTGATGCAGACCTGGAAATACTCCTGCTCATCCACTCCTCCTTCCAGGCTTTGGGCATCGAAGGATTGGAAATCAAAGTCAACCATCGCGGAGTCTTTAACCGCTTCCTCCGAAACCTCGATATAGGAGAGCAGTCCGAGGAGATCATGCGTCTTATCGACAAGCGGGAAAAAATTGGCGACGAGGAAGTCCGCAAAGGGCTGCAGGAGCTTATCGGTGAGGAGAAGGGGGAGAAAGTCCTTTCCTACATCACTCCCGCCGGCAGCTTTCTCGAGACCCTCGATTCAATCGCCGAACTCGCCGGCGGCCACGACGAAGATACCGAGCGTATACGTCAGATTTTTCAGTCACTGGAGGAACTCTCCGTCGATCACGTCTTTACACTCGACCCCTCTATTATGCGAGGGCTCGACTACTATACCGGTCTCGTGTTTGAAACCTTCTTTCGCCGACTGCCGGAGATAGGCTCCGTCTGCTCGGGTGGGCGCTATGACAACCTCGCTTCGCTCTATACCAAGGAAGAGCTTCCCGGAGTGGGCTCCTCCATCGGTCTCGATCGGCTCATCGCTGCGCTCGATGAACTCGGGATGCAGAAACGTCAGCAGCGCGCCGCCGACGTGGCAATATTCCGGGTACAAGACGATCTTTCCGGCTATTACCACGGACTTGCCCGGCAGTTCCGGAGTGCGGGACTAACCGTAGATGTGTTTCCTGAGCAAAAAAAGTTGGGACAGCAGTTCAAGCTGGCGGAAAAGAAGCACATCCCGTTGGCTCTCATCTGCGGAGAAGATGAGTACGATTCAGGAAAGGTGACGCTGAAAAACCTGCAGACTCGGACGAGTTACGAATTGATTCCTCCGCGGGAAGCCATTGACCGGGCCCACACTATTATCGCCGGACCTAACCCCGAATAAGGACCACCAATATGCGCCCCGAAGAACTTCCCGTATACCAGCAGCGAGAGAAGATTTTGCAGGAGCTCCACCACAACCAGGTCATTGTGGTGGAGAGTCCCACCGGTTCCGGTAAAACGACCCAACTTCCGCTGATTCTCTATTACGATCTATTTGAAGAGAACGAGATGGTGGGCGTCACGCAGCCCCGCAGAATCGCCGCTGTTTCAGTCTGCGAATATATCGCTAAACAGATCGACTCTCCTATTCCCGGGACTGTCGGGTACAAAATGCGTTTTGAGGATCAGACGGCCGATTCCACCCGTATCAAAATTATGACCGACGGTATCCTCCTGCAGGAGCTGAAGACCGATCCCTACCTTACGCAGTACTCGGTGATCATGGTCGACGAAGCGCACGAGCGAAGCCTCAACATCGACTTTATTCTCGGTTTACTCAAAAAGATCCTCGAGGCGCGGCCTGATTTCAAGGTAATTATTAGTTCCGCCACTATAAACGCCGAGATTTTCTCTTCTTATTTCGGCGGAGCTCCTATTGTCCATATAGAGACAGAGATGTATCCGGTGCAGGTAATCCACGATCCGCCGGAGTCCAGAGGCGGCCCCGAAGCATTGATCGACAAAATCGAGGGAATCGTGGTCAAAGCGATTCGGGAAAAGCACAAAGGGGATATCCTCATTTTTCTCTCCGGGGAGAAGCTCATTAAAGACACGCTTGCCCGTTTGGAAGCCTCGCCGGTGAGTAAAAAACTGTTGCTGCTGCCGCTCTACGGCCGTCTCTCTAAGGAGGAGCAGGACCGTGTGTTCATTCCCACCCCCAAAGGAAAAACGAAAGTGGTGATTTCCACCAACATTGCGGAAACAAGCGTCACCATCGACGGCATCACCATGGTCATCGACTCGGGACTCGCAAAACTCAACTACTACAGTCCCCGCACCTTCACCAGCTCTCTGATCGAGGGGCCCATCTCTAAAGCAAGCTGCAACCAGCGCAAAGGCCGCGCCGGCCGCACACAGCCGGGTGTATGCTACCGGCTCTACACAAAAAAAGACTACGAAAGCCGGGAGCTTTTCACCTTGGAGGAGATTTACCGCACCGATCTCTCGGAGGTGATCCTGCGGATGAGCGAGCTCGGCATCACCGACTTCGAGAACTTTGACTTTATCAGCTCTCCCGGACGCCCGGGGATCAAAGGCGGCATCGAGACGCTTCGGATGCTGGATGCCATAGACGAGGAGCGGCACCTCACCCGCATCGGACGTATGATGGTGGATTTTCCTCTCATTCCCCGCCACGCCAGAATCCTTGTAGAGGCGATTCTCAAGTACCACAACGTCCTCGATGAAGTGCTCATCGGCACCGCCTTTCTCTCCACCAATACGCCTTTCGTCCTTCCTCCGGGCTACGAGATCGAGGCGCGCCGCGCTCATCACCACTTCAGCGACCCCGCCGGCGATTTTGTTAGTTACCTCAATCTCTTCCGGGCCTTTGCCAAACAGGGGGATGCGAAGAAGCGGGAGAACTTCTGCAATCAGTACTATCTTGATCTTCGGGTGATGAACGAAATCGTCAATATCAAGTACCAACTCGAGGAAATCGTCAGCGATATGGGCGTACCCATTACCGGCGGCGGTTCGACCAAGGATTATCTGTGTACCCTCTCCACCGGGCTCATCCAGTTTGTCTGTGAACGCAGCGGCAAAGGAGTGTACCGCAGCCTCACTGCCGATAAAATTCAAATTCATCCCGGCTCGGTCATGTACCGCGAATCCCCGGCATACATCGTTGCCGGAGAGATCGTCAAAACCAGCCGCATGTTTGCCCGCTCCGTCTCTCCCCTCAAGCGTCAGTGGCTCTGGGAGATTTCCCCGCAGCTGGCGGAACAATTTGCAGAGGGAGAGAAACCACAAAAAAAGAAGAAACCTGCGGAAAAAGAAAGGAAGTCGTCCGGGGAAAAAGCAGCTCAGGGAGAACGGGAAGAGAAGAAAAAGCGGGACACTAGCTGGGAGATCACTTTGGGCGGCGAGACGTTTAAACTCGAGCCGTATAAGAAAAACAAAAAAATCGCCATCCTTCCCTGGGAGCGTATTGCGCGGGTAGTAAAGGCCACCCCTCTGGAGGAGCTGAAACGGCACGAGAGTCTGCGGGGAAAAATCGTCTACGACGGCTGGGAGATTCACGCCGGCGATCAACTTGGCAGTATCCTCAAGATCATCCCGTACATCGATCCTCCCCGGGACATCCGGGAGAAACCGCAAAAACACGGCAGCTTTTCCACGTATGAGGATCTCCCGCAGTTGTGCGATGAGTTGGAGAAATTGTTGAAACTAAGCAAAAGCGGGAAGAAGGGCAAAGTCCTCGGCTTTTTCGCGCTGGACACCGACGGCACCGGCAACTACTGGCTCAAGGTGATCCGCAGCTTTCACACGGCGGTGGACGTCAGTCTTGCCAGCCTTGAGAGCCTGGCGGACGAACTGAGCGATGCGGTAGACCGCGAACACCGCGAACGGGTCAACAACGCGTACCGCACCTTGGCCCGGATCTACGAGAACTACTGAAGTACTCTCAAAATCCCCGAGTTTTTGTACTGCGCTCCGAAAGCACCTCGAGGAGGAGTTCGCGGTCTGCCGTCTGCTGCAGGGTCTCTCCCAGGTTTCTCTGCAGGACGAAGGGAACCTCCCCGCAGCGCTTCTTTTTATCCGCCTCCATTGCCGCCGCGAGCTCCTGCGGGGCTATCTCCTCCACACTTCGGCGATAGCCGTAGGAATCGAGAAGCCGCTCCACCCTGTGCCGGTAACCCGAGTCGGTAATACCCAACCGCTCCCCAAGCCGGAGCGCCCGGCCTATCCCCCAGGCGACCGCACCGCCGTGGCCGTAGCGGCCCAGGCCGCCGCAGCGTTCGAGCGCGTGAGCAAACGTGTGGCCCAGGTTAAGATGGGCACGCCCCCCTGCCTCCCGGGGATCATCCTCTACATACCGGGCCTTCATCCGTAAAGAGCGAGCAATGAGCAAAGCAGTCAGTTGCGGATCCTGCGCCAAAACCTCCCGCCGGTATTCCTCGAGGAGTTCGAGCAGCTTCGCATCCCCCAAGAGGGCGTGTTTTATTACCTCCGCAAGACCATTGAGAAACTCGGGTTCCGGGAGGCTACCCAAAAACTCGGCGGCAATATAGACGCGCTCCGCCGGATAAAAGGTACCCAGGACATTCTTGTAACCCATAAAATCCACCCCCGTCTTGCCGCCTACCGAGGCGTCGACCATAGAGAGCAGCGTTGTGGGGATAAGAGTAAGAGAAACTCCCCGCATGTAGAGGGAGGCAAGCAGGCCCGCCATATCGCAGACAACGCCCCCGCCGACAGCTACAACACGTCCGTCGCGGCTAAGCCCCGCCTTGAGCATCTGCGACGCGGCCTCTTCAATATGTGATAGGGTTTTATGCTGTTCCCCGGCGGGGAATATATGCCGCAGTTTAGGCGCGGGGGACCACAGCGGGGCGGTATTGCTGTCGAAGCAAAAAAAGGCACCGGTCAGTTCTTCGGCCCGGCGCAGTTCGTGCAGCGAGGGAAACATCACGGTTGTGGCGGTGTTGTCTATGTGAAGGGTAAAGGGATCCCGTGGATTCACTCCGCCGCCTTTAGTAGCCGAGGGAGCCGACGATATTGCGAATAAACTGATCGGTAATGGAGTAGTAGCGCTTATTGCCCTGTACTTCAGAGCTTACGATCCCTTTCTCCTTCAGGACCGCCAAGTGTTGCGAAACCACCGGCTGCGACTGATTCAGCAACTGCCACAGTTCCGTCACACAGGCATTTTGCTGCTCGATAAGGCAGAGAAGTTTTAGTCGTACGGGATGGCCGCAGACCTTGAGTTTTTCCGCATAAGTATCTATCATTTCGTCGGAACAACAGGGTTTCTCATTCATAGCGGTTCCAACGTACACGGTTTATCCGTTTTTTGCAAGTGAATCTTGAAGAAATTATATATATTGAGATAGCATAGATATGATGAAACGCGTATATCTTGATTATGCGGCTACAGCCCCGTTGCTTCCAGAGATAGCCGAAGAAATGCACCGGGTTGGTATGGAACAGTTTGGCAACCCTTCATCGCTGCACCAGGAAGGCAAAGAGGCGCGTAAGCTCATCGAGGCGGCTCGGCAGCGCTGTGCCGACAGCCTATACACGGAGGCGGATTCCCTTATTTTCACCTCCGGAGGGACCGAGTCCAACGCCCTTCCCCTCTCAAGTCTTCTCAACCTCCAGCGTAGAGGGCGGGTCTGTATTCCGGAAATCGAACATCCGGCAGTCTGGGAGTTCACCCGTACGTTCCGCCACTTTGGCTTCGAGCTTGTTACGCTCCGTCCCGACTCACGGGGAATCGTCACTGCCGAGGAGGTAGAAGACGCGTTGACCCCCGACACAATAGCGGTAGCCCTTATGGCGGTCAACAATGAAACCGGAGCAATTCAGCCGGTCCAAGAAGCGGTGCGGCGGGTCCGCAAGTTTGAACGGGATACAAACGCCGACATTCGCATCCATTGCGATGCAGTTCAAGGCCTCGGGAAAATACCCCTCCATCCGGCGGAATCGGGGGTGGACTCCATGGCTTTCAGCGCCCATAAACTGGGTGGTCCCAAAGGAATCGGTCTGCTCTTTTTACAAAGAGCGCCGTCCGTGCTCTCCCCCGCCGGCGGCCAAGAGCACGGACTGCGAGGCGGAACAGAGAACGTAGCCTCCGCCCACGCCCTCTCTCTTGCAGTGGAACGCGGTGTACGCCTGCAGCAGGAGGAAGCGGCACGAGTGCGGACCCTCAAACACAGCACTGCGAAACGGCTCGCGGAGATAGAAGGAGTTCGGCTCCTGCCGGAAGCACTGCTCGAAGAGCAGGATATGTTCTCTCCCTTTATACTCTCCTTTACCGTGGCTCCCGTTCCGGGAGAAGTATTTGTCCGGGTAATGAACGACCGCGGATTCGCCCTCTCCACCGGCTCCGCATGTTCGGCTCAGAGCCGCAAAAAACAGCATCGCGTTATGCGGTCTATGGGCGTATCTGAAGACGAAGCTGCAGGAGTGGTGCGGGTTTCCTATGGGCCGGATATAGAAGAAGATCAGCTTAGCTCCTTCTGCGATACAGTGCAGAAAGAGCTTCCGCTGCTGCGGAAAACCGCCGGGGCACGCTGATTCAATACAGACCACATACGCATGATACGCATGAAAGGAGTAGTTCCCGAAGTATGGATGATAGATACCTAATAAAAGTGGGAGAGATTTCCCTGAAGGGGGGCAATCGTTCCTATTTTGAAAACACCCTGAAGAAGAATATTCGCACATCCCTGGCAGGCCGCACCATCCGTATATCCGGCCGAGAAGGCCGTTTTTATCTCCAGAGCAGCGATGCAGATCCCAAGGAGATAGAAGAGACCCTAGGCAGCACGTTCGGTATCGTAGGCTTCACCCGCACCCGTAAAACGGAGAAAACGCTCGAAGCCCTGCGGGAAGAGACCCGCAGAGTTGTTTCCGAGATGGTCGAGCAGCAACTCGAGTCCGATACCGGCGCTTCCTTCAAGATCGAAGCCCGCAGGACAGACAAGTCGTTCCCACTCAACAGCTATGAAATCGCCTGCGAACTCGGCGACCTTATTGCGGAGGAGTTTCCTTCTCTTACCGTTGACGTACGCAATCCGCAGTGGGTCATCAATGTAGAGATTAGGGAAAACGCCTATGTATACGGGCAGCTGTGGTCGGGGCCCGGAGGACTTCCCGTCGGTACAGCCGGTAAAGGAATGCTGATGCTCTCCGGCGGCATCGACTCTCCCGTCGCCGGCTACATGATGGCCAAGCGGGGTCTAGACCTGGAGGCGATCTATTTTCATACTTACCCCTACACCTCTGACGAGGCCCTCGAGAAGGTCAAAACCCTCACTCGTACGCTTGCCCCCTATTTTGCGGGCGTCACCCTGCATGTAGTGCCTTTTACCGATTTTCAGATGCGGCTTACCGAGCGAGCTAATCCGGAGGAGATCACCCTTCTCATGCGGGCGGGAATGGTAAAAATCGCCGAGCAGCTGGCCCTCGACAGAGGTGCCGGCTGTCTCGTGAGCGGTGAGGCCCTGGGTCAGGTTGCCAGCCAAACGCAGGAGAGTATGCGTTTTACCGGCAGCGTCAGCTCTCTCCCGGTGTTTCGTCCTTTGATTGGTCTGGACAAGGAGGAGATTATTAGCCGCGCGCGTCGAATCGGCACGTTTGCCACCTCGATTCTCCCGTACGAAGACTGTTGTACGTTGTTTACCCCTGAACATCCTTTGGTACGCCCTGATATGGAGACCATGCGCAGCGCATGGGAGAATATCGAAGGGGAGGAACTTCTGCAGCGGGCAAAAGAGGAGACCGAGCAGATCAGCTTTCCTCCCGGTGCAGCAGAACGGGTGAGTTAAAGCTCTAGGCATTCCTCACGGAACGCGCGAGGCGCACGGCCGGCTTAATTCTCCGTGCCAACGGATTTTGAACTGGCGGCTCCGCTTGCGCTCTTTTCGGATCCGCTGTCTGAGCCGCTTCCGGAAGAAGAATCGCCGGCGGAAGCGGCCTCTTTTTTTGACCCGGAACCGGATTCCCCCGCTTCCTTCTTCTCCCCCCCGCCGTTTCCGTTGGAACCGCGGTTGTCGGTAACATAGAACCCGCTTCCCTTGAAAATAATGCCCATGCCGCCGCCTATGAGACGTCGTACTGCACCTCCGCACTCGGGGCAGTCGCGCAGCGGCTCTGCCGACATGGATTGAAAGTATTCGAACTCATAACCGCATTCTTTACACTCGTAATCGTAGGTAGGCATATACTTGTCGCTCCTTTTCCTGAAAATTCACTTCCAATGTTTGTCGGTGCGCGTGAGATAATATACTCAGATTGCAGTTCTACGGCAAGCGGTACGAGAAATGATTCATACGATTACCATCGTAGTAGAAACGTGGCAGTAGAAACTTATTCGATGCGTACGGGAATCTCCGCACTGCGCAGCGCCTCTTTTATAGAGCCCACCGTGTAGCCTTGCAGATGCACCATCGAGGCGATCAGGGCGGCATCGGCTTTTCCCCTAGTGAACACCTCCTGCAAGTGTTCCGGAGCTCCCGCACCTCCGGAGGCCACCACCGGTACCGGTACAGCTTCCGAAATTGTGCTGGTGAGCGAAATTTCGTAGCCCGCTTTGGTGCCGTCCGCATCGATGGAATTGAGAACGATCTCCCCCGCACCTAATTCAACCGCCTGGTGTGCCCATTCCAGCGCGTCCAGCTCGGTGGCGCTGCGCCCGCCGTGAGTGTAGACCCGATAGCCGCTGGGCATCGAAGAGTCCCGAGCGGCATCCATGCCAAGGACCATGCACTGGCTCCCAAAGTGATCGGCACCTTCGCGTATGATCTCGGGATTTTGCACTGCACTGCTGTTAACGCTTACCTTTTCCGCCCCGGCATCGATAACCTCTCTAATTTCCTCTAAGGAGGAGATCCCGCCGCCGACCGAAAAAGGGACAAAAATACGGCGTGCCACCTCGCGAACCAGTTCGATCATAATGGCCCGCTTCTCGGCGGAGGCGGTAATGTCGTAAAAAACCAGCTCATCCGCCCCTTGCCTATAATACTCAGCTGCCATCTGCACCGGATCGCCAACATCCACGTTGCCTTTGAACCGCACCCCCTTGGTGGTTTTCCCCTCTTTTACATCGAGACAGACGATGATTCGCTTTTGCAGCACTATTCGCCTCCCTCTATCGCGAGGAAGTTATCAAGCATTTGCAGCCCCCAACGTCCCGATTTCTCCGGATGAAACTGAACTGCGAAGAGATTCGCCCGGGCAAAGGCGGAGGTAAACGTAATTCCGTAGTCTGTGGCCCCGATCTCCCAACGCCGGTCCGCAATCGTGGGATAGTAGGAGTGCACGAAGTAAAAGGAAGTCTCCTCAGGGATGTCCTTGAACAGGGGATGCGCGCCTCCGTGCCGTACCGAGTTCCACCCCATATGGGGTATTTTCAGTCCCGCTCCTCCCGGAAAGCGCAGGGATCGTCCCGGCACGATCCCCAGGCACTCGGTCTCATTCTCTTCAGTGGATTCGAGCACGATCTGACAGCCGAGACATATACCGAGCAGGGGCGCCCCGGAAGCGGCGTACTCCCGCAAAAAGCGGTCGAGGCCGGCAGCGTGTAAAGCGCGCATAGCCGCCCGCGCCTCCCCTACTCCCGGAAATATAAGGCGGCTGCATGCACCGAGTTCTTCAGGATCCGCCGACACTAGATAATCGGCGCCGAGATGGCGCAGGGCGGTCTCCACGCTGGTCAAATTGCCCGCCTCGTAGTTGAGCACCCCTACGGTTTCGCTACTCATCCATCCTCCTCCAGGATGACGGTTTCCCCACCCGCAGGTACGGGAAGCGACACGACGGAATACAGCAGCTGTTCGATGTGCCGGGAGCTCACCGGTATCCCCCGAAACTTCACCCTGCGCTCCGAACTCTCTATCTCAGTTTTCTGAATAATTCTTTGCACCTGTTCCGGCCCCTCGTTGCGGGCGGAGGAGATCAGCAGAAGCCGGAAGCCGAGCGCAAAGGCTCGGGCCTTGCCGGAATCTCTCAGAGAAAACTCTCCCCGAACAGTAAACCCATCGCCATTATCAGGGTAGAGGGCCGACTCGAACGTTTCCACCGCTCCAAAATCAACCCTTCCGCCGGTTCCGCCGGCAACCTGCCGCAGCAGTCCCTCTGTACGCGGAGCATAGATCGTCACCGCTGCATCCTGCATGTTTTTCTCCACTGAGGCAGGTAGCGTACCCGGAGTGCCGCCAAACAGCCTATCAAAGGCCTCACGAATTGCCCCGGTACTAAGCACTATATACCCCTCGGGAAGGACGGCGATCTGCAAAGCACTGCTGCGGTGTTCCCACCAGGAGAGCGGATCCTTCCGCTTCTCCCACTGCTCCTCCCTGGCAAAGGCAAAGTTGCTCAGCCGGCGGGGGTATCTGCCCTTTCCCAGCAGGGTATAGCTCCCGCCCTCGTCTCCAGGAGAAGGGAGCAGAATATGGAGCTTGTCTGTGCGGTCAAGAAAGCGGCCGGCATCCTTGGGCTCCATAAAGCGGTTTAAGAGGAGTTCGGGAACCGCACGGCTATTCTCCAGATTGCAGCTCACCAATACCCGCTCGGGGGAGAGCAGAAGACGCAGCGGCTCTTCATGGGCCGTTTTGGGCACGGTGGCACAGGCAGCGAGGCTAAAAACCGCCAGCACCGTACCCAGTGCTGCTTTAGCAGCGTTGTGAACCACCGTACCGTCCCTATACCTTGCTCAATTCTACTGCGCAGGTGTCATCGCCGCATTCCACCTGAACCGGCTCCTGCGGTTCGTTCCATTCGTAATCGACAGCCAGCGTCTCGGAGAGCAAATGGTCTTCAAAACTCTCCACTGCTTTTCGCACCTCTTCGGGGCCGTACAGGGCCAGCCGGATGCGGTCGGTTACCTCGAGTCCGCGGTCTTTACGCATATTCTGAATGCTCCGTACGAGGTCGCGAACCATCCCTTCCCGCTTCAGTTCCGCGGTGATTTCGGTATCCAGCCCCACTGTCAGGCTGCCCTCGTTCAATACTCTCACATTCTCCTTCTCCGTCCGCTGTACCTCGATGTTCTCTTCAGTCAATTCCAGAGAACCGCCTTCATAATCAATATTCAGGGTAGCGCCTTCGAGGATCGACTGGATTTCGCTCATAGAGAGGTTTTGGATTTTTCCGGCTACCTCTTTCATGTATTTTCCCAACTTCTTTCCCAGCAGCTTGTAGTTGGGCTTAGCGGTATAGTGCACCAGATCTTCTTCGTTATCTTTGAAGATTACATCCTTGACATTGAGCTCTTCGCGGATGATGCCTTCCATTTCACGGAGGACCTTTCGCTCCGACTCGTCCTTGGTTACCAGGTAGATGGCTTTGAGAGGCTGGCGAATCTTGAGACTATGCTGGCTGCGCAGCGCCCGTCCCATAGAGACGGCTCTACGGGTAATAAACATTTTGCGCTCCAGCTCATAATCACGGGTCTCCGTTTTCTCCACCGGATAATCCGCCAAATGGACCGACTCCGGCATTTCTTCGGTCCTGAGATTGCGGTAAACCTCCTCCGTGACAAAGGGGATAAAAGGCGCGGCAGTGTGGATAACTTTCATGAGTACGGAAAAGAGGGTCTCATACGCCTGTACTTTGTCCGCATCGTTTTCCGAGCGCCAAAAGCGGCGGCGCGAACGGCGGATATACCAGTTGTTGAGCAGATCGATGAAACGCTGCAAGGGGTCGATCGCCTTCTGCAGGTCGTAGGCATCGAGCTGCTCGCGCACCTCACCTACCATCCGCTCCGCCTCGGAGCTCACCCAGCGGTCCAAAGGATTCTCTTGGTAGTCCGGTAACCCGGAGGCCACAAAACCGTCTATATTGGCATAGGTGACAAAGAAACTATAGGCGTTCCAAAGGGGAATGATGAAACTCTTTAAGACCTCTTTGACCCCCTCGTCGGAGTAGCGCAGGTCCTCCGCCTTTACCACCGGAGAGTGCATCAAAAATAGCCTAAGTGCATCTGCTCCGAAGTTATTGATGACATCCACCGGATCGGAGTAGTTGCGCTCCGATTTTGACATCTTCTTGCCGTCCTCTGCCAGTACGAGGCCGTTGACCACCACGTTATAGAAAGCGGGCTTTTCAAAAAGGGCGGCGGCGAGAATTGTCAGGGTATAAAACCATCCGCGGGTCTGATCAAGACCTTCGCAGATAAAATCAGCGGGAAAATTATGTTCGAACCACTCCTTGTTCTCAAAGGGGTAGTGGTTCTGGGCGTAGGGCATAGCACCGGACTCGAACCAGCAGTCGAGCACGTCCGAGATGCGCCGCATCGTTCCCTTTCCGTCCGGGCTGGGCCACGTTATTTCGTCGACGTAGTGTTTGTGCAGATCATCTACCCACACCCCGGACTTTTCCTTTAGTTCTTCACGGCTGCCAATTACCTCCATGTAATCGCTGCCGTCGCACTTCCAGATAGGGATGGGATTCCCCCAGTAGCGGTTGCGACTAATGGACCACTCCCGGGCACCTTCCAGCCATTTGCCAAAGCGTCCGTGTTTCAAGTGTTCGGGAATCCAGTTTATCTGCTCATTGGCTGCGAGCATTTTATCTTTGATCTTAGAGATATCGACAAACCATGAAGAGACGGCCCGGTAAATGAGCGGCTGTTTACTGCGGTAGCAGAAGGGATAGCTGTGCTTGTACTTCTCCCGCTTGACCAGCTTCCCCTCGCTCTTGAGACGCTGGATGATCTTCTCATCCGCATCTTTCACAAAGAGCCCCTGGTAATCAGGAACGTCTTCATTGAAACGGCACTCTGCGTCCAAGGGGCAGATCACCGGCACCCCGGTATCCTTCATCACCTCGTAATCTTCCTCGCCAAATCCCGGGGCGGTATGGACAATACCGGTGCCGTCTTCAGTGGAGACATAGTCCGCCACCAGTACTTTGAACGCGCCGTTTTTACGCTGATCTGCAAAGTAAGGAAAGAGCGGCTCATACTCGATCCCTTCGAGTTCGGAGCCCTTCTTTTCCCACACTAGTTCGTACTCTTCTTCACTCTTGTAATACGCGTGCAGCCGATCCTTTGCCATAATAAAACTCTCGCCGTTGTCGTTGACTTTTACATACGTGATATCCGGACCCACGGCGAGACCGAGATTAGACGGCAGAGTCCACGGGGTCGTTGTCCAGGCGAGAATGTAGGTCTCCGGCTCGTCTTTCACATTAAACTTTACGGTAATAGCCGGATCAGTCACCTCTTGGTACCCGCCCAAGTTTACTTCGAAATTGGAAAGCGGGGTTGTCAGGGAAGGGCTGTAGGGAAGAATATTGTAGCCTTCGTACAGATAGCCTTTCTCCCATAGCCGTTTCACTACCCACCAGATGGATTCCATGTAGTCCGGTTCCATCGTTTTATAGTCGTTCTCAAAGTCGACCCAGCGCCCCATACGGTTTACAATGCGCTCCCATTCTGCGGTATAGCGCAGCACGATAGAGCGGCACTGTTCATTGAACTCCGCAATTCCATACTCTTCGATCTGACTTTTCCCGGTAACTCCGAGCTGCTTTTCTATCTCGTACTCCACCGGCAGCCCGTGGGTATCCCAGCCAAACCGGCGCTCCACTTTTTTCCCCTTCATCGTCTGATATCGAGGGATAATATCCTTTATGGTGCCAGGCACGAAATGTCCAAAATGGGGAAGCCCGGTGGCAAACGGAGGACCGTCGTAAAAGACATACTCCTCTGCCCCTTCACGCTGCTCAATGGATTTCTTAAACACATCGTGATTTTCCCAGAACTCGAGAATCCGTTCTTCCATAGCCGGAAAATCGACTTTGGGATCGACTGGTTTGTACAAAACTTCCTCCTGCGCCCTTCGCTGCTAACAATATGATCTGTGAATGTTAAAGCATTCTAGGGAAAAGTAAAAGATAGTGTCAAGTGAATTTGGTAACCGCCGAAAATAGAATTAATATACAGGGCAGGTAAGACCGGGGAGCTTCCCGCAAGGAGAGACGAGGATGATAATCAATCATAATATGAGTGCGCTTTTCGCACATCGTCAAAACAAGATTAACAATCAAGCTCTCACAGAAGACATGGAGAAGCTCAGTTCCGGACTGCGCATCAACCGCGCCGGCGACGACGCCTCCGGCCTTGCTGTGTCCGAGAAAATGCGAGCGCAGATCCGCGGACTTCAACAAGCTTCGCGGAATGCGGAGAACGGCATCTCCTTCATTCAGACTACCGAGGCATATCTACAGGAGACGCAGGACATTATTCATCGTATGCGAGAGCTTGCCGTCCAGAGTTCCAACGGAGTCTACACCACCGAAGACCGCATGCAGATCCAGGTTGAAATCAGTCAACTAATAGATGAGGTCAACCGTATCGCCAGCCATGCTCAGTTCAACGGAATGAATATGCTGACCGGCCGTTTTGCCAATGAGAGCGGCGAGAATACCGTGACCGCTTCGATGTGGTTTCACATCGGCGCCAACATGGACCAAAGAGAGCGCGCGTATATAGGCACCATGACCGCTCAGGGGCTCGGCCTCCAGGGTACCGGATCCCTCGCGAACGACGCCACGTTCATTTCTATGTCAAATCCCGCTACTGCCAACATCGCCATCGGCACCCTCGACGTAGCACTGCAAAAGGTGAACAAACAGCGGGCCGACCTCGGGGCCTACCAGAATCGCCTTGAATATGCCGTCAAAGGACTGGATATCGGTGCGGAGAATTTACAGGCCGCCGAGTCGCGCATTCGCGATGCCGACATGGCAAAACAGATGGTAAGCATGACCAAAAATCAAATTCTCTCCCAGTCTTCCACCGCGATGCTTTCTCAAGCAAATCAGAAAACACAGACGGTCCTCCAACTCCTCCAGTAAGATTTCGTCATTATGTACCCCGCCGCCGCGCGGCCAGCCCCGGCCCGCGGCGGCTTTCGTATGCGGTTGCAGCGTAGCAGTCCTTCGGATTACAATGGCCCGATGCCGGTTGCCCGCATCTCCTTCTGATCCGGCGATACACAAGGAGAATCCGTATTGAAGAGAATATCGATCCCCGGAAAACTGCAGCGCTTTGACCGCGTCTTCGAAAAAGCAGGGCACTCATGCTACCTCGTGGGTGGAGCTGTGCGCAGCATTCTGCTCGGCGAGCGCCCCACCGACTACGATTTTGCCACCGACGCCCCCCCATCGCAGATGTTTTCTATCTTCAAACGAGTAATCCCAACCGGGGTAAAGCACGGGACAGTGACGGTTATTTTTGAGGGAGAACAATTCGAAGTCACCACCTTTCGGGTCGAGGGGAAGTATAGCGACTCCAGGCGTCCCGATGAGGTGGCCTTCACCCCCTCTATCGAAGAGGATCTCTCGCGCCGCGACTTTACCATCAACGCGGTAGCCGCCGATTTAAAGGACGGCAGCCTGATTGATCCTCACGGGGGCCGGCGGGATTTGAAGAAAAAACTTATCCGCGCCATTGGCACCCCCTACGAACGGTTTACCGAAGACGGTCTGCGGCTGCTGCGAGCCTGCCGCTTTGCCGCCAAACTCGAGTTCGAGGTTGAGCCTCAAACCCTGCAAGCTATGCGGCAGGCGGCGTCTACGCTCGACTCCGTCTCCGCCGAACGTATCAGCGAGGAACTGGACAAGACGATGGAAGCCGCCCGCCCTTCCACCGCCTTCTTTCTGATGGAGCAGAGCGAACTCCTCGAACGGTTTCTTCCGGAACTCGCCCGTTGCCGGGGGGTCGAACAGGGAGGCGTACATCGCTACGATGTGCTTGATCACTCTCTCTACGCCTGCGACGGAGGTCCGCACAATGATCCCGACATTCGCTACGCCGCATTGCTGCACGATGTGGGCAAGGCGGTGACCTGGGAACGCAGCCCTGAGGGGGATATCACTTTCTACGGTCACGAACGTGAGTCCGAACGGATGGGCAGGGATATTCTGCGCCGTCTGCGTTTCTCAAAGGCACGGGAAAAGCGAATCTGCCACTTGATCCGTCACCATATGTTCCACTACACCCCCGAATGGAGCGACTCCGCCGTCAGGCGCTTTATCGCCAGGGTAGGCAGCGAATACCTGGAGGATCTGTTCGATCTTCGGCAAGCGGATAGCTACGGCATTCTCGGTCATCACAGTCTCCCCGAGGGAGAGTTTCGCGAGCGTATCCGCAAGGTGCTGGAAGAAGATAACGCCTTTACCGTACGAGATTTGGCGGTAAACGGCAACGACCTTATGCAAGAGGCCGACATCCCCAAAGGGCCGATGCTGGGCACGGTGCTGGAACATCTTCTTGAAACGGTAATCGATGATCCGCGGCAAAATACAAAAGAAAAGCTCCTGCCTATCGCCAGGAGCTTCTACCAAAACTATCTTGCCCAACACGGCAAGAGTGCGAAACACGAATCCTGAAACATCGCTCAGCTGTTCTTAGCTGTTCTTTTTGCCGCCCTTTCGCTTTCCGCCGCTCTTTTTGCCTGACTCTTCCTTTTCCTGCAGAGACTCGTAGGCAATGCCCGCAGCGTGCTGCTCGGCTTCCTTCTTGTTTTTTCCCTGTCCGGGTCCAAATGACTCCCCGTCGATGGTGACGTTGATCCAGAAGGTTCTGTCATGATCGGGACCCGTCTTTTTCAACAGCGAGTAACGCGGATAACTCTTAAAGCGTTTTTGTACATATTCCTGCAGCAGCGTCTTGTAATCCTTGCGATGCTTATTCTCAAGAACCTTGTTGATCTCGGGAATCATGTACTTGAGGATAAAACTCCTGGAGGGTTTAAATCCCGAATCAAGGTAAAACGCTCCGATTATCGCCTCCATGCAGTCTGCGAGAATCGCCTTCTTTGCTCTGCCGCCGGAATATTCCTCGCCCTTGCCGATAAGGATAAAATTATCAACTTTTATCCGCTTGGCTATCTCAGCCAGGCTATCCTCACTGACAACAAAGGACTTCACCCGGGCAAGATCGCCCTCGGCCTTTTCCGAAAGCGTATAATAGAGGTACTCGCTGACAACAAGACCGAGCACACTGTCGCCGAGGAACTCAAGTTTTTCGTTGTTGTCGACTTCTCCGCCGTTCTCATTGGCAAAGGAGCGATGGGAAAAAGCAAGGTTCAGAAGCTCGATGCTCCTGAACCTTATTCCGATATGCTTTTCAAAAAGCTGTAGCTCTTTTTTTCGCTCCGGAGATATCGGCGGAGCCTGCTCTACAATTTCTTTTTCTTTTTGTAACAGACCCACTTTATTTATTGCGTACTATTCCGACTGAGACTTGAGGTATTCTACCGCATCGCCAACCGTCTCGAACTCATTAGCCTTTTCATCGGGAATGGTAATCCCCATTTCCTCTTCGATGGCATACACGAGCTCATACGTATCCAGACTGTCAGCGCCAAGGTCCTGGCGGAAGGAGGCCTCAGGAGTAATCTTATCCTCTTCCACCTCAAGTTTCTCGGCAATCAGTTTCTTTACCTTTTCAAAAAGATCGTCCATTAACCTCTCTCCTTAATTAATGAAATAATGTTCTTATTCAAGCTCGAGGACCTGTTTTCCCCGATACGAACCACATTTGGGGCATACACGGTGGGATACCATCCGGTTGCCGCAGGTACCGCACTCAATGAGTCCCGGTGCGCTTCTTCTCATATTTACTGCCCGTCGTCGTCTGCTTCGCGACTTTGATGTTTTCTTCTTTGGTACCGCCATTTTAAACCTCGCATCCTACTCAATTTACAGTCACACGACAATATCGCAGAGCCGTATGATTGTCAACTCCCCCGGAGCCGGGCATGGAGAGCCTCCGCAACGTTAGGGGGAACCATGGAGGTCACATCCCCGCCATACATGGCGATTTCTTTGATGGCCGACGACCTGAGCACAAAAAACTTGGGATCGGTGGGCATAAAGAGAATATCGATATCCGGATTTAGCCCCTTGTTGGTCATCGCCAACTCGAACTCGTAGCCAAAGTCGGCCAGGGCCCTGACGCCGCGAAGAATCACTTTGGCGTCGTGCTGCACGGCAAACTCGACAATCAGACGGTCCCACGGCTTTACCTGGACATTCTCATAGCCCTCGAGCATTTCTGACATCATTTGCTGGCGTTCATCGCCGGAAAACAGGCACTCTTTAACCTGATTCACCGCGATTACCACTAATACATAGTCAAAAATCTTCGACGCTCTATCGATAAGATTCATATGCCCCAGCGTCGGGGGATCGAATGTACCGGGAAATACCGCTTTACGCATAAGCGAAAGTCTACTCACATTCATATGCGCTCGTCAAGCGGTTCAGGGCCGAAATTTTTTGAACCGACAGGGTTTGATGCGGTCATCTCCCTGTGCAGCAGCCCATGGGCCGGCGGCGGAGAATGTATCCTATCCCGGCTCGTAAAAACCCGATCTATAAAAGCTCCCCATATTTTCTCAAATTCATTTTGACAAACCCATCATAGCTCAGTACACTTTATCTATGATGATAAGAGTGTTTGGTCTGTTGGGTATGCTTATGTTCTTTCTTCTTCTATCCTGCACCACACCTGCCGACCAAGCTCCTGCAGCGGATTCCAGCCCTCAAGAGGATACTGTGGATCAGGAAGCGCCGCAGACACAGGAGTGGAACAGTGTGGGACCCTCGAGCGAAGCCACTGAGGAAACTGAGGTGGCTGAAAAGAACGAGGAGAACGATTATCAGCTGAGTGAAGAAGAGAAAGAACAGACGAAAAAAGACCTCAACAAGCTGGTAGAGAAGCTCAACTCCATTATCGCTCGCAAAGACTACCAGAAATGGCTTCAATACTTAACGGAAGAGTACAAACAGCACTATAGCAGCGAGGAGACGCTGGCGGAAATTTCAAACTCTCCGGTACTGGCCAAACACGATGTGATCTTACGCTCTCTCAAGGACTACTTCAACTACGTGGTAGTAGCTAGCCGTAAAGAGATCCGTATTGACGAGATCAAGGCGGTTGGGGAGGACACTGTGAAAGCGTATATGGACCTCAACGACAACTTGGTGATAGTCTATACCTTGAAGAAGGTGGACGGTCAGTGGAAAATTACAATATCACAATAACACCGTATGTACGGCTCCGGGACGGAGCCATACGAAAGGATGGTAAGGCATGACAAAAAAACAGACACTTTTGGTACTGCTGACCGCTGCGGCTTTGGTTACAGTGCCATCTATGGCGGTTGCACAGCAGGATGGGAACGGTGAAGGCGGCAATGAGCGAACCGTCGAAGAATTGTTTCTCGAGAGCGTCGAGATGCAACTTATCGGAGAGCAGGTTAGAAGCACCGACCGGAGCATGAAAATGGAGGCCCTAAACTCCCTGGAGAAGATGGTGGATGAGGGTGAAATCTCCGAAAACGATTCCGAAGCAATATTTCTTCTCGATCGTCTCTCCGGCGAAGGAATCAACGTAGTATATCGCGAAGAGGGACGCGTTGTTAACAACTACCCTATGGTGCGTAAACGCGCGGCAAAAATCCTCGGAAAGATCGGGGGGGCACAATCACGCGACGCTCTGATCAACATCCTCTTGTCGGACAACGAACCGATGGTGCAAGCGGAAGCTGCATACGCTTTGGGAGAACTCAACATCGCAAATGACAGACAAGCGCTGCAGGCACTTTCCAACACCATCCTTCAGCAGGATATACTTACCCCGGATAATAATCTTGCATTTGCCACCATGCTTGCTTTTGAGAAAATCGCCCAGAGCAGCGGTGCTATTCAAGAACCCAGCGTGTTTCGTGCCCTTGTGCGCATCCGCTCAGGGAACTACAATCCCACCGTGCGGGAAAAGGCTCTGCAGATCATGAATTCCATCATAGAAAACAACTGAGGCTCTATTGTATGAGGCTCTATTGCACAATTGATAATGTTGAAATTGCCAAGGCCCTCATGAATAGTGCTTACAGGAATAGTGCTTATTTGTTAAGCAAATAAGTACTATTCCGCCCCACAGGTCCTTAGCCCGTCACCCGCCTCACCCGCCAGTCGAGTATTCGGCTGTCTCGGGACTTTGGCCCGGCTCATCCCCGTTTCCTCCGGATATACCGGTCTCCGGAAAAAAGTTTTCTATTCCTTCAACACTTCCGTACTCTTCCATCACTGACTGAAGCCACTTCTGCTCCGCTTCGAGATGGTAGAGCATCTTCCGCATCAGCACTTTTTTATAAAGAGGGGTATCCGGGCCAAGGCTATTGAACTCAGCTTTGTAATTGTGCACCCGTTTCACCGTATCATCCAGGTGAGTTCTCAAAACGGTGTCGATATCCTCTGTGGAAAGGCGCTCGAGAAAGAAAAAACTGAGAGTAAATTCGTCCTTTATGGAGTGCTGTACTTTTTTCCTATTCTGCCTCAGCCATTCAAAGAAGACGTTTCTCCCTGCGGGAGTGATCGAATATACGTTTTTCTCCACCGCTTTTTTACCCTGTACGGTTTCCCGGGTAACGAGTTGTTCAGTAGCCAGCTTTTTTAACGTTGGATAGAGTTGGCCGTAGGAGACGGGCCACAACTCCCCCATCAACTGCTCAAACTTTTGTTTTATCTCATATCCGTAATAGGGTTGTTCGTCCAAAAGACCGAGAATTGCGTATTTCAGTGACATCGTTATCTTCCTTCCCTTACTGCGGTTTGTTATGGAGGTTTAGCATATGTCGAGTACACTATTACGGATAGTCTTACGCCATTCTACCGTTTTTTCTGCCGTCTCATAGGGAATGCGCTTTTTAATAGAAAATCCCTGTTCATTCTTTCCCATACCATACTGTATCACACCAAACGTTCCCTGCCCAAGATAGCACACTTTTTCCTTCGGACCCAGCTCTTCCTTGTCTGCCACTTCCCGTATTGCGCAATCAAAATGGATCGGATCCCCGTTCTCAGGGGTAGAGAGAGCGGTTTCCGGATTCCGTATAGTTTCACTGCATCGTACGCAGTTCAACTTGACCGTCTCCTGCGAAACTTTCGTCTCCCGGTTTTGGGGCTGCTTATTGCGCTGCTGTCCCCGTCGTCTATTGTTTTTTCCGTTATTAGCCACGCTTACTCCTCCTGTCGCAAATGCAACAACTCTTTTGTCAAAGTGTTGGCAATACTGTGAATCGCTTTATTTACATAGCGTGTATCATTAATTTTTTTCTTCAGTTCTTCTATCCGCCTCGGATCTGTAGGCTTCGCAATACGGATCATACGGCCCCCGTTTCCTGAAACGCATCTTCTACATGACGAAGACTATCCGTCTCTGGTTCTAAGAACAGGAGATCATACCGTACAAAATAGTTGGTGAAACGAGGATTTTCCTTGAGAAAGTGTTTCGAGGCGGTAATAATCGTGTGTCGTTTCCGCGCATTTACCGCCCTTTCCAAGTCATAGTACGGCACATGATTCCACGTCTTCACCTCTGCACAGACGAGGGTTGACTCTTTTTCGGCAATCACATCGATTTCTCCTCCCCGCCAACGATAGTTACATGCCACAATCCGATATCCTTTCCGCTCAAGATAAGTGCAGGCTGCCCGCTCACCGCGTTTCCCTAGACTTTCCATTCTTCAACCCGTCTGGGAGAGGCGGTTCATTTCTCCTGGGCTCACAGCCTTAGCTATAAAATAGTCGAAATTATTGTAGAGATCGATCTCCGTCTGCCGGTCCTTCTCCAGCCGTTCTCCGTTTCCACTGACCAGCAGCTTTACAACCGGCCTCAGCGGAACCTCTTGCCGGTTGCGTGTTACTTTGGCAACGCTACCGTCGTTGAGAATTACAATGCTTCCTACCGGATAGATACCCATGCTTTTGAGAAACACTTTCAATATGTCGGAATCGTATCTGCGAGAATTGTCGTTCAGGATCTGCCGCATTGCCCGGTAGCCAATCATAGAAGAGCGATACGGCCGATCGTTTACCATCGCCTCGTAGGCATCGACCACTGAAAGAATACGGGCCGTCAACGGGATATTCTTGCCTGACAATCCTTTGGGATAGCCTTTTCCATCCCACCGTTCGTGGTGGTACAAAGCGGTTTTCCCGACTTCATCTGAATAGCCCAGATCCTGAGTGATAATCCGATACGTATAGATGGGATGTGTCTTTATCCGCTGCTTTTCATCGGAGCTGAGCTCCCCGTTTTTCTCCAGTATTTTTTTCGGGATTCTCGTCATCCCAATATCGTGCAAAAGGGCGGAATATGCCAGATTGAGCAGCTGATGATTGGGAAGTTTCAAATGCTGACCGATCAGAACCGCCAGAATTACACAGTTCACCGAGCTCTTTGAGAGGGAGTGTTTGGTTTCCAGGGGTTGAAACATCGGCCCCAGCAATTCATCCGGTCTCTGCTTCATCATTGAAAAAAGGTCATGAACCACACTGTCGATGGTCTCTTTGTCGGGCGCCCGTTCTTCGGAAGAGGCAATGAAGATGTCGTCGGCAAGGGTCACACAGTTGGAGTACTCCGAATTTGCCGCTTCGTTCGTTGACGGCTCTTCTGGTGAAGAAGTTACAGGCTCCCCGTCGCTTTGCACCTCGGTGATATCCCACCGTTTGAGACGCTCGATATCCTTCTCTTTCAGTTCCATGTTTTCCGGAACGAGAAGACTCTCCCCTTCGATATACACCGGAGCGTTAAACTGCATTCCTGGCTCTAGATCGTCTACCTTAAATGTCTTCATATCTCTTCCTGCATTCGTATTACAAAAGTATAGAGGTCGGCAATAATCTCGTAAAGCTCTTCCGGGATAATTTCTCCGATTTCAAGCACATCCAGAAGCTCGCTCAGTTGAGAGTCCTCTTGCACGGGAATACCGTACTCTTCCGCCAGACGCTGCATACGTTGGGCAAGCTCCCCTTTACCCTTGGCGACGATAAAGGGCGCCGGAAGGCTTTCCGTATATTTGAGAGCCGTTGCTGTTTTCCTTCTGTCGCCCTCTGTCATACTATTCTATCGATTCCTCGCATCTCAGCTTGTGTACCGGGATCAAAGAGGTCGAACTCCTCTTCCCTTTTTATAGTATCGTCAATTTCAAAGCCTTTGTTATGCAGATTTTCCTGCAGAAACTCCAGTACGCGACGCCCCTGAGCTATTACTTTCTCAGAATCAGTATACAAGGTCATCCTGCGCCGTGTGCCGCTAAGATCAGCGGCAAAATGCCACCGTTCGCGTGCATACACGGTAAGGGTGAAACGATCCGCAGTGCCGCCGGTGATTCGCACTCGCGCCCGTCCCTCATAGCGGTAACCATTGTGTTCCCAAGCCAGAGGAACCACCAGCCAGTTATCACGCTCGCCTACTCGATGATTCCACAGCTGTAGGCCGTGATCTTCTTGTTCCGCCGTACGGTACCACTGCCGCCGGATCTCCTCCGCCCCTGGAAGACGCTGCTCCTCCTGCTGCGATTCTTTTCCGGTGCCGCGGCGCCGATTTTCCCCGGTTCCTTTCTGTTCCCCGCCGCGCTCGCGCCCGCCACTTCTACCTTCCTCCTCCGGGTTTCCGCCCCCTTCCACAGCAGTATAAAGATTTTCGCTCTGTTCAACGGAGGGCCGCAAACCTTTATCCAGCATTATCGCTAAGAATCGACCGAGTTTTCGTTGTTCGCTTTGTGGATAGGAGAAGAGTACTTTTGCGGCGTAAGAGACGAGTTCCTCCCGCAAGGGAAGACCGCTGCGCATAAACGATTCCAGCAGACGAATATTCGCATTATTGACCTGCATTCCCTGACGCTGCAGAAACCGTTCCGCGCCGCTGGTCTTTTGCTGCGTCATCAATTTTAAAAATAATTGCCCCCTCTCGAAGTGGGCTTTGGCTTTCATCACATCGCCCGTGGAGAGGGGGATTTCGGAACGAACCTTTACCTGCTTGCCTTTGATCGAGACCAACCAGGTATCTTGAGCAGTCTGACTGCGGACACGAAAAACAACGGTGTCACCGGATGTGAGACGAGTTTGCAACCCGGCGCTGCCAATGCCTATTACATTGAGATAACCACCACTAATCATGCCCGCGGAGACCGGACCCCGGTGTATAAACTACACTGCACTAGGCGTTGGTTTTTTTGCGGTTTTCCCGCTTCTTCACCAACTCAGTTACCTTAGCAGCCTTTCCGACGCGCTCGCGGAGATAATAGAGCTTTGCTCTGCGAACACGTCCGCGGCGTGCAACCTCGATCTTGTCGATTCGCGGAGAATGGAGAGGAAACACACGCTCCACTCCGATTCCATAGGATATTTTTCGCACGGTAAAGGTCTTACTGATTCCGGTGCCGTTTTTCGCCAGAACGATTCCCTGGAACACCTGCACACGTTCAGTTTGCCCCTCTACAATCTTAAAATGAACTTTCACGGTGTCTCCAACGTTAAAGTTCTCCGCGTTCTCTTTCATCTGCTCTGCTTCAATAGTCTGTAATACATCCATCTGTATGTCCCCTTCCTCTCATCGTTATAATCTTTTATCTATGTTCTTCCGAATCAGTTTCGCCGCTGTACGAATACAGATCGGGTCGGTGCGCTCGTGTTTTTTCCAGCCGCTTCTCGTGCCGCCATTTGGCGATCTCAGCATGGTGCCCCGAAAGAAGCACATCGGGCACCTGCATTTCGCGAAAGCTCATCGGGCGGGTATAGTGAGGATATTCCAAAAGCCCGTTCCGAAAGCTCTCTTCTTCAAGGGACTCATCCGTGATAACCCCTTCAAGAAGTCGATAGATCGCATCAATCATCACCAGCGCCGCCAGCTCGCCGGAAGACATTACGTAATCGCCTATGCACATCTCATCGTCCACATAGAGGTCGATGATCCGCTGGTCGATTCCCTCGTAACGCCCGCAGATAAAGACCAGCTCCTCTTCCCGAGCCAGCTCATCGGCATAGTTCTGCGAAAACGGTCGTCCCGAAGGCGAGGGGTAAATTACCCGCTTTCCGGAAGCTCCGCAGGCATCCAGGGCACCCGCCAGCGGTTCAGGCTTGAGCACCATGCCCGCTCCTCCGCCGTACGGGGCGTCATCACAGGTGCGGTGCTTATCGAGCGCATAATCCCGAATATCGATCAAACGATAGTCGATCAAACCACGCTCCGCCGCCCGGGCCATAATGGAACTCTCGAAATAGGCCTGCGGAATAGCCGGAAAGAGCGTCAGCACGTCAAGGGTCATTTCAATAGCTCCTCATCCAGGAGTTCTATATACCCTTCCTCCGTGGCTACCTTGCCGATACAACGTCCGTCAAAGGGAACAAGGCGTTCCCCCTTCTCCGTACGGACAATCAACAAGTCATATAAGCCGCTCTCAGTCATTCCCGTTACCGTTCCGACCCGTTCTCCCTCCAAAAAAAGACCGCAGCCGTGGAGATCGGCTGTGTAATACTCGCCCTCTTCTAGAGGAGCAGCGTCCTCCCGCTCTGCCCAGATTTCATACCCGGCAAGCTGCTTGGCATCCTCAGGCGAATCTATTCCCGCAAACTTCAACAAGACCCCGTCGCTAAACGGCGCGGCCTCCGCCACTACGTAATCCTTCTCTTTATTGCCCTTTACAAGGCGCACCGACCGAAGCTTCAGTAGATGCGCCGTCTCACCTGAAAAACTCTTAACCTTTACATATCCCCGCACCCCGTGAGAGGTGCGAACGATACCCACAGCAAGCCGACTCATTAATCGAGTATTTCCAGTACGATCCGTTTACCGGTTTTTGTAGCCGATGCACTCAGAATAGTACGAATCGCTTTTGCAATCCGACCGTGCTTGCCAATCACCTTACCGATGTCGTCCTGAGACACACGCAACTCGAGGATCGTCGACTTCTCCCCTTCGATCATATTGACTTCAACCCCATCGGGCTCATCCACCAGAGATTTAGCTACATATTCTACAAGATCCTTTTCCACAGATGCCTCCAATTACGACTCGCCAGCAAAACTGTTAGCGTTCGAGATAGATCTCGTTCCTATTCAGAATACGCTTTACCGTAGCTGAAGGCTGAGCACCTTTGTTGATCCACTCGCGGATCCGGTCCTCTTTCAAACTGATCTGCTTGTCTTCCGGCTCGATCGGATGGTAGAGGCCCACCTCTTCCAGAGCCCGACCGTCGCGCGGTGCACTCGAATCAATAACTACAATGCGATAGTAAGGTCTCTGACGAGTACCGAACTTCTTCAACCGAATTTTTACACTCAACGGGAACCTCCTGACGTTGTTTCGCTTTACACACCAAGACTCTTCATCATTTGAGCCTGATATTTTTTATTCTTTGCGACCTTTTTCATCATTAGTCGCGTTTTCTCAAACTTCTTCAGCAGCTTGTTGACGGCAAATACCGACATGCCGCTGCCGCGGGCAATTCTCTTCTTCCTGGACGGACCGATGATGCGATGGTTCTTCCGCTCTTGCGGCGTCATCGAGAGAATCATCGCCTCCTCGTGCTTCAATCCTTCTTCATCGATATCTTCTTCGCTGATTTGACCCTTTGCCCCCGGGATCATCTCCAGCAGCGACTCCATACTGCCCATCTTGCGCATTCGGGCGAAGGACTCGAGATAATCCTCCAGGGTGAAGGAGGCGCTGGCCATTTTTTCCTGTAGCTTCTGCGCCTCGTCTTCATCAATTGTCTCTTGAGCCTTCTCCACAAAGCTTACCACATCGCCCATTCCAAGAATACGTGTGGCGATACGGTCGGGATAAAAAGGCTCTAGGTCCTCGTTCTTCTCTCCGACACCGATATACTTAACCGGTTTTCCCGTGACCGTCTTGAGGGAAAGGGCAGCTCCGCCGCGGGTATCCGAGTCAAACTTACTCAGCACCACTCCGGTAATATCGACGTGCTCCTTGAACTCCTTGGCAATCTTTACCGCATCCTGGCCGGTCATTGCATCGGCGACAAAGAGCGCTTCCGAGGGGGCGGCGACGGAGTGGATCTTCTTGATCTGCTCCATCATCTCCTCGTCCAAGTGCATACGGCCTGTGGTATCCACGATGACAGTATTGTAGCCGCCTTTTTTACTGGCCTTCAGCGCATTTTTTACCACTTTCACCGGATCCTTTTGCTTTTCCGGATCCTCGGAGTAGACGTCGACACCGATCTGACCGCCGAGCACCTTTAACTGCTCCACTGCAGCAGGCCGCACGAGGTCGGCGGCTACCAAATAGGGGCTTCGCCCCTCCTTCTTCAAGCGTGCCGCCAGTTTTGCTGCGGTGGTGGTCTTTCCCGAACCCTGCAGCCCCATCAGCAGAATCACCGATTGGGTATCCGGTCCCTTGAGCTGCAGTTCTTCATGCTCCTCGCCGAGAAGCTGCACAATCTTGTCGTGCACGATTTTGACAAACTGCTGGCCCGGGTTAACCGCCTTCAGGACTTTCTCGCCTTTGGCTTCTTCAACCGTCCGGTTCACAAAACGGCGTACCACCCTCAGGTTGACGTCGGCTTCCAGGAGGGCAACTTTGATCTCCTCCACCGCGTCCTGAATATTCTTCTCTGTTATGGTGGATTTCCCCTGCACCTGTCGTACTATGTCGGTAAATTTTTCAGAAATCCTGTCCAGCATACACACGTCACCCCAAGAGTTTTACGCTTTTTATATCGCATTTTGACCTGCCGTGTCAACGGGAAGGAAAACGAGGCGGGAGTATACCGTGGGAGCCCCCATGCTGTTTACCGAGGGAGGCACCCCCATGCTGAAGGCCATTCAACGTACTGCTTTTGAACGAGCTTTTACCGTATGTGTATATAATTACGTTTGAGGAAATTACTGCGCTCTTGCGCCTTCCGCCAGTAGGCGCTGCCGGGATACCCGCGGACTGCACGGTCGTAGTAGTCCACTGCCCTGCGTTCGTCCCGCAGCGGTCCGGGTGCTTCATACAGCCGGCCGAGCAGGTAGAGCACCTCGCCCCGCCGATAATCTCCCTCCGAAAGTTCCTGCAGTCGGTATTCGAGCAGTCGTGCGGCCAAGCGTTCATCCCCCTGCTGCATGAGGGACCGGGCGGTTTTCACCGGTTGCAGATTGCCCTTTCGCGCGGAATCCAACAGTTCCCGGATTTTCTGCTGCTCTTTGTCCTCACCCGCCGCGGCCAGCTCTGTTTTGCCCTTCTCCCCCTCCACTGCACTCTCAGTGCCCTGCGGTGAGTCTTTTTGCCGGTCTTGTTCCGCTATATGCCGGGCCCGTTCTTCCTCGCTGACCACCCGCACGGCAATTCGCCTCCTCGAGCGGCTGCCTTGCGCGGCATCTTCCCTGTGGAACTCCAGAAGCTGCTCGCCCCTGGCATTTACATCGAAGAGAAACTGGGTGTTGCCATCAGTGTAATTTCTTCGCCGAAAACTCACCGTCGTCTCCTCGTTCACTCCGGTCCGCCTCCGTTTTGGTTCCTGCCCGGCGGACTGTGTGTGGCGGTAGATCCAGCCGTAGCCCTCAAAGGAGAGGTCGATCTGCTCCCCCGGAACAGCCCATACTGTGCGATCCGGCTCGGGCTCACCGCCCTGCCGAGCCTCTTGTTCATCCGGCTCTTCTTGCTCCTCCTGCTCCTCCTGCTCCTCCTGCTCCCCCGAAGAGGTTGACTGGGGCCGATGTTCCGGGGAGGTGGATTCCGGAGTCTGAGGCTCGGCGGTCTTCGCTGACGAAGCGGATGATCTCCGGATGGGCTCTCTTGTTTCCGCTTCATCACCCGTCTGCTCCTGCTTTGGGCTGCTCGGATCCGGTCCCGCCACGTGCGGCACAGGTAGTGCGGCAACGTTTGTCACTACCGGAGGTACATACGATTGCGGTGCTTTCCAGGGGGGCGCAACATTGGCGCCTTCGCCTTGCTTAGGCTGTCGGGAGGGAAGGTCGGAAAGCGGATAGAACTCGGCTGCGAGCTGCGGCGCAGCGGCTTCGGGCAGCTGCGCCTCCTCAGGCCGGACTGCAGCGAGCCTTCGGCTTTCGTTACCGAGATCGGGCGGCGGCTCCACCTCTTCCGTGGAAGGGTCTCGTCGGCGAGCTTCGATCTTTTCATCAGATGCACTGTCCCTCGATACATCTTCACCAGACATCTCTTGCCGCGAGGGATGATCGGGATCTGCGGGGCTCGCGTGATCTGCGGGGCTGGTTGTGGCACAGGAGAGAAGCAATGCGCCGGCTGCCGCCAGCAACGATGCCTGTAGAGGCAGGGCGGCTCTCCTTGGCGCAGCCCGTTTCATCAGGGAAGCTCCTCCAGAAAGGCTCGTACGCTTTCGTCGGTGCTCTTCTCCAACTCCTCCTCCACCAGAGTACGCGGCTCTATCCAGTAGGGTTCGATCTGCGAGGAAGCCCAGGAACTGTGGCGTTCTCGAAAAGGAATCCAATCCGGCTGAAACACACCTTTGTAATCCTCGGGAATCAGCAGGCTGAAGCTGTCATAGGTCTCACTCTCCCGCTCCGCCGTTGGCGGCTCTCGCAGCGCTTCGCGTTCCGCCCTTTCCTCGTCTCCCGTACGAAAGACGAGGAGAGTAACGATAACTGCCACTAAAGCAAGAAGCAGTATCACAACAGCGGAAATTTTAATTTCCCTCTGTGAGAGTAACGCCACCTGTGACCTCGCTTCCTTCTTCGTCTACTTGTACCGCATTACCGTCGTCGGCGAGCCGGACGGCAATCACTTTCGATATGCCCGACTCCTCCATCGTCACTCCCAGAAGAGTCTTTGCCCCGGCCACGGTCTTCTTATTATGAGTAATGATCACGAACTGCGATTTGGCGCTGAATTCGATCAACAGATTGATGAAACGTCCTACGTTTGACTCATCCAGGGCCGCGTCGATTTCATCCAGAATACAAAACGGAGAGGGCTTGACCATGTAGGTTGCAAAAAGAAGAGCCACCGCCGTCAGCGAACGCTCGCCGCCGGAAAGGAGAGCGATGTTCTCCAGTGATTTACCCGGAGGCTGGGCAAAGATCTCGATTCCCGAAGTAAGTACATTCTCCGGATCGGTCAACTTCAGCTCTCCCCGGCCGCCGCCAAAGAGTCGGCGGAACATTGAGTGAAAGTTTTTTCGAATCTGGCCATAGGTGGAGAGGAACAGTTCGGTCGACTCGGTTTCGATCTCCTGGGTAATACGCTGAAGATCCTCCCGAGCCTTCCGCAGATCCTCGAGCTGGCTCGTGAGGAAGTCGTGCCGCTCTTTTACCTCGGCAAACTCTTCGGGAGCCATTAGGTTGACCTGCCCCAGCTCCTTGAGGCTGTTCTTTACCTGCGTCAGCTCTTCCCGCAGCTCTTTTGCCGGAGTAGAAATGTCGAACATGCGCGACTCGTACTCTCCAAGATCGCGGGAATAGGCGTCCTGGAAGGCATCGTAGAGGCCTTTGATCTCCGTCCGAGTGGAGGCCTCCTCCATCTGCAGCTTCTCCAGCTGCTCCTGAATTTTATCCAGGTTGTCCATCCGCTTCTTCAGCGTACTCTCTTCGTTTTTCAGGTTCTTGTTGTATTTGGATATGTTGGACTCGAGCTCCTCGAGAGTGGCGCGCAGCTTACGTTCACGCTCCTCCAGCGTTTTGAGTTCTCCCCGTATGGTCTGGATCTTCTGTCCGGTGGTGCGAATTTGCTTTTTGTTGTTTTCGATCTCCCGACGGTTTTCCCGGATCAGCTCCTCCTGCTCATTGATCTGAGTGGTAAAGGTATTCAACTGCTCTTTTGCGGCGGTTCGCTGGGTCTCCACCTGCATTCTTCCAACTCTCAGTTCCTCGAGAGTACCGCGGTACTCCTCGATTTTGGCGGAGAGCTCTTTGTTCTCACCCCGCAGCGTCTCGAGCTGCCGTCCGTTCTCTTCTATCTTTGATCGCCGGCTGTCGATGGCCTCGTCGATCTCGCGCTTTTGAGTAATAATCCCCTCGGGAGCGAGAAACTCGTCAAGAAAGGAAGGCACTGATTCAACGTACTCCTCAAAGAGCGAACGGAGATAGTTCGACTTCTCTTTGAACTCTCCCAGTACTTCGCGTGCTTTTTCCACCGCGCTGCTGAGCTGCTGCGGATCCTCCCCTGCAGTGCTGCTGACATCCTGCAGATGATTCTGCTTCCCCTCTACCTGGATTGTAATCTCCTCCAGGCTGGTACGTATTTTCTCCTCCGTCTCGCGGCGGTGGGCATAGGAGTAGCCGGTCTCTTTCAGTTTGCGGTCCAGCTCAGCGACGATGTCGTCGGTAATGGCGTGCAGTTTCTTCTGATACTCCCGATTCTCCTGCTCGAGACGCTTGTTTTCCTGCTCAAGCTTCTCTGCCTGCTCTTCGTTGCGGGATATGCGGCTGCGGGCGGATTCTACAGAAGAGGTAAACTCTTCAATATTCCCGTCGATTTCTTTCAACTGATCGGCATACTTCCGGACCTGCTCCTCCTTCTCCCGGTAGGACTCCCTGATGGAGGCGATTTTATCCCGGAGGTTCCGCTCGCGCCGCTCGGCCGCCTCTATATGGCGCCCCAGTTCCTCCAGCCGCTCCTTCAGCATGTTTTGCTGGCTACGCTGGTTGTTCTTTTCGATATCGAGACCGTAAAGCTTCTTCTGCTTTTCGATCAGGTCCGATTCCATGGAGTTGACTTTGTCGAGGTTCTCCTCCAATGACTCGTTGATGCCGTCTATGGAACTCTTGAGCTTGTCCCGCTCCTCCTTCTTCTTGCTCAGCTTCTCCTGCTTCTCCTTTTGGGAAGCGGAGAGTTCTTTTAGCTTGAGGAGCCGCAGATCCAGTTCCAGTTCAAAGATACGGTCCTTGTACTGGCGGTATTGTTCCGTCTTTTCCGACTGGTTCTTGAGGGTATTGTAGGAGCGTTTGACCTCTCGCAGGATGTTCTCCACCTGCTGCATATTGTCTTCCGTACGGGCCAGTTTGCGCTCCGCCTCCGCTCCGCGGATCTTGTACTTGGTGATTCCCGCCGCCTCTTCAAAGAGGTAACGCCGCTCCTCCGGACGATTGGAAAGGACTTGGTCGATCTTTCCTTGCTCCATGATGGAATAAGCGGATTTCCCGATACCGGTGTCAAAGAAGAGCTCCCGCACCTCCTTGAGCTTGGCAGGAGTACCGTTGATAAAGTACTCGCTCTCCCCCGAACGGTGAAGTCGCCGTTTAACAGAGATTTCCGGCATGTCGATCGGCAAAAAGCCGTCTTCGTTGGCCAGGGTGAGGGTCACCTCCGCCACGTTTACCGCCTTGCGGGACTCGGTGCCGTTGAAAATGATGTCTTCCATCCGGCCCGCCCGCAGGGAGCGGGTGGACTGCTCGCCGAGCACCCATTTCACCGCATCCACAACGTTGCTCTTCCCGCAGCCGTTGGGCCCTAAAAGGGCGCTAATGCCATCGCGAAACTCAATGAGACTTCTCTCTGCAAAGGATTTGAATCCGAACAGTTCTACACTCTTTAAAAACACGGCTGCACTATACCACACACAGAAGGTTATTGGAATATGCTGCGCACGTCTCCATCACTCAGATTTCACCGCAGCCACTAGCTTTCCCCCTAGAACGGAACGGGACCGCAGATGTGCTTAGGCGTCCTCCAGGACGTCGTTCCACATCGATTTGAGGTTATCCGCCGCCAATTCCGGCATACTCTGGCAGACCCAGAGCCCCAGATGTTCGAATCCGCCCGTTTCCTGGGTGTAGGGAAGAAACTCCACGTAGAAACCGGCTCCCGGACCGTTGTGAAACACTACGTTGTAGGCCACATCCTTCCCCACCCGGGGCATTACGGTCTGGAACATTCGCGTTACCTCATGCAGGGCATCCCCGAGGCAATCAAGCTCCTCCGGGTCCAGCTCACAGAGATACTGTTTTCCCACATCGTGAAAGAGGAGCAGCATATTGTAGGGGCGCTTCATGAAGTACGGCACGATAAGCCGCGCCTGCCCGTACTCCTTGACCGTGAGCTGTGTGGGATTCTCCTTCAACATATATTCACTAAAGTACATGTCGTGCCTATTAAAGAAGCACCAGTTGTTGTAGTAGCTCCGGGGCATGATGTTGTTCCAGCCGATTTGCTGATGACCATGTTCGAGAGAGCCGCCCACCTGGGCGCCGTAATTCTTGATCATGGTCACAAAGCCGTTTGTCTCTTTTTGACTCTCCCACAGCGAACTGGGCGGCATGTGGTTTTCCGAACCAAAGAGCAGCCGATTCTCCAATGCTGCAAGCCGCTCCAGAACGATCCTGCGGTCACCCGGCGGCAGAGTGTCCCAATCCTCATCGTGGAAGGAGGAGGTCCACTGCAAAAAGTGGAGCCCGTAGGATACTCTTCCGCGGTGGTTGTAGTCCGGGTAGAGGGGCTGCCGCAGCCACTCCTCCTCCACCGTTTCCGGGGGAAAAAGGATGGGAAAGAGGTTTTTATTAATGAAGGTGAAGCCGCGGGAAAGCTCCGCAAGGTCCACCACGCCCGTGGTCTTTCCCTCGCAAATAGGGCAGCTTTTTCTTTCCACGACGCTCTCTTTGCTTTCCTCCTCCTGAACATTGTCGTGAGGCCGGCTCGCCCTGCGGGAATTGTAAATCACCAGCGCCCCGTCCCGGGGGTCGAGCTGACAGAGCGCATCCGGGGCATGCGCACTGATTCCCTCGTCCCGCCGGAAAAGGTCGAACAATTCTCCTATACTTGCCTCACTGATGTTCTTTTGCTCCAGCATCCGCTCTACGATTGATCGGTCGATCTGCATCCGTTCATCGTGCGGTTTCTCCATTACGGCGTAACCCCCATTTTGTTCAGCAGTCTGCGAGTCATCTCTTCCCAGGTAAAGTACGGTACGGTAATGTGGAGCGCACGCTCACCCATAGATGTCCGCAGCTCTTCGTCGCTCAACAGCATATCCATCGCATAGGCAAAGCCCTCGGTCTCATCAGCAGGGACGACAATACCACCTTCGCCCACTTGCAGCGTGGCCGTTCCTCCGGGTACGGCCTCTTCACGTACATTCTCACCCAGCAGGTATTCTTTTACGAAAGGAATTTTATCGCTGCCGATCACCGGGACGCTGGTTGCGGCCGCCTCCTGTACGGACATGCCAAAGCCTTCCATGACCGAAGGACTGCAATAAAGGGCAGTGAGACTGTAGATAATGGGCATCCGTTTCGCCTCGTGACCGATCACGACCACGCCGTCCTCAACGCCGAGTTCTTTGATCAACCCGGTAAGCTCAGCATAGAGTTCTTCCTCGTTTTGATCGATGGAGACAATGAGCTTGAGTTCCGGATGTTTTTCACGGGCTTGGGCATAGGCCTTGATGAGCACGTCCTTGCGCTTGGTTTTATCGGTTCGGCTTACTTCCGTGATGTAACGGGAGCGTCGCATCTCCTCTGTATCCCTGCCCAGCGTTCTGCTGAGAAAATCCCAAATTTCGTGATCCTCCGGGACTTCCCGGGCATAGAACTTCTCCGGTTTCACACAGGGCGGCAAGAAGAGACTCACCGAGCTGCCGTAATCGTCTCGCAGGGACTCACGAATGAGCGAGCTGGTGGCCGCCACGTGGTCGAGACGCGGGATGAACTCACGTTCCGTGGCAATGCGTTCGTCTACCCGCAGTTTTTCCCAGGTCTCAGGCGGCATATTTCGCTTTTTCACCGCACCAAGCGAGTGGGGAACCCAGAGGTGAGGGATCTTCCCCTCCCGCTTCTCGTTCAACTGCACCCCGAGAAGAGCAGCGTCCCAGTAATGGCTGATAATCAAGTCAATCGGCTGCTTCTCCTCGTCGAGTACGTTGTTGAGAAAATCCGCCAGTTCCGGGATCTGCTCTTTCATATCCTCTTTTCTCACAAACTCGCGGGTACTGTCCTCTATGTAGAGAATGCGGCGATGAGCATCCTTGTAGCGTTTACCGGTGCGCATCTCACCGGTAGTGGGATGGGGATACCCGCCCCGGTTTACAATAGTGATTTTGAAGCCGAAAGTCTCCAGCACATCGGTGAGCTGATTCACATAGACGTTTTGTCCGCCGGTGTCCGGCAAACCGGAGATCACATCCCACTGATGGATGCCGTGATTGGTAATCATCAAAATGTGCTTGCGTTCCGATTCTACAAACTGGCGATGAAGAGTTTCGTCGTCTGGCTTACTCATGCTTATTCCTCCTGCTGGATTATTACGGGAGCATTCCGAAGGCTTTAAGGCCTTCACGTACTCCCGCCGCGTAATAAGATTTTGCAAAATAGAGTCCGGAGCCGGGATGCTCGTTTCGCAGCTTTTTCAGCTCCGGCTTGGCATTACCGACGACAATACCGTGCGAAAACTCGTCAAACATCGACTTATCATTGCCGCTGTCCCCCGCAACCACGGTATTCTCGGCTTCTATATTGAGAAATGAAATGAGGAACCTGATCGCTTTCCCCTTACCCGCGGCGGCGGGGATAATATCGAGATCCCGGCCGCTCGAGTACACGACCTGATACAATCCGCTCGACGCTTCCGCCCGTTCTCGAATCACTTCCGCTGCGGTATCCGGATCCGGTGCGGAGTCCAGATAACAGCTCACTTTTAGCGGGGTATTGTATATATCGGGCTGCATGACCACGCCTTCCACCCCGGAGAGAAAACTCAAGGCCTCCTCCCTCGAAAAATCCTGCAACAGATAGTCCTTCCACACACTGAGAGGCTCCGAGTCCTCCTCTAAGGGCGGCATATAAATCTCCGTGCCCACCTGCGATACTACTGCATCCGGCTCGGGTATTCCCTCGTCCCTAATGCCGCTGATAATCTGCGGAAGTCGGCGACCGGTGGAAAGGATTAGAAAGAGATCGTTTTGTGCTCGCATCTCCTCGAGCTCCGACCGCAGTGAATTGAGGGCTTTCCTGTTTCCGGTCAAGGTATTATCGATATCAGAAGCAAAAAGCCATGCAACGTTCATACTCACCCTCCTAAAAAAACGGGAATACATCAGCGCGTACTCGCGAATGTATTCCCTTTGCTGTAGACATCGTATGCATACAGATATGATACTATGAGCGGTATGGATACGCAAGGAGAAGAAACATCTCTTCAAAATGTTGCCCGGCAAAGGGAGCGGTACTGCGGAATCGACGAAGCGGGGCGCGGACCTCTCGCTGGACCGGTCACCGCTGCGGCGGTTGTGCTCGAGGATTCCCTGGATTGGTCATTTCTGGCGGACTCAAAGCGTTTGAAGCCCTCTACACGGAGCGACTACGCATTTCACATTATGGAGCATACGGCCGACTGGGGAATCGGGTGGGTTTGGCCGGAAGAGATAGACCGAATCAATATTCATAATGCATCGCTCTTGGCAATGGAACGGGCGTTTACCGCTCTGCAGCAGCCCTGTAGCCGCGCGGTGGTCGACGGACGCTTTACTCCGTCCCTTCCGGTTGCAGCGGAAGCGGTGGTACACGGCGACGCCCTCGTACCGGCCATCTCCGCCGCCTCCATCCTTGCCAAGGTGCTACGCGATAGGTGGATGGAACGCTATTCATGGATCGAGCCGTCCTGGGGATTTGACAGCCACAAAGGCTATCCCACCCGACAGCATCGGGAGATGTGCCGGCAGTTCGGCCTCAGCCCCATCCACCGGCGCAGTTTTACGATTTTTGCTTCTTCATGAAATCCACGGCCTTTTGAAACTCATCGAGAAACTCATCCAGATCTTCGTTGAACACGATGACCTGATGCCGTTCGAAATCGCTTTCTCCGTGCTTTTTACTTTCGACAATATTGAGAAACAGGTCGCCGTGCCGATTCTCCTTGACGTTAAAGAAATAGGTGCGCTTTCCGATCGTCGTTTTTGAGGAAAATACCTCGCCGCGTATACCCATCTGATTCTATCCTTTTGCCGTAGTGTGACCCGATATTACCGTAAAGCAGAGCAATATGCAACCTGGCTCTTTAAGGATGTCACGGCCCCATTACACCGTCTCCCGGCTCCTCCTGCGTTCCCCGGCTCCTCCTGCGTTCCCCGGCTTCTCCTGGACAACTATGTGTCTGCCGCTGCAATCACAAAGCCCTGAATGAATGATCAAAACCGATTTTCATGCTATACTGAGCGGGACAACTTAGTGGTTTCATCGGAGGCTGAAATGAACGCACAGCAGATAGGAGTTATTGGAGCGGGCGCTTGGGGTACCGCTGTAGCGAAAGTACTTGCGGAAAACGGTCACCAAGTCGAGATGTGGGTCTATGAGCAAGAGGTGGTGGAGTCCATCAACGCCTCTCACCGCAACCACATGTACCTTATGGAAGTTGATCTTCCGGAAAGCATCCGTGCAACCAGTTCTCTTGAACAGGCGGTCACACAAAAGGATTATCTCGTGCTCGCCCTCCCCTCTATTCATCTACTACCTACGGTGAAAAACATGGCCAAGATGGATACAATTCTGGAAGGGGCGGTACCTATAGGAGTTCTGACCAAAGGATTCGTCAAGCTTGATGGCAGCCCGCGGCTGATTACCGAAGCGTTGGAACGCTATCTCCCCGGCTCCTACACCGGAAACTTGGTATATCTCTCCGGCCCCAGTCATGCAGAAGAGGTAGCCAGAGGTAAACTGACCGGACTTATAAGTGCGAGTGCCAACCCCCGCCTCTCCATAGCATTTAGGGAACTGCTATCGGGAAGCACGATGGTGGTTTTCTCCTCGCTCGACGTGCCCGGTGTACAGGTTGCAGCAGCGCTGAAGAATGTGGTTGCCATCGCCTTTGGCATCCTCGATGCTCTCAAAGACCTCAGCGACAATGTGGGGGATAACACCGAGTCGCTCCTGCTGGCTGCAGGGCTCAATGAAATCCAGTCCATCGGCACCGCCCTCGGCTCGACCCATCCGGAGACCTTTGCCTCCATCGCTGGAGTCGGGGATCTCGACGTAACGTGCCGGAGCGTATACGGGCGCAATCGGCGGTTTGGGCGGGAGATTATCCATGACCGTGTCCTTACGCGTTTCTCCGGCCTTGATCATTTGATCGACAATATCGATACCCTCGGCTACCTTCCCGAAGGGGTGATAGCATGCCGCTACGCCCGGGAGATCGCGAACAAACACGGGCTGCGGCTGCCGATAATCAACACGGTGTACCGGATCCTCAACCGTGAGGTCGAAGCGTCGGAGGCGCTCGGTTCTTCTCTCTTTCAGAAGCAATCCTTTCAGCCCTTCCATGAAGAGCATGATGACAGAAACACGAGAATTTCGGAGGCCGCTCATGAGTGATACGGTATTCGACAGAGACGCATTTGCTAAACGTTGTGTCTACGACAGTGAATTGCAAGAGGAGATCGTACAGGGCAGTCTTCCTGATCTCGAGCAGCATATTCGCTCGGTTGCGGAGGCGTTCGAGCATGGCGAAGCTAAGCAACTCGAACGCGCGGCCCATGCTCTAAAGGGAACCAGTGGAACGCTCAGCGCACTGGACCTGCAGGCCGCCGCCCGTCAAATAGAGACCGATGCCAAGGAAGGTCGGCTTACCGCCGACACCGGAAAGCGTATCCACGGTCTCCGAGAACAGGCGGAAGCATTGAGAGTACGGCTTAAAGAGCTCGGATTCCCTCTCCCCGAAGGCTAAACGGACGAGAAGCATATGGTCAACATATGGACCCAACTCCATTTCGCCGCCGCCGTCCTGTACCTCGCCGTCGGGCTCTACACGTATCTGCAAGATCGGACGTCCGGAACCAACCGTCTTTTCCTGATCCTCTCGGCCTTTTTTATGATCTGGGCCTACGCCAACGGCCTGGCAATTTCGGCGAAAACCGAGGCGGAAGTGTGGCGAATATTCTCCTTCTTTGCTCCTTTCTGGTTTGTGTTTCCCGCACTGCTGCTGCATTTTACTCTCCATCTCACCCGCAGCCCACTGCCTAGGCCGCATCTCATTCTGTCCCTCGTGTACCTCCCCGGCATTCTCCTATACCTCTTCAGCAGCGGCGGCACCACGCTCATTGACGCCTTCCCCTCCCTCTCCGTAGGAAGATATATTCTCTATAATTACGCTTCCCCCTATTACTATCTCCACATTGGGTATTATTCCCTTTACGTACTGTTCACTATTGCGCTCTATATTCGCTGGTACAGAAGCACCGACAATCCGCGCCGCCGAAAACAGGCGCTGTTCATATGTATCTCCCTGATTGCAGGAGCAGCGCTCAGCAGCGTCTTCGGCACCCTGTTCCCCCTGCTCAGAGAGCATATCCTGCCGCCGATCGCCCCGCTCTGCATGCTGATATGGATTCTGGGTATGTCGATTGCTATCGTAAAATACCGTCTCATGCGTATTACTCCCAATTTTGCCGCCGCTACCATTATGCGGTATATCCGCGATTATGTAGTCCTGTGCGATGAGTCCGAGTATGTGGTCCACATCAATCAGCAAGTGGCCACACACTTTGCGAGCCCGGCTTCTGTTAAGGGCAAACGGGCGGGGGATGTGTTTCCCTTTGCCGATACGGAGCATCTGTCAGCCTTTCTCGGAGAAGCCGACGTGCGGGAACGGAGGGCGCAACTTTGTGGAACCCTTACTGTGAATATTCCCGTGCACCTTACCGTAATGCGCATGCGGGATGACACCGAACGGGAAATAGGCTTCGTGCTCGTCGCCCACGATTTGAGAATGCTGCGGCAGTTAGAGCAGGAAAAGGAAGAGCATCGCAAGACCTCGGAACAACTGATGCGCTCGCAAGAGACCTTTTCAAAAGCGTTTCACGCCAGCCCTGTGGGCATGGCCATCATCGACACTGCGAGCTCTAGCATCGAACAGCTCAACAACGCCGCCGAGCGCATCCTCAAGTATGAGGACGCTGAAAACTGTACTCTTCCCGAGCCCCCCTCTCCCTCCGCCCTCGCCTGGGTTTCCACGGAACAGCAAAACGCCTTTCTCCACCGCATAGAACAACACGGCCGTGTCTACGGGATGAAGAGCGAACTCTACCGCTGCGACGGTTCAACGGTGGAAATGCTGATTTCTGCAGACAAGATTCACGTTGCCGGAGAGGAGAAGCTGCTCTTCTGTTTTTCCGACCTCAGCAGAGTGAATCGGCTGGAGCGAGAACTGATTACTATGCAGAAGTTTGAGTCCATAGGGCTTCTTGCCGGCGGTATTGCTCACGATTTCAACAATCTTCTCACAGCGATTATGGGCAACATTAGCCTCGCGCGCGAATCTACAAGAGATGAGCAAACCGAACTGCGGGAATCCCTCGACCTCGCTCAATCTGCGTGCAACCACGCTACTCAGCTCACCGGGCAGCTTTTGACCTTCTCAAAGAGCGACATCAAGCGCGCTACTCCCGTCACCATACACGAGGTAGTCAAGCAGTCCGTTGACCTCTCCCTGTCAGGGACCGATATCGATGCTTCCGTTGACATCGATGCACAGCTCCGGGTTAGAGCCGACCGGGGCGAGCTGGTGCAGGTGTTTAACAATCTGCTGATCAACGCTAAACAGGCCCTGAACGGCAGCGGGGAGATTACGATTACCGCCCGACACTATCCGCTGTTCGAAGAATCGCGCTATGCCGCCAATGCTCCCCTTTCTCTGGAGAAGGGAAACTACGTACAGGTTGCGGTGAGCGACACAGGGCCGGGAATTCCGCACAGTAGAATTCCCCACTTGTTTGATCCCTACTACACAAGCAAATCCTCCGGCAGCGGCTTGGGCCTCTCCATCGTCTACTCACTGGTCAAAAAGTACGGCGGCGATATCACTGTCCAGAGTCAGACGGGAATAGGCAGCACCTTTACACTTTTCCTGCCCGCCGTCAGCGAGAACAACAGTGAAGAGCAGCCAAAGGAGGAGCGGCGCTACCGTTTCACCGCCACAGTACTTCTGATGGATGACGAGACCACCATTCGCAAAGTCGGCTCGCAGCTGCTCGCCCAAATGGGATGCACCGTATATACCGACCCAGAAGGTGAGGCGCTGCTCGAACGGGTACGCAATATGAAAAACCGTGGCATTGTGCCCGAGGCGGTAATACTGGACCTGACCGTCCCCTCCGGAATGAACGGACCCAGCACTGCTGCCAGGCTACGTACTCTGCTGCCCGCTGTACCTCTCATCCTCACAACCGGGCACACCGAGCATGAAGTGCTCCAGGACTACGCTTCGTACGGTTTCAGTGATTATATCATCAAACCTTTTACCCGTGAGCAACTGGCGGAGACACTTTCACGCCATATTCCCCCGGATGCCCCCGAACACTATTCGCTTTTCCAGGGATCCGAGTGACACGCAACCGATTGAGCGCAGCGCCTCCTGTACTGCACTTCACAGCGGGGCATGTATATAGGCTTAGGTCGCCGCTCCGGGCTCCGGCGGGTCTGCAAAAACCGGCGGTTCTTCTTCCCCCTCATTCAGCTTCGCCAGCAGTTGGAATACCCGACGTCCGAGCACCGGATGCATCATGTAGGGGGCTACATCGTTCAACGGTTTTATCACGAACATGCGTTCATGCATGCGCGGATGGGGGACGGCGGCTTCTCCAAAAGAGGTGATGAGATCGTCAAAAAAGAGAAGATCCAGGTCCACCGTCCGCGGCCCCCAGCGCTGAGTCCGCACCCGCTCCAGCTGCTGCTCGATCTCCAACAGCGCGGTAACCAGTGCACGGGGCGTAAGCAGCGTTTTTACCTCCGCCACCGCATTGAGAAACGGAGCTTGATCGATCACTCCCACCGGTGCGGTCTCATACACTCGGGAAACCGAGTTCACTCGGGTATACTCGCGCCGGTGCAGCGCGTCCACAGCCGCATGCAGGTATCCCAGCCGATCGCCCATGTTGGAACCTAAGCCGATGAAACAGGTGTGCCACTCCCGTTCGATTTCTACGCCTACGTAGTCTACCCCTCGTCCTACAGGAGCCCACGGTTTTTTTATGGTCAGCCTCACGTGGTGCACCATATCGTAATTGAGCAGGATATATCCGGCCAATTCCTCCGCACTGCGCTCTATCAGCTTATGCGAGTTGCGGGTGAATACCTCCTCGAGCTCCCCCGCCAGCTTCACGTAATCGATCGTGTCGGAGATGCGGTCACTGATTCCCGCCTCCTGCAGACTGACCCGTAGGTCCGCGGAGATAACAAACTTCTCCCCCCGCTTATCACGGTTGTGGTCGACACCGTGGAATCCGTATACCTCTAGATTCTCGATACGCAGAGTATCCATCCGATTACGCCTCCCGCCGGACTACAGCGTCCGCCATTGCGGCTGCCCGTCTATTGGCCCGCACATCGTGCACGCGTACGACATCCCCCCCCGCTTCAATTCCGAGGACTGTAGTTGCTATAGTGCCTTCAAGCCGGTCCTCTATCGGCAGGTCCAGAACCTTGCCGATCATCGATTTTCTTGAGGCCCCGAACAACACCGGGTATCCTAAAGCGGTAAAGCGTCGCAGTTCCCGCAGCACTGTCAGATTATGTTCCGGCGTTTTTCCAAATCCGATTCCCGGGTCAAGGAGAATCTGCTCTTCCTCAACTCCCGCGCGGCGAGCGATGTTCACGCTTTCCCGAAGCTCCGCTTCTATTTCTCCACAAAGATCACGGTATTCGGCCCGTTTCCGGTTGTGCATAAGACAGCAAGCAACACCGGTCCGCGCGGCTACCGCAGCCATCTCCGGATCCTTCCGAAACCCCCACACATCATTGATCATCGCCGCACCTTTGCCGACGGCTGCCTCGGCAACCACGGCTTTCGATGTATCGACGGAGAGGGGAATACTAAGGGTCTCGCTGAGAGCCTCGATGACCGGAAGCACCCGTCTCTGCTCCTCTGCCGCGGACACCGGGGTGTGCCCCGGCCTAGTCGACTCGCCGCCTACATCTATGATATCCGCGCCCGCAGCCTCCATGCTGCGAGCCTGTTCACGGGCCGCTTCCAGAGTATCGTACCGACCTCCGTCGGAAAAGGAATCCGGGGTAACGTTGAGAATCCCCATAATATACGTGCGTCGTCCGAAGTTCCACCTTGTCGTGCCTAGGGTCATGTTTCCTCCCGAAGAAAATTGCGTGTTCACTTCCACTCTACACATTTACCAAAGTGTGGACAACTCTGCATTCTTCGCCGCTCACCATGATCTATGGGTCATTCTCCATGTGTCGCCGTCGTCAGAGTCACTCCCGCCCAAGGGGGCGCGGGTTTCTCACGACCGGGGGTTG
>CAYFUX010000001.1:106630-135464 GCA_964346455.1 uncultured Spirochaetaceae bacterium
CGCCCAAGGGGGCGCGGGTTTCTCACGACCGGGGGTTGTCCAATTCAATGTAAATATATACAATTTAAGCCGTTCGTGAGGGCTTGTAATGCAAATTTATGCAGGTGTGGTATGAAGGAGGAACAAATGCTCAAAGCAGGGATACTAGGCGCCAGCGGTTATACCGGAGCGGAACTTCTGCGGCTGCTGCTGCAGCATCCGGAGGTGGAGGTGGAAGCAATTTCCTCCCGCAGTTACGCCGGACAGCCCCTTGAAGAATGTTTCGGCTCCTTTGCCTCCCGCACCGAGCTTGTGTTTGAAGAGGGCGACCCGCATTCCTTTGCCGAACGCTGCGACGTCCTTTTCATGGCCCTGCCGCACGGAATCGCCTCCGGAACAGTTACCGAGAAGATGCTCGAGAAAACGGTGGTCGTCGACTTGGGAGCCGACTTTCGACTCCACGAACCAGAGACGTATTATCGCTGGTACGGTCTCGCCCACGAGAATCCTTCTCTCCTCGGACGGGCAGTCTATGGTCTAAGCGAACTCGCCGCCGATCGAATACGGGAGAGTAATTTAATTGCCAATCCGGGCTGCTACACCACCTGCTCCATTCTCACCCTCATCCCGCTTTTGGCTGCCGGTTTAGCCGCCCCCGCTCCGCTCATTATCGATGCAAAATCGGGCGTTACCGGAGCTGGAAGAAAACTTAGCCAGCCCTTCCTTTTTTCCGAATGCAATGAATCGCTCAAGGCTTACGGCATCGGCTCCCACCGTCACACCCCGGAGATCGAGGAGTCCCTCACGGAAGCGGCGGGCGAGGAGGTACGCGTGCAGTTTACCCCTCACCTCGTTCCAATGAACCGGGGCATTCTCGCCTCCTGCTACGCCGTTCCCAAACACCACGGGCTCGATACCGCAAAACTGCTTGAGGAATATCGCCGGTTCTACCGCAACCGGCCCTTCGTCCGGGTCCTCCCGGAGGAGCGTCTGCCGGAGACCCGCTGGGTCCGAGGCTCCAACTACATCGACATCTCCGTGCGGTTCGACGCACGCTCCGGGCTTATCGTAGCCCTGGGGGCGATCGACAACCTGGTAAAAGGCGCCGCCGGACAGGCGGTGCAGAATATGAATATCCGCTTCGGTTTGGACGAGACGAGCGGTCTCGAACTAGCCCCCCTCTTTCCCTAACGCACAAGGAGCAGCATGTGAACGATCATTTTGATGCAGCACGCAGCCTTCATGACGCCCTCCCCTTTATCCGCCGCTCCCACGGCCATACGGCGGTGATAAAATACGGCGGGAGCGCCATGGAAGGGAACGAGTTGCCGGAGCGAATTACCGCCGATATCGCTCTGCTGAAGTATGTGGGACTAAAACCCGTGGTGGTACACGGCGGCGGTCCGGAAATCACTGCTATGCTGAAGCGTGTGGGGCATGAAAGCAGCTTTCAGCGGGGTCTGCGGGTAACCGATCCGGAAACGATGGAAATTACCGAGATGGTGCTGTCAGGCAAGGTCAACAAAGATCTGGTGCAGCGCCTCTGCCGCCACGAGGCGCCGGCGGTGGGCGTGAGCGGCAAAGACGGCCGCCTGTTCACCGCTGAAAAACGGCTTCACGCCGGAACAGACCTGGGCAGAGTCGGACGCATTACGGAAGTCCGCATAGAACTTATCCGCAGCCTCGCGGATGCCGGCTACATACCGGTGATCGCCCCGGTCTCCGCCGGAGCGGAGGGGACGACCTACAACATTAACGCCGATGAGGCGGCAGTAGAAATCGCCGCCGCGCTGGGAGCGGAAAAGCTGATATTTCTTACCGATGTGGCGGGAATTCTGAAGGACCCCTCCGACGCGGAGAGTTTGATTGCGGAAATGGATATGCAGAGGGTCAGGACGGCTCTCGAGGACGGGACAATCTCAGGGGGAATGATTCCGAAGACGGAAGCGGCGCTCTCCGCGCTGGAGCGCGGGGCTGGCACGGTACACATTATCGATGGGACAATTCACCACGCCCTCCTCCTGGAAATCTTCACAGAAAAAGGGATCGGGACCCTTATCACAAAGGAGCTTAGACAATGAGCAACTGGATCGAACGCAGCAGCAACGTATTGATGGGCACGTACGCCAGATGGCCGGTGGTACCGGTCCGGGGAGACGGTATGTACTTGACGGCCGAAGATGGAACGCAGTACCTCGACTTTTTAGCCGGCATTGCCGTGACCGTACTCGGTCACTCCCATCCGCGGGTAACCGAAGCGATCCGGGAGCAGGCGGGAACGCTTCTGCACTGCTCCAACCTCTTTCACATCCCCTCACAGGTTCGTCTTGCCGAGACCCTCCTAAAGCACAGCGATTTCTCCCGAGCTTTTTTCTGCAACAGCGGCACCGAGGCGGTGGAGAGCGCCCTCAAGCTCGCCCGCCTCTGGGGAAAGGAGAAAAAGGGCGGTGCGGCAAAGATCGTTGCTATGGAGCACTCTTTTCACGGGCGTACCGTCGGCGCACTCTCGCTTACGGGGCAAGAGAAATATCGTGCTCCCTTTGAACCGCTCATGACGGCGGTGGAGTACGTGCCCTTCAACAATACCGCCGCGCTCGAACAGGCAGTGAACGAGGAGACCTGCGCGGTTATTGTGGAACCCGTTCAGGGAGAAGGCGGAATCTATCCTGCTTCCGAAAACTTTCTCCGTACCGCCCGCGAGCTGTGCGATAGGGAGAATGCCCTGCTACTGTTTGACGAAGTGCAGTGCGGAATGGGCCGTACCGGGTCGCTCTTTGCGTATCAGCATTTCGGGGTTCTTCCCGACGTGGTTTGTATGGCAAAGGGGCTCGGCGGCGGTTTCCCTATCGGAGCGATGCTGGCAGTCTCCCGGGCGGACCTTTTTGCCCCCGGTCACCATGCCGCAACGTTTGGCGGCAACCCCCTCGCCTGTGCCGCAGCACAAGCCACTCTCGAGGCTCTGGTAGAAGGCGGTGTCCTGGAGAGCGGACGCCGCGGAAGCAAAGAGCTGTGGAGACGTCTGGACACTCTGGCCCGGAGCAACAGCCGCATTACGGAACTGCGGGGGATCGGTCTCATGATTGGAATCGAACTGGACGGCCCGGCGGCTCCGGTAGTGGATGCATGCAGAGATATGGGGCTACTGGTGGGAAAAGCCGGTGATAACGTGGTACGTCTGGTGCCGCCGCTCATTCTCGAACGCGTGCATATCGAAACCGCCGTAGAGATCCTCGAAGCAGCCCTCGGAGGCTCCTGAGCCCCGCCCTCCATCCTCGATGAGGGGAACCATATACCAAGCAGACTCATAACCATATACCAGGACTCATAAAATAGAGGGCACTATAAAAAAAACCTGTGGGGACAACGTCTCCACAGGCAGTATTTCCTCTCTATATGAGGGGTACCTCGCGTTTACATGAGGTCTCTAGGTTTTCTGGCGGTATTGCCGGTAGCTTCGCATACGGCAATGTGCTTCATTTTCCCGTTCTTGAACACGGATTTCATCTTGATGTTACCGCCCCAGCGACTTACAAGCTGCTGTGCGCCACCGCGCCTTGCATTCTTGGAAATATTGGCAGCCATAGGCCCCTCCTCGTTTTAGCATTAAGCAAATAAAAAGTACTACATTGTATCTGTGTGTGTCAATCTATTTCCCCTTCATTATGGGTACAATCTGGAACCTACCCCAGAAAAACTTTTTTATGCAGCACATTGTAGAGGTTGCGTGCTCAGGCAGGCAATCTCCCCTTGTCGATATATAGTAATAAGAGTATTATAAGGACATGCGAACGTGTCTATGGGCAATCCAACGGGGGGTGCGAATGCTTTTCACCCTCCCGATTCTCATCTATCAACATATGATAAGTCCATTTCTACCGGGAGCCTGTATCTACTCGCCTAGTTGCAGCCATTACGCCAAAGATTCGATCCTGGACCACGGCATCTTCAAAGGTCTTGTTCTGGCGATCACCCGCATCTCCCGCTGTGCGGGGGGGCTGTTCACCGGAGGACACGACCCGGTACCCGAACAGTTCTCCTTTCGCAGCATTGGAAGGAAATACCGGGAGTTTCGCCCCCCGCGACGCAGGTCCTCCCATATGTGAGCTTCCGTTTCACCGCGCTGCTTTTTAGACGTTTTTTCTTTTTAGACGTTTTTTAGGGACGTAAAAGATTCATTGGGAGTGCGGTGTAGCACATACTACTTCAGCTTATATCCCGCATAAAACTGGTCAAGACCTGCAGCGCATTGTCATTGAAGCCCCCTTCGGGAATAATGAGGTCCGCGTAGATCTTGGTGGGCTCGATAAACTCGTAGTGCCCCGGACGGACCACTTCTAGGTACTGCTGAATGACCGACTCCACGGTTCTTCCACGTTCTTTCACGTCCCGCTGCAAGCGGCGAATAAATCGAATGTCGTCTGGGGTGTCCACATAGAGCTTCAAATCCAGCAAGCTGCGAATCTGAGGATCAAAAAAGGTCATAATCCCTTCGAAAATGATCAATTTTTTCGGCTCCAGACGAATCGTCTCCTCTTTGCGTCGATGATGGACAAAATCGTACTGAGGCATATCGATCACCTGTCCGCCCTTTAACGCGGAGAGATGCTCGTAGAGCAATTCGTTGTCAAAGGCCTCCGGGTGATCGAAGTTGAAGGCGGTAATGTTGGTGTTGGTAATGTATTCGGCGGACTTGTAATAGTTATCCTGGGGAATAAAGACGAAGTCGGGCACGATTTCCGAAATTTTTCGTACGATGGTGGTTTTACCCGAGCCCGAACCTCCGTTAATTGCAACGATTTTTCCGATTTCCATATCGCCCGTCATCCTCGAGGCGCCTTTTCCGGATCGATGGGCTGACCATTTTTGTATACGAAGAAGAAGGCTTTGGCATCTTTCGCCACCGGGTTGATGCCCAGGGTTCCTAAAACCGTACCGGCCTTTATCCGGTCGCCAACCTCTACATAGACGTTTTCATTACCTCCGTATGCATATACCATTCCACTCTTCGCTTCCACCATCACCAGTTTACCGTATCCTCTATACGGTGCCACCCACACAACCTTTCCGGACGCAACGGCGACGATCTTGTCACCTTTGCTGCCTGTTATTTGGGTGCCCTTTAGTTTCCCGGTGAGGCTCGCCCGTTCCCCGGTGTGAGGCCACTTCGGCTTCTCCCCTTTTTCGTAGCGTGCAGGCCGCACCGCCGTTTCTTGAGACTCTTGCTTCTTGCGCTCCTCGAGAACTTCTTTTGTTCGTTCTTGCACTGCGCCGTTTTCACCGCTCTTCGTTGACGTTGAGCTCTTCGACTCCGACGGAGTTCCAGACTCCTGCCCTTCATCACTCGGCTCTTCTGACTGCCTCTCCGCTACCCGGCTATCCTCGGCCGAGCGGGTGGAAGAGTCGTGTGGCAACTTTATGACCATGCCGACCTTGAGTATTGCATCGGGATCGATCCCGTTGGAGCTTCTCAGTTGTGCAACCGTGGTGTCGTGTGCACGGGCGAGACTATAGAGAGTGTCGCCCCGTTTCACCACGTAGGTATGAGGTACAGTAATCTCCATTCCCTGCTTGAGTTGTCGGGGATTCACGATATCGTTTGCTTCCACCAACTGCTTTACCGACACGTCGTACTCACGCCCGATACTATAGAGCGTATCTCCCTTTTTAACTGAGAGAGTATGAGGCTCGGCGATACTATAGAAGGGTATCAACAGCAAAAGGAGAAATACGAAACATATCGAAGGTAGCGCAGTGTTACTCATCTCTGTCTCATCTTCGGCCGCGAGGGGTAAAAACTCAACCGCCCAACTAATGATAAAGGATATATGGAGAGCCTCGATTCTGTCAATTCCCAGCTTCTCTTCGAGCCTTTTGCGCCGGGCTTCTCGCACCCTCAAACCAGCCGAGAGGCCGTACGATACCCTCGTGGTTCCATCCCCTTTTCGGGGCCTCCTGTTACAGGCCCTATATACGGTCCAGTTCTACCGCTCCGGCGATGTAAAGGAAACCCGCAAAAGCGTGGAGCACTTGCTACTCCACCTTCCGGCTTCTGTTTTTCATGGCCGACTTCTGGAACGACGGCCCGGCGGTAAGCGGCTGCAGCAGAGCGGCAACAGTACGTAACCTGTGTGAACTGCACTCCTCCTATGAGGGCGCCGCATCAAACGACGTTACGCCGCAGGTTGCCGATTAGCGGGACTTCTATTATGATGGAGCTATGAAGCACCAAAATGTACCGCCTCTCAGCACCCAAAGTTGCGAGGCGGCCTGCCCGCAGCAGCTCACGATCTTCTCATCCCTCGAGCAAGCCCACGAGGAGCTTAGAGAGGAAGATAACTAAAGGCCATGCGGAAACTCTTCTTCTTCTTCATCGACGGGATAGGTCTGGGAGAGGAGAAAGCCGAGGTCAATCCGCTGCTCCCCCTTTTCAGGGATGAGACGGGACTGCCGTTATGCCACGCGTCGGCCCCTGCGGAGGGGGAGCGCTTTCTCCTGCTGCCCCTGGAGACGCATTTGGGGGTGGAAGGGACTCCACAGTCCGCCACCGGGCAAACGGCGATCATGACCGGCTGCAACGCACCGGCGGAAATCGGGTTTCACCTGACCGCCTTCCCCAACGAACCGCTCATCTCTCTCATCCGGGAACACTCCCTCTTTCGCGACCTTCTTGCGATGGAGGTCCGGCCCACCTGCGCCAACCTGTACAGCCGGGAGTTTTTTCGCCAGCGCCGCAAGCGTCATCGCAATATGCTCCCGGTTTCGGCACTCTCGGTGGAGGCCGCCGGTCTCCCCTTTCGCTACATCGAAGATTATATGCGCGGCCGGGCGGTCTTTGCCGACATAACCAACCGCATGCTGATCGATCGCGGATTCGACCTGCCCCTCATTTCCCCTCGGCAGGCCGCCAAAAACTTGAGCTCCATTTTCGAAGAGGCGGATTTCGTGTTTTTTGAATACTTTCTCACCGACACCTTTGGCCATGCCCGGCAGTACCGAAAACTGCAAAATGAAGTGTCCAAGCTCAATGCGTTTCTCAGCGCCGTTCTTCGTGAAGGAGGCGAAGAGATCGACATTCTGGTGGTCAGCGATCACGGTAATGCGGAGGACACTTCCGTGGCCGCCCACACCGAAGCCCCCGTCCCCTTTCTCCTCTTCTCCCGCCGCAGTAACCTCTTTCCCGCTTTCCGCACAAAGGTCACCTCCCTCCTGGATATCAAGCCCGCAATACTGGAGTATTTTCAGCAGTAATTCCCCTGGCTCGCATAATCCTCTGTCCGCCCTTTCCTCCTATCGTTTCCTCCCCTATAGTAGAGGGGGAGGAGTGATCCATGTATGATGTAGCGATTATCGGCGGCGGAGTGATAGGCTGCGCCGTCGCAAGAGTTCTTTCCCGCTATAACGTGCGGACGGTGATTATTGAAAAAGGCAACGACGTCTCCATAGGTGCGAGCAAAGCCAACAGCGGCATTGTCCATGGGGGATACACGGCCAGCCACGGAACGCTGAAGGGAGAACTCAGCATTGCCGGCAATCGCCTGTTTGACGAGTTGAACCATCAGCTCAATTTCGGTTTTTCCCGCATTGGCTCCCTTGTCCTGGGCTTTTCAGAGCAGGACGAGGAGCGGCTGGAAGCGCTGCGTCGCAACGGGGAAGCCAACGGCGTACGCGGGCTCGCTATGCTCACCCGGCGCCAGTTGCGCGCTATGGAGCCGAACGTTTCCGATGAAGCTTTCACAGCGCTCTACTGCCCCGAGACGGGCATCACCAGTCCGTATGAGTTCTGCATCGCACTGGCGGAAAACGCAGTGCACAACGGAGTGGATCTCATGCTGGAGTCCGAAGTGACAAATATCGAGAAACGGGGGGATCGATTCCGTCTGCAGACCCCCGGAGGGACGGTGGACTCCGCTTTTGTGGTCAACGCCGCCGGCATTAACAGCGACCGCATCGGAGCAATGCTCGGCGACGAACGCATCGCACTTACTCCGCGCAAGGGGCAGTACCTCATCCTTCAGCGGGGTACCGGAAAGCTGGCGCAGCATGTGCTCTTCCAGCCCCCCTCGGACCTCGGCAAAGGCATCCTGGTCACCTCCACCTATTGGGGCAACCTCATGCTCGGCCCTAACTCCCAGGAGATTCCCGACAAAGAGGATACCGCCACCGACCGCGAGATTCTCTCCTATATCGTAAAGAACGCACGCAAAAGTCTGCCCGGCTTTGATATAGTGAAAACCATCCGCACGTTCTCCGGCGTCCGCGCCACCTCGACGGACAAGGATTTTATCATCCGTCCCGGCGGCGAAGAGGGGGCTCTCCAGCTTGCCGGCATCGACTCTCCCGGACTTACCGCCGCCCCGGCGATTGCAGAAAAGGCGGCGGACATGCTGCGGGAGATGGGGTTGGATCTATCGCCCAACCCGCGCTTCACCGTGGAGCGCCCGCCCATCAACACCCCGCGTCCCCTTGCCCCGTACAGTGAAATCAAAGAGCGCATCGAACTGCCGGAGGGGAATCCGGAGAGGATCGTGTGTCGCTGCGAACAAGTTTCGGAAGCGGTGATCGTGGACGCCCTCAATCGCGGCATCCCGGTGACCTCCCTGGACGGGGTAAAGCGCCGCACCAGAGCGGGGATGGGGCCCTGTCAGGGGCAGTTCTGCGCGCCCCGTGTCCGCGCCCTGGTGGCTCGGGAGCGCGATATTGCGGAGGAAAAGGTGACCGGAAGGGGCGAAGGCTCGGGGCCACTTCCAGAGCGAGTAGGAGCGGCGGAATTGCGGAAGCTCGAGGAATAGCCCCGGTCCGAAGGTCTGTCCTACAAGGTCTGCCCTTCCAGGTCTGTCCTACAAGGTCTGTTCCACAGGGTTTACCCCACAGGTCTTAGTCCACTCGCACTACCCTGATCATGTTGGTTTTTCCGGGATGGCCTACCGGCACTCCGGCAGTCACCACCAAAAAATCCCCCTTAGAGACGAGTCCCCGCTCTGCGAGCATGCCCGGTGACCGAACGAATAGATCGTCTACCGATTGCACCTCATCCTGCATGTCCATGGGTAGAACGCCCCAGGAAAGGGCAAGCCGGCGCACCGTCGCCGGTATGGGACTCATAGCGGCGATGGGAATCATCGGCCGGTATTTAGAGATGAGCCGTGCAGTGCCGCCGGAGTGAGTGAAACAGACGATGTACCGGGCGCCGACCTCACGGGCTACCTCGCGGGCGGCCATTCCCACCGCCTCTGCCGTGCTCTTTAGTTCCGGGCTCTCGCTCTCCTCTCCGGTGGGCCGCCGGTCGGCAACGATACGCTTAAAATGGGAGCTCTGTTCAGTGGAGGAGATGATGCGCTCAATGGTACGCACCGCCTCACCAGGGTACTTCCCGGCCGCGGTTTCTCCCGAAAGCATCACGGCGCTGGTGCCGTCAAGAACCGCGTTGGCCACATCCGCCGCCTCAGCGCGGGTGGGACGCGGATTGTCGATCATTGACTCCAGCATCTGAGTGGCGGTAATGACCGGTTTTCCCCGCAAATTGCAGGACCGGATGATATTCTTTTGAATATTCGGTACCTCTTCGGTGGAGGTTTCCACCCCCAAATCGCCCCGGGCTACCATGATCGAGTCGGAGATTTCGATGATGTTATCGATATCTTCGAGCGCTTCGGGTTTTTCGATTTTTGCAATGATCGGGATTGTATGACCAAAGGTTTCTTCCATGTAGTTATAGAGCTGCCGCACATCGTCGGCAGTTCGCACAAAAGAGAGGGCTACGAATTCCAAATTATTGGCAAAGGCAAAGTAGAGGTCGCTGCGGTCCTTTTCCGTGAAACTCAGAATATTCTTGAGCACGGTATGGGGCAAGTTGACCCCTTTGTGCGATTTTACGCTTCCCCCCTCCACTACCTTAGTGTGGATATCGTATCCGTCCACCCGTTCTACCTGCAGAGAGACAAGACCGTCGTCAATAAGGATCCGGTCTCCCTCGCTGACCTCCTCATGGAGGGAAGGGTAGTCAATGGAGGCTTTTTCACTGTTGCCGGTGCAGGATTGAGTGGAAATAACAAAGGAGTCGCCGGTGTTGATGACCGTATCCTCCCCCTCTATTTCGCCCAGACGCACTTTCGGCCCCTGCAGGTCTTGAAAGATGGCCACCGCTACCTCGAGCTCCTGTGCAATTCGCCGCACCAATTGAACGGTCTGCTGATGCTCCGCATGCGATCCGTGGGAGAAGTTCAGGCGGATCACATTGACGCCCGCCTCAAGCAGCTCCCGTATCCGTTCGTAACTCCGCGTAGCAGGTCCTACGGTGGCGATAACTTTGGTTGAATTGACGTTCATCTGTGTCTGCTCCTTCTTTGTAGTCTTTCATAATGTAGCACAATAACAGCTGTTTGCAGAGAGGGGCAGTGGCAGCACTGCTGCGTATATCCTGCTTTTTTTCCCCTCTCGTTCCCTCCCTTCATCCGCCACTCCTACAAAGCACGACGGCTTGCCCCCGGGCCCTCCATTTTTTATCTTTACAGGACGGAGACCGCACTGGAGCACTTCACCGGAGGAAAGCAGCACGTGAACACGAACCTGCAGGACGAACACATCTATATCGAAGGAGCCCGGCAGAACAATTTAAAAGACCTCACTCTTTCACTGCCTCTTGGCACACTGATCGTGGTAACCGGAGTCAGCGGCTCAGGAAAGTCCAGCCTGGCATTTGACACCGTGTACTCCGAGGGGCAGCGTCGCTATTTCGAAACCTTCTCCGCCTACACCCGTCAGTTTCTGGAACGAATGGATAAACCGCAGGTGGAGAAGATCGAAGGCATCCCCCCGGCCATCGCCATCGACCAAAACAACCCGGTCCGTACCTCCCGCTCTACGGTAGGGACGATGACCGAGCTCAACGATCATCTGAAGCTCCTCTTTGCCAAGGCGGCTCGGCTCTATTGCGGCGGCTGCGGGCGCGAGGTCCGCCGGGATACTGCCGAATCCGTCTGGAACCACCTTGCCGCCTCCGAGGACGTGCAGCAGCACGGCCGGATGATGATTACCTTTACCGTGCCGATTCCCCGCAACTTTTCTCCCGAGGAGATCAAAGAGGCCCTCACCGCCCAGGGTTACCTGCGCTACCACTCCGAGGGGCAGGAGCGTATCGAAGTCATCCAGGACCGCACCACTTTCTCCGCAGAGCGGCGGGGCCGCATTATCGATGATCTGGAAACCGCCTTCCACCACGGCAGCGGCGAGCTCACCGTTCGGGTGGTCGACCGGGAAGGTGAGGAACGGGAGACGCTTCACTTTTCCCGCGATCTGCACTGTGCCCACTGCGATATTTATTACCGCGACCCTTCCCCCAACCTTTTCAGCTTCAACAGCCCTATCGGAGCCTGCGAGACCTGCCGCGGTTTTGGCCGCACCATCGGTATCGACTACGATCAAGTCATTCCCGATAAGAGCAAGAGCCTCGCTCAGGGAGCGGTGCGGCCCTGGCAGACCAAGAGCTACGCCCCCGCCCAGAGGGAACTGCTCTACTTTGCCCGCCGGAGGGGAGTTCCCACCGACGTTCCGTGGCGGGAGCTTTCCGAATGGGCCAAGAGATGGGTTATCGAGGGTGAAGGGGAATGGGAAGACGGCGAGTGGTACGGCATAGAGCGTTTTTTCAAATGGCTCGAGAGCAAGAGTTATAAAATGCACATCCGGGTGCTGCTTTCCCGCTACCGCGTCTATCGCCTCTGCCCCGACTGCGGCGGCGCCAGATTAGCTCCGGAGCCGCTGCACTGGCACATCGTGGGAAGGGAGCTTCCGGGAAAAAATCTGCGGGAACTCATGCAGATGCCCCTGGAAGAGCTCCGCACCTTTTTTGACCGCCTCCAGTTGCCGGCGCCACTCGACGAGGCAAGCACGGTGCTCCTTGGAGAGATCCGCAGCCGCCTGCGGTACCTGGACGAGGTGGGACTGGGCTACTTGACGCTGGACCGGCAGTCCAGAAGCCTCAGCGGCGGTGAGGTGCAGCGCATAAACCTCACCACCGCCCTGGGCACCTCTCTGGTAAACACCCTCTTTGTACTCGACGAGCCGAGCATCGGGCTCCATTCCAGGGATATCGGACGGCTCATCGGCATCCTCCATCACCTGCGCGACGCCGGCAATACCCTCCTGGTGGTGGAACACGACCCGGAGGTAATCCGCGCTGCCGACCTTGTACTGGACCTGGGGCCTAAAGCCGGTGATGCGGGGGGAGAGCTCGTCTTCTACGGAACTCCGGAGCAATTGGCCGCAAACGGCGACTCGCTCACCGGCAAATACCTGAGGGGGGACAAACAGGTGCTGCCGTCCGCACCGGAGAGTTCCACGGACAAGAAAGATACCGACAAGGGGCGGCCGCCGGGCCCGGGAGAAGTCCTGCGCATTATGGGCGCCGCGGCGCATAACCTGAAAGATATCGATGTGGAAATTCCCCTGGGCCGCCTGGTGGCGGTCACCGGCGTCAGTGGATCCGGTAAATCAACGCTGGTCCAGGATATCTGTTACTACGGGCTGCGTAAACTCTTTGGCAAGCCAGTGGAGCAGCCGGGAGCCTACGCGGCGATGCACGGCTATGAGAACATCGACGATGTAGTGCTGGTAGACCAATCGCCGATCGGCAAGACCACCCGTTCCAATCCGGCAAGCTACGTGGGGGCCTTTAACGCCATCCGTTCTCGCTTTAAGAAAGAGCCGTTAGCAGCCGCCCGGGGCTATACGGCGGGCTTCTTCAGCTTCAACTCTCCCAATGGGCGCTGCCCCACCTGCGGGGGAAGCGGCTTTGAACACGTGGAGATGCAGTTTCTCAGCGATGTGTACCTCCGCTGTCCGGACTGCAACGGGAGCCGCTACCGTCCCGAAGTGCTGGATATCCGCATCTCCACCACCAACCCGGAGATTCTCGAAGAGACCGAGCCCAAAAATATTGCCGAAGTGCTCGAGATGAGCGTGGACGAAGCGCTGCGCTTCTTTGGCGGCAGCCCCGACGTATTGCTGGCCCTCGGCCCGCTGGTGGACGTAGGGCTGGGCTATATCGCACTCGGCCAGCCGCTGCCCACCTTGAGCGGAGGAGAGGCGCAGCGGCTAAAGTTGGCGGGCTATCTGGCGGAAAGTAGAAAGGGGCGCAAAAAATCCGCCCCCGGCCACCAGTTGTTTCTCTTTGACGAGCCTACTACCGGACTTCACTTTGACGATATTGCCGTTCTTCTGGGGGCCTTCCGCTCACTGATCGAAGCCGGCCACTCGGTCGCAGTCATTGAACACAACCTTGATGTAATCGCCGCGGCAGACTGGATCGTTGATCTGGGGCCGGAAGGCGGCCGCGGCGGCGGCGAGCTGCTCTTTTCGGGTCCACCGCAACAACTTTGCGCCGAGGGAAAAGGTCACACCGCCGCAGCGCTGCGCAGAAGCGGCGCACTCCCCGGCAGCACCGCGGCCTCCGTTGGTGAGGTTAATGAAGTTGGGAAAGTTGATAAGACCGGCGGACCGGTGGAAGCCGCCGAAGCGCCCGCCGCTCCATATACTACTGGCCCGCCGGCGGTCGCAAAGAGCGCGCCCGCCTCCGACGCCGGCGGTCCGTCTGCCCACGTCGGCGGGCCGGCGGACGGCCGTGCCGGCCCGCCGGCGGACGGCCGCGCCATCAGCATCCGCGGTGCCCGGGAGCACAATCTCCGCAACATCGATCTCAGCATTCCCCGCACAAGCTTCACCGTGATCACCGGCGTCAGCGGCAGCGGGAAGAGCACCGTCGCCTTTGATATCCTCTTTGCCGAAGGACAGCGCCGCTATCTCGAGTCCCTCAACGCCTACGCCCGCCAATTTGTGCAGCCCGCCTCGCGGCCGGAGGTGGACGGGGTAATGGGCGTACCTCCTACAGTGGCCATCGAGCAGCGCACCAGCCGCGGGGGTTGGAAAAGCACCGTGGCGACGGTCACGGAGATCCACCATTTTCTCCGCCTTCTCATCGTCCGCCTGGGGACTCAGTATTGCCCGGACTGCCAGGTGGCCATTACCCCCCAGACGAGGGAGCAGATTCTCTCCTCGATCCTGCGCGATTACCGCGGGGAAACGGTCGAAATTGCCGCTCCGCTCATTACCGCTCGCAAAGGCCTGTACAAGGAGCTGGCCGCATGGGCGCGCAAAAAAGGCTATTCCCACATGCGGGTGGACGGTGAGCTCCAGCCCACCGATGCCTGGCCTACGCTTGACCGCTACCGGGAGCACAGCATCCTGCTGCCGGTGGGAAGCATTACCGTCGACCCCGGTGAGGAAGGCCGGCTCGACGGCCTCCTGGCGACGGCGCTGCAGCTTGGCGGGGAGACGGTGCACCTACTCAAAACGCACGACGGCAGGGGGACAAAGTCGGCGGCTGCGGCAGCTTCGATCTATTCCACCGCCCGTGCCTGCCCGCAGTGCGGACGCAGCTTCGAAGAGCTCGACCCGCGCCTGTTTTCCTACAACTCGCCCCACGGCTGGTGCCCGATATGCAAAGGTACCGGCCACGCCGGCGATGAGGAAGATGCCCCCCTCATTACCGCCGAAGACGAAGAGGAGCAGTGTCCCGCCTGCGCCGGCTCTCGGCTGCGCCCGGAGGCACGGGCGGTTCGCTTTCACGGGCGCTCGATCTCCTGGTACGCCGGGATGAGTGTACACGAAGCACGCCGCTTCTTTTCCGACTACCGTCCCGAAGGCCGGGAGGGGGAGATTGCCAAAGACGTGGTAGCCGAACTCCGCTCGCGCCTTGCTTTTCTCGAGGAAGTGGGACTCTCCTATCTTACTTTGGATCGTTCCGCCCCCACCCTCAGCGGAGGAGAGGCCCAGCGCATCCGCCTTGCCGGACAGCTGGGCTCCAATCTGCGGGGCGTCTGCTACATCCTGGACGAGCCGACGATAGGCCTTCATCCCAGAGACAACCGGATGCTGATGAACACCCTCAAAGGGCTCAAAGAGAAGGGCAACACGGTACTGGTGGTGGAGCACGATGAGGAGATGATCCGCTCTGCAGAGCAGGTGATCGACCTGGGACCCGGTGGCGGAGTACAGGGAGGAGAGGTGATCTTTTCCGGGAGCCTCCCGGAGCTCCTGCAGGATGAACGTTCCGCCACGGGGCGGCTGCTGCGCTCCCCCCTCCCCCATCCCCTGCTGCAGCCGCAGAATCCGCTCGATTGGGAACGGCGGCTGGCGATCAGAGAGGCGACGCTCCATAATCTGCAGGGCATTGACGTGGAGCTGCCCTTAGGGGCACTTGTCGTAGTAACCGGTGTGAGCGGCAGCGGCAAAAGTACCCTTGCGCGGGAGGTGCTCTACCGCAATGTAAAAACCCTTCTTGCATCCCGTACGACCGCCTCTTCCGGCGAAGCGCCTCTGCGCGGCTGCGGCGATATCGAGGGCTGGGAACACGTGTCCCGAGCGCTGGAGGTCGATCAAACCCCCATCGGAAAGACCCCCCGGTCCTGTCCCGCAACGTACGTCGGCGTGTGGGACAAAGTGCGCAGCCTCTTTGCCGAAACCCCGGAGGCAAAGGTACGCGGCTATTCTCCGAGCCGTTTTTCCTTCAACGTCGCCGGCGGGCGCTGCGAAGAGTGCGGCGGCCAAGGCCTAAAGCGAATCGAAATGAACTTCCTTCCCGATGTCCGCGTGCCCTGTGAAGTCTGCGGCGGGGCGCGTTTTAACCGGGAGACCCTGGAGGTTGAATACAAAGGGAAAAATATCGGCGAGGTGCTGCAGATGAACATCTCCGAAGCGGAAGAGTTTTTCCGGGCAGTTCCCGCCGTCCACCGCCCGCTTGCCCTGCTGGAAGAGATCGGCCTCGGTTATCTCACCCTCGGGCAGCAGAGCCCTACGCTCAGCGGCGGGGAAGCGCAGCGGCTCAAGCTGGTCACTGAACTCTCCAAAGCCGCCCGCCGGGGGGAGGAAGTGGCACAAACTTCCAAACCTACCCTCTACATCCTCGACGAACCGACCGTTGGACTGCACATGGCCGATGTGGAGAACCTGGTGCGGGTACTGCGAAAACTGTCGGACGCCGGCAACACGGTAGTGGTAATCGAGCACAACCTGGATATAATCGCCGAAGCGGATCACATTGTCGACCTCGGCCCCGAGGGCGGCGAGGCAGGCGGTCGTGTGGTTGCCTCCGGACCGCCCTCCCGGCTACGCGAGCAACTCGAGGAATCCCACACCGCCGGCGTGCTGCGGGAGTTTCTCGACCAGCGCCGCACCGCTGGTGACGGCTCCGCCGTTTGAATGTGCTTTCCATTTGCCCTCGCCTTTCGGACCTACTACACTTAGAGGTGAGAGGAGAGGATAGGTACATGACACTAACGAGCACGACTAAATTGAATAACGGGGTCAACATGCCCTGGTTGGGGCTGGGGGTGTTTCAGACGCAGGAAGGACCTGAGGTGGAATACGCCGTTCGCTCGGCCCTCGAGCTCGGCTATCGCCACATCGACACCGCCAGTTTCTATGAAAACGAGACCGGGGTCGGCAAGGCGATTGTCGAGAGCGAGGTGGAACGGGAGGATATTTTTCTCACCACCAAAGTATGGAACACCGAACAGGGTTACAAGGAGACTTTAGCGGCTTTTGACCGCAGCCGCTCCAAGCTGCGCAGCGATGTGGTGGATCTCTACCTGGTACATTGGCCGATCAAAGAGAGCTTCAAAGATACCTGGAAAGCCCTGGAGAAGCTCTACGGAGATGGTAAAGTGCGCGCAATCGGCGTCAGCAACTTTCTCATTCATCACATTCAGGAGCTGCTCAGGGACTTCGATGTGGTACCGGCGGTAGACCAGGTCGAGTGGCACCCCTTTGTCCGTCAAAAGCCGCTTCACGACTTCTGCAAAGACCAGGGGATCCAGCTCGAAGCCTGGAGCCCCCTGACCCGCGGGAAGATGCTGGACAACCAGGTAATAGACGAAATCGCCGAAGCCAAAGGCAAGACCCCCGCCCAGGTGCTCCTTCGCTGGGACCTGCAGCACGAGGTGGTAACCATTCCCAAATCGGTACACTACGAGCGCATCAAAGAAAACAGCGAAGTCTTCGACTTCTACCTCAGCAGCGACGAGATGGCCAGGCTCGACTCTTTGGACAGCGGCACCCGCATCGGCCCGCATCCCGATTCGGTGAGCTGAGCGCTTTTGTCCCTCGCTGGGCCGTCTCTCCTTCTGAACCGTTCCCCCGCTGGGCCGTCTCTCCAGGATAGTCCCCGCATGGCGGAGCAAGCCCCAGCGGCAAGGGCTTTACGATTCAAGAAAGGAACGTTTCAGCCCAGCACGAGTATACCATAGGAGTATCCCTTAGCATAATCGAGCCCGGGAAGCCGCTTCCCGGGCTCTGTCTGTGCACCAGTTATGAGGCAAGGCGGGAGAAACAGCGTCTCCCGCCTGTCAGTACGTCCTCAGCTGTTGACCCACTCGTTCCATTTGGGATCGAGCAGTTCATGCAGACGCTTGTCGTACTCTTCCATGCGCTGATGATATTCCTGATCGTCGATCGCGGCAGCCGCATCGTCATCGAGCGGTTTGAGATCGTACTTGTTGATCACCTTTTTGGCAAAGGTGTGATGATCACGGATCGGACAGGGCATGAATAGATTCTTGGTCGGCTTGTCCGTCTTCCAGCCGGTGTACTTGTCCTGGAAGCTGCGGAACTTCTTGAAGTACTCGGTCCGCAGCGGAGCGCTGATCGTGTCGCCCCGGTTGTAGATGTCGTACAGATTGTCCACCGCATAGGGGACAAAGACGCAAGGGGCGATGTTGCCGTCCCAGTCGATGTAGAAGTAGCCGCCGGGTTTTCCCGCACTGATGCAGCCGAGGGACAGCGGTCCGCCGTTCCAAAAGTCGACGATGAATCTGTCCTGCTTGTAGATCAGATCCAGCTCCCGCTCCAACATCCACTCGCGCTGCTCGGGAGAGACCATCAGGTCCACCGTGTAGCTGCGGCCGATCGGCATATACTGGAAGATCCACGCATAGATCGCGCCCTGCTGGTCAAAGAAGTAGTCCATGAACTCATCGGAGAAGATGATCTCCGCATTGTAGGTAGTAGCTGTCAGGGAGATACCGAAGGGAACGCCGTGATTCCTGAGATTCTCCATTGCTTTCAGAGTCTGTTTGAAGATTCCCTTGCCGCGACGTTCATCGGTCTCTTTCTCCCAGCCCTCTACAGAGATGGCAGGCGTTACGTTGCCAACTTCCGCCAGTTTGCGAGCCGTTTCGTCGGTGATGAGCGTCGCATTGGTGTACATCAGGAAGTAGTTGTGGCTGTGCTCGCGAAAGAGGGAAAAGATGTCCTTGTCACCGCTCTTGTACATCAGCGGTTCGCCACCGGAGACAACGGTGAAGTTAGAGCCCCACTCGTTGTGTTTGTCCCATAGCATCTTGGAGAGCACATCGTAGTCCATGGTGTTGCTGTTATCCTCCGAACTGGCGGCATAACAGCCGGTGCAGCGCAAGTTGCACTTTTTAGTAGGACTTACGGTAACTAACGAAGGGGGATTGTGACCGTACTGTTCGCGGAAGGGGCGCATCCGGTCTTTCTCCCCGGTCAGCACATTGCCGATAAAGGTCTCCAGCACGCGCTTGCGTACATGGGGGGACACCCGGTTTTCTTCAATGGCTCGATTGATCGAATAGAGGAGGTTCTCCATCACCTGGGTGCGCATCTTCTGCACCTTCACCGGAGCTTTGTCCTTGTTCTCTTCCACAAACTTGTTATGCAGGACGCGTTTTCCCTTGTTGATCATATAGTTGCGGAAGGGTTTAAGACGAATCAATCCGTCCAGTACCTGCACAGAGCTGTTCTTTACCAGCTTGTCTAATGTAATGTTTGTACTCATAAGCCTTCCCTTTACATTATAAAAGATCGAATCGACGACACCCTTTTTTTAAAATATAAACCTATTTTTTTAATATGTAAAGGATTAACCGCCAATTTTTCCGCTTCTCCCCCCTATCCCCACCTTTTTGCGGAAAGTGAGCGGGCCCTCGGCCGCCTGTCCGCCTGTTTGCCACTCCCCTCCTTTTCTGCTATTCTATAGCGCGAGAGTTGAAGCACTATGAAGCATTTGTTTATCCGTCTCGGTCATCTCACCGTCCAATTTCTGCGGAGCTACGGCCGTATGACGCGCATGACCGTACTGGCGCTGCTTGCACTGCGGCGTCTGCCGCTGTATATGGACCAAGTGATCGAACAGTATATTTACATAGGGAAACGCTCTCTTCCTCTGATCATAGTTTCATCGATCTTTATGGGACTGCTGATGGGAGTGCAAATCGGGACGCAGATAGACGAAACCACTCCCGCCTGGATCGAGGGGGGACTGATTCTGCGGACCGTACTGCTGGAGATGGGCCCCATTATCATGGGGATCGTCCTTTCGGGCCGAGTGGGCTCTGGCATCGCCTCCGAGCTGGGTACCATGCAGATTACCGAGCAAGTAGATGCACTGCGAACCATGGGCATCAATCCGATCGAGTACCTTGCCATGCCACGAATCTTTAGCGGGGTGATCGCATTTACCACAATGATCGTCTTTTTCGACCTAATGGCCATCCTCGCCGCCTTCGTCTCTTCCTATTTTACCATCGATCTGACCTGGACCGGCTTTGTGAGGGGCATGCGCAACAGTTACGTACAAACGGACGTCTTTACCACCCTCATCAAAGCCTTTATATTTGGCTTTCTCGTGACGGTCTTTGGCTCCTATTTTGGTCTGGAAACCAAGACCGGTGCCAAAGGGGTGGGCCACTCGACGACAAACGCCGTCATTTGGTCCTCGATTGCTATTATCGTGCTCGACTATATTATCTCCGCGACGCTCTATATGGTGTGGTGAATGATTACGATACGGGATTTGAAAAAAACATTTAATGGCCAAGCGGTCCTAAAAGGGATCAATCTGGATATCAGGCAAGGGGAGACTCTTACCGTCATGGGAATCAGCGGCTGTGGGAAGACTACCCTTTTGAAGCTGATTATCGGACTCATCTCCGCCGACAGCGGCTCGATCCTCATGGACGGGGAGGAGCTTACTGAGCTGTCGGAGCGAGAGTTCAACACCCGGGTACGCAGCCGGATGACGATGGTTTTTCAGCGGGGGGCTCTCTGGGACTCCAAAACTGTAGGAGAAAATATTGATCTGGCCCTCAATATTCGCGAAAGCCTCTCCATTGAGGAACGGCAGGAACTTATCCGCGACAGTCTCTCTCGCGTGGGAATGGAGGGCAGCGAGGAAATGTATCCCGAAGAGTTGAGCGGGGGCATGGTAAAGCGCGCGGCGATCGCTCGCGCCATCGCGGTGCGGCCTGACTATCTCCTGTATGACGAGCCGACCACCGGTCTAGATCCGGTACTCTCTCGCCGCATTTCTAAGCTCATCGTAAAGCTGGACGAGGAGCTGGGAACCAGTTCCTTGGTAATCAGCCATGACATCTCTTCCATTCCTCACTTTTCGAACCGCATTGCCATGCTTCACGGAGGCAATATCATCCTCACCTGCAGCGCTCAGGAGATGTGGCATCAAGAGAATGAAACCTTTAACAATTTTTTGAACGGGACCTTGGAGAACATATGAAACAGCAGGCACGCAACGAATTATTTATCGGCCTCTCCATCACTATCGCCACGCTTATCGTGGTAGTGGGAATCCTGTTTCTGCAGCAGTCTCCCCTCTTTGTCCAGGGGCTGCAGCTGCGCATGGAGGTGCCCAACGCCCAGGGAATCGGAAAGGGGTCGGAAGTCCATTTTAGAGGCGTAAAAGCCGGGACGGTTACCGACGTAGAAGTGCAGCCCGAGAAGGTAACGGTCAGCATGCGCATCAACAATATCACCGACATTCCCCGGGATTCGGAGTTCTCTATCGCATCTACGGGTCTGCTGGGAGGCAAGGCGGTGCAGATTAATCCCGGCAACTCCGAGAAGTCGCTTGAAAACGGCACTCTAGTGCAAGGAACGACAGGAGGGGGCATTTCTGCTATGGCGGAAGAAATTACCTCACAACTCGGCGGGGTGGAGGAGGAGCTCACGCTTCTGCTCGATAATTTAAACGCCCTCTTCAACCGTGAAACCCGGCAAGAAGTACGCGCCCTCCTGCGCGAATCCCGGGCCGCCTCCGAGAAGATCCAAGTTGCTGTCGACGAAAACAGCGACAACTTAGAGGAGACTCTCGCCAGTCTGCGTAGCCTGAGCGAGGAGAGCAGAAAACCGCTGAACAATAGTCTTCAGCAGATCGAGGCGGGGACTAAAAACCTGGACTCTGCCATGGCTCGCCTCCACAGCGTAGGGGCACGGCTCGACACACTCCTTCAGGAGCTCGAACAGGGACAAGGGACCGCCGGTAGCCTGATGAAAGATGAAGAACTGTACCGGCGGCTCAACAGTTCCCTCACGGACCTCGAGGCACTATTGAAGGACATCAAAGAGAACCCCGACAAGTATATGACGATCAAAATCTTCTGAAACTTCTAGGCCGGGGCTGAGTGAGCTGCGTCGTCGGGCGCACATAAGGCCGCGCGAGCCTCTATTCCTCACAATCCGTACATCCCGGCCGGGCGCCGCCGGCAGTATCCCCACGTTCGATTTGCAGCGTGGTGTGATCTATATCGAACTCCCGGCGCAGGAGGTCGTTGACCCGCCGAATCAGCTCATCAGCTTACCTCCACTGCCACAAAGACAAGGTTGAGGCTTATTCCAATAGCGAAAGCAGGGCCGTAGCCCCGCTCGGTTGAGTGAGCATGATCATGTTGATGCGTCATAGTACGGGCACTCTGCGATTAGGCTACGCTTCTTTCGGTGCTTCAATTGACCTGCAGCGTCACACCGGCCCAAGCCTGCAGCGGCACGTCGGCAAAACCGGGCCGCGGGTAGAGGTCGATCCCGGGGGCAACTTCGACAAAAAACTCGAGAAAACGGTCAAAGATCATCACACTCATTCCGACCGGTAATTGCATTCCACCGGTAATGTTGTCCGTACTCTCCGCATCGCCGAACCTGAACCTTCCGAAGCCCCCGATGCCCAGGGAGAAGTGGAGCGGACCGTTGAGACGCCGATTGTCCACAAAACGATACCCTCCGCTCAGGTAGATAAACTCGTTGCCTTCGGTAAAGTCATATCCGCCTTTGAAATCGAAATTCCCGGGCCTATAGATCAGCACATAGTTAGGTTTGCCGAAACCGACTCCAATACGGGTTTCCTGCTGCGAAAATGCCGGCATTACCGACAGGACCATACTTACTACCACTAGAATCAAAATAGTTCGAATCTCACGCATGTACTTGCTCCTCTCGTTTGTTCTGCTGCTGCCGTTTCGTACACAGCCAGTGTACTATAACGTGCTCTCCGCAGTAGGTCTATATACTCTTACTGCTCTAGCCGGACTACCGTCTGATCACTTACGATGAAGGTTCCGTTCATCTTGTGTGCATAGGCATCGTTTTGAAAGTAATAGTGTCCCGTCTCTTTTGGCGCGGTAAAACGGTACTCTTTAGTAGTATGTGCCGGCACTTCGAGCCCCTCAAACATCACCCGCTCCGCCGCTTCCGTGGCATAGATGGTAAAATCATGGCGGTACGTATCGGTGTTCTTCAACGTAAGCACGATATCTTTACCCGCCGGTACGGCGATTACATCGCGGTTGAAGGCCAGCCCCTCCATGTTCAACTGCCACTCCGAGCGTACTTCGATACTCTCCTCACTGCCGCTGCAGGAGCTTACTAGCGTTCCCACGCCGGCTGCGACAATCAATGCGAGCAATAGCATCGTGAAGGTATATACGTTCGATTTCAATTTCATCAGGCACTCCTTACTTCAAGGATAGTGCTCGGCCTACCGGATTGCAACAGAATGAGCCGCAGGCCCGCCTCACCATACTATATAGTCTCGTGGACAAAACCTCGCTACAGGTCCGCCCGCCACCGCTCGATACTACAAGCTCCCAGTTTCCCAGGTGGGCGCTCCCCTTCGCTTTGGCCATCAGAATTATCCCAGCGAAAGATCAGTAGGCTCGACATGCAGCAAATCCTCGAGATCGTAGACCTCGATCTCCCCGGTACGGCCTTTGAGATTGACGGTACGCTGCCGTTTTTGGGCGATATCCAAACCGGTCAGCCGGCACGTCTGTCCGGAGACGGTTATTCCGCCGGGAGCGGCGATCTGTTCCAGGCGAGCGGCGATGTTTACCGTATCGCCGATCAAAGTGTTGTCATAACGCTCATTACCGCCCACGTTTCCGCGAATTACCGGACCTGTGTGGATGCCGATACGCAGCTGCATGGTCTCCATTCCTTCCCGCTCTCGATTCAGACGGGCCAACTCGTTTTGAACCTCTACCATGGCCTTTACCGCGCTCTCCGGATCGGTAAAGACTCCCAGAAATGCGTCGCCGATAAACTTGTCGATATCGCCGGCATACTCATAGACCCAGCGAGTGACCACCTCAAAGGCAGTGTTGAGGTATCCGATCACATTCTCCGGATTCATCCGCTGCGTACGAGGGGTGAATTCCGTCAGATCGCCAAAGACAATGGTCAGCTCCAGCTCTTCCTCGGGTATCTCAATCTTCTGCTTGTGGGCAAAATCCTTGGCAATATCCCAGAGCGTCTTAGGGATGTAGTTTTTTATCAAATCCAGCTGAATAAAATCGTGGATGGCCTTTTCCTGCAGCTCGGAAATTTTGCGAATCATTTCGCCGTTCAGGATGTTGTGACGGAGCAGAGGCCGAACGTGCGGCAGCAGAAGATCCTCCGCTTCGCTCTTTTCCAGATACGTGTCAAAGCCGGCCTCCAGAACACTGCGTATTGTTTCATGGTCGCGGGTTTCGATCAGTCCCAGCGCGGGTATGTGCTTGACCGCGTCGTCCCCCCGCATCTCACGAATAAACTCCGCCACTCCGGGAAGGGCGGTTTCGGCAATAATGAGATAGATCGTGTATTCGAACAGCAGCGGCTCCGCCTCCTCCATCGCCCGACATTGAATCACCTCTAAGTCCCCAAATTCTTCCTCGGAGAGGGTTTCACTCAGATATGAAAGATTATACTCCTGCGAGCTAATGAAAAGAATTACTCCATCCATACTGCTTTTACTGTATGGATTCCCGCCGGTATAGTCAAGAAAAGGAAATGCGGATTGATTGAAACCTCCCGGGCAAATTCCGCGTAAAGATGTATGAATAGACAGATAGTCTAGCACTAAGGAGGCATCATGAGATATTACGAAATCAAAACATCCGGCGACACCGATTTGGTGATGGATGAGCTCGCACAGACCTATAAACCGCTTTCAAAACTGGTGGCCACCGGCTCTTCCGAACCAACCATGCGCGGTACGCAAGTGATGACGATCTATTACCGGTTTGAGCCGGTCGTCAAGATCGAAGGCAGCGAGGAGGAAATCCGCCGCCTCTCCTCCTGGCTTATTCCGTAGCGGAGTTTCGCCATCGTCTTTGCCGCCGCTTTTACGCCGCCAAAACTAGACGGATAAAGAGCCAGGAAGACGATGAGATAGATATAGAAGCATAGAGGCCGGAAAAACTGTGCTGTGAGTATTGATCACGCCGCCCCGGCAAGGTATGGTAGGGAGCATGAAAGAACCGCGCTACCGCCGTTCCGGTTTCTCTGCAGATCTTCTCCTTCCGATATTCGCCGCCTTACTCGTACTTACCCTCGTTGCCTGCGCCACTGAGCCGCAGCCGGAAGAGCCTATGGAATCTGCACTGGCCCCGCCGGCGGTTCTGCAGCACCTGGAGACAGAACACCGCATGCACTCCTTTACCTCCGCCGGGCTCCGCCTCCGTTTCTCCGTCAGCCAGCCCGGCAAACAAGCGCTGAGCCTGCAAGGCTACCGCTTTAGATTGGAGAGCGGCGGAGAGCAACTTGCTTCCGGAACTCGTTCTTTGGATAGTCGCACCGTTCCCGCCGGCGGCAGTACTCACTTTGATATTTCGGTACAAGTCCCTCTGCAGAAGAAGGCGGCTCCAGCCTCCTCAACTGCCTCCGCCGGCAGCCTTCCCTACCAGGTTTTTGTGGAGATAGAGGCAGCTTCAGAGGCTGAGACCGTCCACCGGCTCACCTCAACAATCTCAGGAAGTGTACCCGCCCCGCAGCTGCCGCGCTTGAGCATCCCCAGGGTGCGCATTCCCCAGTTTGAGACAAAGATTATTCGCATTGAATACGAGCTGCAGTTCGACAATCCCAACTCCTTTCCCGTGCAGTTACTCCCGGGGGGCTACACCTTTACCGTTGACGAAACCCCTTGGGACCGGGACAGGCTGCCGGCAGAGCTCACCATCCCTGCCAATGAGGCCAAGCATGTCTTCATGCCCATGACCATCAACTATCTCAAAGCAGGCAGAGATACGGTGAATATTCTCATGGGAGCTAAGACGCTCGATTATCGCCTCACCGGCGAGGCGCAGGTGCTCCCGGTGGAATCAGAGCAGAGGTCGGAGCAAAGGTCAGATCACGGGGAAGCCTACCGTTTTTCCTTTGACAGCACCGGTACCGCCGCGATTATTCGCCCATGAATGCCGCCGTACGGTTTTAGGCGAGAAGTCCCGAAATCCTCTTTGGAACATCCGTAACCAGATATAGCCACATCACCGTCGCTTTTGCTTCTCGTCCCGTTTTTTTCTGCTATAATTCATAGTAAATAAGGAGAGGTGTATGAAAAAATATCGTAAACGAACTGTAGTCATTCTATCCATCGACGGCGGCGGCATCCGGGGCTATATCCCCGCCCTCGTACTTGCCGAGGTGGAACGCAGGCTGAAAAAGCTGGGCAGAGAAAAGCCCCTCGGGAGGTTATTCGACTTTATCGCCGGCACCTCTACCGGCTCCATCATCACTCTCGGCCTCACCGCACCTAAGCAGCTGGATGACGGCTCGTTTTCCGATCGGGAAGCCGCTTTTACCACAGAGAGCCTCGTCTCCATGTACGAAGAGCACGGGCTGGAGATCTTCCCGCGGCACATATTTCATCAGCTACAGGAGATGCGCCATGCGTTTACGAAAAAATACAACGACGGCCCCTTCCACGAGCTGCTGGATCGTTATTACGGCACACGTACGATCCGGGATGCACTGACCAAAGTGCTTGTCACCGCCTACGACATCGAAGAGCACGAGCCGCTTATTATAAAAAAAACCCTCCCCAGGAGCAATAAGAAGGCACCCCCCAACTTTTATATGGCCGACGCCATCAAAGCTTCCGCCGCTGCCCCGACCTACTTTGAACCGGTGAAAATCACTTCGGTAGACGGGGCGCGAGAGCACAGCCTCACCGACGGCGGCGTATTCGCCAGCAATCCGGCCATGTGCGCCTATGTAGAGGCGCAGCGCTTTTTCCCCCGGGCCCGTAAGTTTGTGGTGTTCTCCCTGGGTACCGGAAGCTTCACCCCCAACTGGAAATACGAGCAGGTCAAACACTGGGGCGTCTTGGAATGGATTCAGCCCTCCAAGGGAGTACCCGCTGCGGTGGTACTGAGCGCGGGACAAGAGCAGTCGGTGAATTATCAGCTTGCCCATCTGCCGAAGGTGGAATACCATCGACTCAACATTCCTCTGGGCAACTGCAGCGAGAATATGGACGATGCGGCCCCGGAGAACATGGAATGCCTGCACGAACGCGCGCAGGAGCTGATTCGCCGCCACGAGGATTCCATCCGGCGGATGGTCGAAGTGCTGAAATAACGCTGCACTGTGGCTCTTCACTGGATGCTGCAATCAGTATCGCGCAGCGCCTCACCTACCTCGAGACTTTAGCTAAGGAGCAATCGTTGGCAAAGGAAAAATCCCGCAAAACGGGAATCAAATACCGCCTTGCATTGGAAAAAATCGTCGAGAAAAGCTCTCAGCGCCTTATCGACGCACCGGTACATCGGATAGACCGGGAAATCGATAGGGTACTGCAGACCATGGGCGAGTTTGCACAGGTAGACCGCAGTTACCTGTTTATCTTTTCTGAGGACGGCCGGCGCATGAGCAATACGCACGAGTGGTGCGCTCCAGGGATAGAGCCGCAGATCGAGATGCTCCAGGACCTCCCGGTGGACAACTTTCCCTGGATAGTGCAGGAACTAAAGGCGGGCCGCAATATCAACCTTACCAATTTAGAGGAACTGCCGCCGGAGGCCTCCAACGAAAAGGAAGTTCTTCGGGTCCAGGATATTCAAGCCCTCGCTATTGTGCCTTTGCGACATTCAAATGTCTTGAAGGGGTATCTCGGCTTCGACTCCACCCGAGAGCACGTACGCTGGAAAAACGAGGACTTCGCTCTGCTCCAAACCATAGGCAATTTGCTGGTAAGTGCGCTCGTCCGTCAACGGATGGAAAAACAGCTGCTGCAGTCGTACAAGATGGAAGCCCTGGGAAATTTCGCCGGCGGTATCGCGCACGACTTCAACAATATCCTCGCCACCATCAAAGGGCATATCCAACTCCTGCGCTCCTATTCCAATATTACCCCTGAAGAGGAGGAACTGATCGATGCGGCGTTTCACGGCACTGAAAGCGGTATAGCCCTCACCGACCAGCTGCTGAGCTTTTACGGGGAGTCTCCCCGTAAAAAAGAACGGTTGCACGTGCATCAAATACTCTCCGACTCCCTGGAGATGCTGCAGCGGCTCATCCCGGAAAATATATCCGTTCGTGCCCGCTTCAACGCTCGCAATGATCTTATTATTACCGACTACTCACAGATAGAGCAGATCGTCATGAATCTCGTAAAAAACAGCGTCGATGCCATGAGCGACGGAGGCACCCTCACCCTCAGCACGGACAATATCGAAGTACCCTCGAAAAAACTGGTCGAGAAAGAAGGTAAAGAAGGTGTTGAGGCGGAGGTATATCTGCTGCTGAAGGTCAAAGATACGGGCTGCGGTATGAGCGAAGCCAGCACTGAAAAAGTGTTTGAACCGTTTTTTACCACTAAAGAGGAGGACGGAACCGGCCTCGGCCTTTCAACCGTATACCGAATCATTCAACAACACGACGGGTATCTGGAAATCGATTCGAAAAAGGGCGAGGGGACAAGTATTGACATCTATCTGCCGGTAGAGTAATACCCTGAAAAACTACCGAGCCCCTCCATTAAAAAGGTAGTACGGTACATCCGGGACCGGTCGCTGGTTGCGGTAGGTAAACAGCATGCGCATGTTAACCATTCTGAAGTCGTACTCGATATAGGTGCGGCTCCACTCCAGCGGGCGGCCGTTGAGGCGCAGGTCATAGCGCTTATTGTAGGGCTCCGGATAGCGTGAGTCCTTGCCCACATACTCGATGCGCACCTTCCGCACGCCCACGCTCCTGTGCTCGTCCTCCCCCGTACGTACCAGCACCACCCCCACCCGCTCGAGCATTGCCTTGGCCATCCGTGCATGATAGAGGTCCAGCGTAAAGGGCCGCGGCGCCGGCAGCAGCCCGTACCCCTCGCGCTCCTGCGCGGCGATCCCGGAGGCCCCGAAGCCGGCGGCCGTATAGCACAGCAGCACCGCAATGAGCCATGTACGCAGGTCGATGCCGCCGCTGCGTCGCCGGGAAAATCGGAGGGAGGATCGAATTGTACGCACTTTTCCGTCTATCACAGTTATATAGTCGACACCCCGGCGGCGCACTTGAGCGAAGCTCCGCGCGGCAGCGTCCCGGCCGCATTGCGTCAGCGGGCTTTACCGCTGCTGCCGCTTCTACCGCTGCTGCCGCTTCTACCGCTGCTGCCGCTTCTACCGCTGCTGCCGCCCTCACCGCTCCGTCTCGTCCACCTCCAGGCGGAAGACGTCCGGTCGCGTATAATGACCGGCGGGGTCAAAATCCATCGCCGCCCGGGTGAGAGCGGTGAGGTCCAACTCCGCGGTAA
>CAYFUX010000001.1:135564-167545 GCA_964346455.1 uncultured Spirochaetaceae bacterium
GGGTCAAAATCCATCGCCGCCCGGGTGAGAGCGGTGAGGTCCAACTCCGCGGTAAGAATGTCCTCCCGCCCAAAGAGCGGCCCGGCGGCGTACTCGCCGTAGGGGTCGACGATGCAGCTGCCGCCGGGGCACATCACCTCCGGCAGCCCCTCCAGCTCCCCGCTGTACTCCAGATCCCCGGGATACATGCCCTTCTCCACGTACTGGTTGCAGCCAAAGACGAAACAGCGTCCTTCCAGCGCGATGTGGCGCATCGTCGCCTGCCATGCATCGCGGGAGTCGGCGGTGGGGGCGATGTAGAGGGTCACTCCCTTGCGGTACATCGCCGCCCTGGCCAGCGGCATGTAGTTCTCCCAGCAGATGAGCCCGCCCAGTGTACCATAGGCTGTTGACACCGCCGTGAGGGTGGAGCCGTCGCCCTCGCCCCAGATGAGCCGTTCCGAGCCGGTGGGCTTGAGCTTGCGGTGTTTCCCGATAAGCCGGCCGCCTGGGCTAAAATAGAGGACGCTGCAGTAGAGGCTGCGGTTGGCCGGGTCCTTCTCCGTCACCCCGACGCTCACCCACGCTCCCGCCTCCCGGGCCGCCTCGCCGATGGCCTGGCTTACCGGTCCCGGGACCTCCACCGACTGCTCGTAATAGCGCTGCCAGTCCCTCCGCCCCGCCTCGGTCCTGGCGCCGACGGTAAAACCAAAGGTGAGCCCCCGCGGATAGGCGGGAATAAAGGATTCGGGGAAAACAATGAGCCGTGCCCCCTGCTCCGCCGCCTCGCGTATCAGCCGCACCGTCTTCTCCGTCGTCGCCTCCCGGTCCAATACCGCCGGCGCCGCCTGTACGACCGCCGCGGTCAAGCGTGCTTCGCTAGGTTCCATAGGCACCACTATAGCGCGTTTTCACCGACGAAGAAAGCGGAAACAACGGCCTATGCGGGAGCGGAGGCCGAGGCAGAGGCAGAGGCCGGGGCCGGGTAATAGCTGACTGTTTTACTTGTCGTCATGTGACGCCTTTTTGCATCCGCTCCTCTGGAGCAAACTTTTTTGAAGCGTTCCCCAGCGGGTGCGGTCTCCTTACCACCAGAAGGGCGATTTTGGAGTTTCACTGTAAAGTGAAATGATATCCTGAAGATCGTAATCTTCTAAGAACGCCTCCCATTTCTCGGGCCGTTTTTCTTCTAAACGCGTGAGACAGTGCTTAAGAGAGGTCATTTTTTTGAGAATTTCCCCTTTGGTAAGCACCTCTTTGAGGTACAACCCCTTCGACCTGCGCAGGTCATGCAGATCGACATTTCTCTTTAGGAGAGAACTGGCCTTTAGGTAATATCGAGTGAGTGTATCGGCAGAGAGTTCCCTATCGGTGGCAATCGCGATATCGATGTCGCTGTCTGCCTACCTATAGTACCACGAAACGGGGTATTCCTTCCATGATTTTGTTCCTAAAGCCTGAATGTGTACAGGTACGGCCCTTCACTCCGGCTTAGGCCCCTCCCGCAGCCGGTTTCGCAACACCATAAGCAACTGCTCCAGCTCTTCACCGTTTTCAAAAGTAAAGTTGACTCGGTAGCCGCTCGCACCGGGGTGAATGGAAAGGCGCGCAGCCTTGCTCACCCAGACATCCCCCGGATCAATCAGCCAGCGTGCTCCCTCACCGTTGAGTTCCCGGGCGCGGGTGGAGGCGGCCCTCACGCTGAGCCCCCGGCTCCGGATCTCCTCCAGCAGTCGTTTTTGCAGTCTTGCAGAGTTCCGCAGGAGATAGAGCACCCGCGCGTGCCCCAGGGTGATCTCTTCCAAATGAAGCGCCGCTCGTACCTCCGGCAGCAACTCGAAGATCTCCAGCAGATGGCCAATCTGTTGCCGGCTCCTCCCCAGCAGCTCGGCCAGCCGCTTTTGCTTCATGCCCCAGTCCCGATGCAGAACCCGCAGGGCCAGGGCCTCCTCGTAGGGCGTGAGAGGGCTGCGTACGCAGTTTTCGATGAGGGCGTACTCGGTCGCCTGCCGATCGTCAAAGGTGCCCACCAGGCAGGGTACCGGGGAATCCGGCGGATAGCCGAGTTCGATGAGCGCCCGCAGGCGCGACTCCCCCGCCACGACAATATACTCACGGCCGCCGAGCTCCCGCACCAGGAGAGGGTCGATAGGGCCGGCGGTAGCGGCGATGGAGTTCTTCAGGCGCTCCATCGCCTGATCTGTCCGGTTTCTTCTCACCGGCGTCGCAGTGAAATTGAGCTGGTCGATTCTGAGACTCCGATACTCCATAAGATTCCTCCCGTTTGCGCCGCAAGAGAGGAAAGGCAGAAGGGGCAGGCACTTTTTTACTGACGAGAAGCGGGAAAGGGGCAGCTCCTCTGGGGACGTTCACTATCCCGCCGCTTCTTCACATCAGTATAGACCGGAATAAGTCAGAATACAAACAGAAATGCTCAAACTCTTCTTTAATACAAGCTGCTGAAAAAGATCTGTAAATTTTTTGCCTTGATATCGCCATAAGCATCCACTACAATCAAAAAAGGAGTAGGTGCATGAAGAAGTCCGTAGCAGAGTTACTGGAAAAGGTGAAAAAACTCAATAGCGAAGGACGGTACCAAGAGCAGATACCCGTTCTCGATGAAGCGCTCACCCATCAGCCGGAAAACCCGAAGCTCTTTTTACGAAGAGGCAACGTACATTACTATATGGGCAACTATGACAAAGCCATAGAGGATTATCAGCATGCGCTAGAGCTCGATCCAAAAGACCCTTGGATCTACAACAATCGAGGCAACGTATTCGAGGCCCGGGATCAGCTCCAAAAAGCTCTGAAAGAGTACAGCTCTGCCATACAGCTCGACGACTCCATAGCAGGCATCTACATTAATAGAGGAATGGTCTATGCCCAGCTTGATGATCTGGATAATGGGATTGCTGACTTCTCCCAAGCTATTGAGTTGGATCCGCATTATGCAAACTGCTACAACCATCGCGGAAGAGCCTACCAGCAAAAAGGAATGCTGAAGGAGGCTGCCGATGATTTCAATACCTATCTGAAATTGAATGATGACAAGTACGGCGATGCGGATGAATTTCGTGAATATATACGCACCCTGGGTTTTACTCCACAGTATTAATTATTGAGTGAGGGACATGGCAGAGCAAGCGTGGAAGAACATACTTGAAGAGGAAGAGGTAAACACCGAGCGTCTGAAGGTGCTGGAGCGGATATTCCGTCCTGAGACACAACGACAGGTAGAGGCTGGAGTGGAGCTGACGAAGTACGTCAAGCAGGACGGGGTCAACCCGGATAACTACCCGCTGCTGCTGGAGCTGCTGAAGAACGGCAACCACAGCATTGTAGAGGCGATGGTCGGCGACAGCGATCCGAACCTGCTGTTTCTGGGACTGGAGTCGAACCCCTACATTATCCGCACCTTTTTCGCGATCATGTACCAATATGCCCCCGGAGAGCTACACCCGCTGGTGTTCGAGGTGGCCCTTGGAGTGCTGCTGAGCACCTATCGTGATCCGAAGGTGGGACTGAGGAAGTACAAGCTGAGTGAGGAAGAGCTGAACGCGATCGCGAAGAACCTGGATGAGGAGAAGGGTCAGGAGGACTCGACAAACCGGCAGATTCTGGACTTTCTGGGGGACATAGGCGACATAGTGCTGGAAGGGCTGAGTGAGCAGCAGGAGTACGAGGATTTGGTGAATCACGCCATTGACCTGCGCAACGCCTTTTTCGATCCGCAGCAGAGAATGCAAGAGCAGATACCGGAGCTGCTGATGGAGCGAGGCGAATACCGGAGTGAGAACATGAGCCCGCGCGGTACGCAAACGCCGGAGGGCGGCGAAGGCGAAGAAAATATATAAAGAAGAAACAATATGAATAAGGAGTGGGGCATGCCACAACAGACAAAGGTCAATGACGAATATACCGAGCGGGTATGGTCGTCGGAATCAATCACAAGAGTGGAGAAGAGCATTCTGGACAACATCCTGGGCTGCCGAACGCCGGAGGCGGTGGAGGCGGCGCTGACGTATGTGCGGTATCTGCGCAACAGCGGGCTGACGAATGAGAACTACCCGGTGTTTCTGCGGCTACTGGAGATTGATAACCACTGGGTTATCGACACGCTCATCGGCGAGGGAGATCCGTTTCTGCTGCTGACGCCGATCCAGCCGACGAAGCACCTGATCTCCACCTGTTTTCGGCTGCTGACAAACTGGCACCCGGGGGGGATCTATCCGAAGACGCTATCGATCGCTCTGGGAGTGCTGCAGGTGGCCTACAGCTATGCGAAAGACGGCTACGACATCCACAACGTGTCGATCAACGACGTGAACAATTTGGGCAAACATCTGAATAAGGACCTTGGCCAGCAGGATGCGGTCAATCGGACGATTCTCGACATCCTGGACCGAATCACGATGCTGGAAGGTCGCGGTGACGAGCATATGGAACGGGTAGCGCGGCAAGCGACGCTGATCCGCAGCAACTTCTTTGACCGGAGGAAGAAGCTGGAAGATGCAATTCCGCAGGTGCTGCTGGTGAAGTCGGACTACCTTGTGAAGGAAGTTGCGCCGCAGCGAGTATTTGAGTAAGGAAGAAGGAGAGAGGCATGGTCATATTAGACAAGCAGAAGATATATACAAGTGAAGACATTGCGGAGGTCGAACTGCGGCAACTTGAGGACATCCTCGCCTGCCGGACTCCCGAGGCGGTAGAGGCGTCGATGACGTATGCGCGGTTTCTGAGCAAGACAGGGCTAACGAACGAGAACTACCCCCTGTTTATCAAGACCCTCGAGATCGGCAATCACTGGGTGATCGATGCGCTGGTCGGAGAGCGGGATCCGTTCCTGTTTCTCAGCAGCATTCAGCCGAACCACATGATTGCGCAGGCGATGTTCGGTCTGCTGGCCGAACGGCACCCAGGCGGAATCTACCCGAAGACGCTGTCGGTGATTCTGGGGGTGGTGCAGGCGCTGTACAACAGCCCGGAGGACGGCTACAACATCTTTCCGCTGACCGTCAGTGATCTGAATGCACTGGGCAAACACCTGGACAAGGAGAAAGGTCAGGAAGACTCGCTGAACCGAGTGATTCTGGATGTGCTGGAGAAAATCAGTCAGCTCGAGGGACTGCATCCCGACGACATAAAGCTCGAAGAGGTTGCCATTCACGCCAGCGATATTCGCAACCACTTCTTCGACGACACGAAAGAGATGGTGGAGGTGATCCCGCAGGTACTGTTGGTGCGCATGAACTACCAGGACTTCGAGGTCGCCCCTCGAGAAGAGAAGGAGTTCAAGGAAGGCTCGAAGGAGAGCGCCGGCGGTTCTGGAGGAAACAGTCAGACTGAAGAGGCTTCCGAAGAAAGAACCGAACAGCAGACCGGCGGCGATGCCGGACAACAGCAGGAACAAACCGGCGCAGAAGAGTCGAGCACTGAAGAGAGCAGTGAGAAGGAAGGATCCTCCGCTTCCGGTGAAGAAGGCGATGAAGAGGAGCGATAGAGCAGAAAACATCGCGTAGACGGTGTAGCAGTGAGGGACGGCCGTGCTTCACGAAAAAAGTGAAGTGCGGCCTATTTTTCGTATTTCCAGTAGGTGCCGCAATGGGGGCAGTGTTGATGAGCATGGGTGCGCGGCGGAAAGATGGAGTGACAGCTGCTGCAGCGTTTGCGGTCCTTCACACCGGGATACCTACTACGGATGAGCAAGTAGCCGATTCCAAGAGGAAAGGCGGCGGCAATGATCTTGATTACTGCAAGACCGGCGGAACCTAGTAGCATACCCATCGGGCTGCTGTAGAAGCTGTTGAGGGTACTGGAGACCGTGTGGACCACATTCCGCACCGCTTCAGAACCGGCATGGGAAGGCTGCCGTTCCATGGAGATACCTGACAAAACTGAAGAAACCAAATACAACAGCAAGATAATAGCGATCCCCGCCACTGCTGTTCTCACCACTATTGAGGTGTTCCTCCGCGCCAGAAGCGGTAGTGTAATGAGACCGATAAGAGCGGAGATGAGCAGTAACGCCGTTTCAAACCTAGAGAACTCATACAGTAAGGACGGAAGATCATTCACACTCATCTCACCGGGATCTGAGGGGTAAGAAGATCACGTCTGCAGCGGGGTTTCGCAAAAATAGCAGGTTTTGCGAAAGGAACTGTTTTCTCTGCCGCAGCTCGGGCACTTGAGGACAGCGAAACTGCTCACTGCCGTCTGAGTTTCCGAAGCACCTTCCGAAGCACCCTCTCTGCTCGCTGATGTTTCCCCTCTGCCTGATGAGGAAGAGGGGCTCCTGCGTCCCGAGGAGGCGCTTGCACCCGCGCTTTCTTCATTCGGCGCCGAACCGGAGGCTTCTTGACCTTCAGAAGAAACTTCTTGACGCTCAGAAGGAGCTTCCTGCTCCTCAAGAGAGGTGGCCTGTGTTTCAGAATTCATGACGCTCTTGCCAACTGAGGTGCCGGAGCGGGTAGCATCTGAACCGGGTTTTTCGCTCTTCTTGTTCTCTTTTTTTTCCCGAAGGTCCGTCAGTTGAGAAAAAAGCGAGGCCAATGAGCGGGTATCTTGGGTATCCCGTGGTTCACTGTTCCTGTTGATCAGCACATTCTGCAGCAACGAGGAGAGCTTCACTACCTCTATGGTCAATATGAGCAACTCCACAATAATGAGAACCAACAACACGCCTATCACATATAGCAGTGCATTCATACTCTCATTATCGAAACCTGCTTGAGAAAAATCAAGGAATTATTCCGACAACTGCTGGCCACATAAAAACCAAAGAAATCTTCATCGGCGGTTGATTGCGTAGATACCTTCAGGATAAATGAGATCGAGTTGGCCGATGTCAGGGTTGAGTTCGCGAAGGAGCTCCAAAAAATCAAGCCAGGCTAGATTAGCAACACCGATAAGCGATTGGGGCCCGGAACCTTGGTAGTCTTGTAGAAAGGCAAAGAGCTTGTAGAAATGGTCTCCTTCCGCAGGCTGCCATAGAACCCGGTTGTTTTGAAGAAAAAAGGTGTAACTTTCACCGCCGGAGGAGAGTTCGAGTCGTTCGGCATCTGCAGGAATCACGCTCTCGGTATCCGCTTCTGTCGGTTCATTGTTCTCTGACTGGCCCTCCCCCGCTACAGGCTCCTCCGTTGCCGGTTCGGCAGCCGGTTCCGCCGCTGCCGATTCGGCTGTTTCTGTCTCCTGTTCCTGTGGAGCAGTTTGCTCGCTCGACGATAGATTGCCTTCTTGCTGAGGGGCGGATGCAGTGGTCAGATAGAGTATGGTAGAAGCGCCGGCGAGAAGCAGCACAGCTAAACCGAGCAGAAGTGGCCCCCTCCCCTTTCGCTCTTGCTCAAATACGTCATGCTGCTCCTTGTCGTGATCTTCGAGTTTATTCTGCCCATCGATAGGTGGTGCTTCCTCTTTCTCACTCTCAGGTTCCGGCTTATGAGGCTCCGTCTCGGAGTCGGGAGATTCGCCCGCGGCAGCATCGGGAGCAGTTTCTTCAAGGCTTTGTTCGGGTGTTTCTTCAGGATTTTTTTCAGATATATCTTCCAGGGTTCTTGCAGCTTCTTCCTCTTCGTCCACCTCTTCTTCCTCTTCGCTTTCAACGGAAGACTCTATTGTCGAGTTCTCATCCGATGCTTCCGCCTCGCGCTTGCTGCTGCTTATTGCTTGATAGTCGAGACTCTTCAAGCGAATGCCCTCTATCTCGTTTGAAGGGGTTTCGTAGGTAAAGTGGAAGGTACTGTCGCCGGGGGAATTATCCTCTTCCTGATCATCACGGGATGATTCATCCACAGAAATGAAATTACCGGGCGACTCTGACGTCTCTTCCGGCTGCTCTGCTTGTTGTGAAAAAGAGTGGCCGGAGGTACCCGAAGGGTTTTCATCTTGTCGAAGGTTGCGATCCTCATGCTCTGAGAGGCTAGGGGAAAAGGTCTCGTACTCCTCCTGCCTAGGGGAAGCTTTTTTTTTATCCGCTTCCGACTGGAGCTTTTCCGTCTCGGAGGAGTTCGGAAGGGAGCTCTCATTCTTCGGGGCTGTAGCAGAGTTCTCCTCTTGGGGATGATCGTAGAATTCGCTGTCGTCGGAAGATTCCTTTTGTTCCCCTTTCTCTTCCTCATCTTCCTCATCTTCCTCCGATGAGGCTGGAGTGCTGCTCGATCTTGAAGGAGTGGGTTCAGGTGTTTTCGAGATGGCTTCCGAACGATTCTCCGAAGCTGAGTGCTGCTGATTTTCCATAACCTGATTTTCGCTCTGCTTGTGTGCAGCAGCCCTTTGGGTCTGGGCAGACTTTTCCATATCTTTTTTCATCTGTTCCCAGGGACTTTTTACTTCGCGTGACTTGACGGGTTGCTCTTGTTGTTTTTCTTTTGTCTCTTTGGAACGGCGGTTAAGCTCGGAGTAGAGCTCTTCATCGATCTGTACCCGGTGTCCGGAAATTTGAATTTCCTGGAGGAAGGTCTTCGTCAGAAAGACTTTCACGTCTTCAAGCAACTCCGCGGGTACATCAGCCTGAATGTGGGCAAGGATGAGACCAATCATCTCCTTATTCTGCGTATTGAGGTCTTTTCTGCAGTAGTGAAGAGTGAGATATAAAATAACGTTATCGGTGTTCTGTGCGGGCACCTTTCTGAAATCATTTACGATCTTTGCATACATGACCTCTATATTCAGCAGTAGTCGCTCGGTAATGTCGTATACAAGCGAGCGGGGAAGAGGAATGTGATCATTGAGCAGTGCATGAACACCAAAATTGACATCCTGCCCGTTTAGGCGGTCCCGCAGATGCCGATACATAGTAGCGGATAGAGTTTGTGCATCCCTCTTCTGCAACAAGTTCCACAGGATTATGAGGATGATGTGCTCTTCCTTGTCAGGAAGCGGCTTGCCCGTACCCATTTGGAGGCGGGAGGAAATGTAGTTTCTCAGAACAGAAGGATCAGTTTTCTGGGTCAGCTGTTTGATTTCGTTGAAGGAGCTCGGCGTCCACCCGTAGGGCTGGATCTTATTAATGAGTTTTTTAATCAGCTGTTCAACGTTTTCTTGTCCCATCTTCTAGTAAATATCGGTTTGATCTCCCTATATCTTCATACTATGACATTTTACATCTGTTATTCAATAAAAAAACTTGACACGGCGTTAATATAGATTAAGCTGTAAATAGCAAGATATATATCGTGTGAAGATAGTTAGTTAGATTTTTTTTATCCAGATAGGGAGAAGCTGGTACGATGGCAGAACAAGAGAGCCTATATGACGCGGGAAAACACATCCGTTATCTCAAGCTGGACTACTTGCAGCGCATTTTGAAGGTTGACAATCCGCAATCAGTCCAGGCTGCAATGGCGTATGCTTCCGTACTCAATGAAATCGGAGTTACTGCGGAAAATTACCCCCTCTTTCTCGAGGTGCTAAACACTAACAATAAGTGGGTGATTGACGGGCTCACCGAAGGCATGGATTTGGATCAATTTTTCAAACCAGTCATTCCCACCTATTACATTATCCAACAGATATTCAGCCTGTTTGCTTATAAAAGACGATATGAGCTGAATAAGAAAACTATGCAGATCCTCCTCTCGTATCTCCGGTTGGTTTACAGGGAAGCTCATCGCGGATATGAAATGTATTCCCTCTCTATTCCTGATGTAAACAATATGGCCAAACATATTCGTGAGGACCGGGGAGATGACGATCCTATCAACCACCATATTTTGGAAATACTCCGATACCTCAATGAAATGAATGAATTAAACGCGTACAAAGAGCTCGGTGAGAAAGTGGACATCGCCACCCAAGCCGGAAAAATACGATCGTGCTTTTACGACACCAAGCGGTCACTGAAAAATGCGATTACGGATGTGCTGCTCGAGGAAGGAACCCCCCAGGCGGGTATACGTCCTGAGTACATCTATACGGAATAGGATAAAACATGGCAGAGCAAGCGTGGAAGAACATACTTGAAGAGGAAGAGGTAAACACCGAGCGTCTGAAGGTGCTGGAGCGGATATTCCGTCCTGAGACACAACGACAGGTAGAGGCTGGAGTGGAGCTGACGAAGTACGTCAAGCAGGACGGGGTCAACCCGGATAACTACCCGCTGCTGCTGGAGCTGCTGAAGAACGGCAACCACAGCATTGTAGAGGCGATGGTCGGCGACAGCGATCCGAACCTGCTGTTTCTGGGACTGGAGTCGAACCCCTACATTATCCGCACCTTTTTCGCGATCATGTACCAATATGCCCCCGGAGAGCTACACCCGCTGGTGTTCGAGGTGGCCCTTGGAGTGCTGCTGAGCACCTATCGTGATCCGAAGGTGGGACTGAGGAAGTACAAGCTGAGTGAGGAAGAGCTGAACGCGATCGCGAAGAACCTGGATGAGGAGAAGGGTCAGGAGGACTCGACAAACCGGCAGATTCTGGACTTTCTGGGGGACATAGGCGACATAGTGCTGGAAGGGCTGAGTGAGCAGCAGGAGTACGAGGATTTGGTGAATCACGCCATTGACCTGCGCAACGCCTTTTTCGATCCGCAGCAGAGAATGCAAGAGCAGATACCGGAGCTGCTGATGGAGCGAGGCGAATACCGGAGTGAGAACATGAGCCCGCGCGGTACGCAAACGCCGGAGGGCGGCGAAGGCGAAGAAAATATATAAAGAAGAAACAATATGAATAAGGAGTGGGGCATGCCACAACAGACAAAGGTCAATGACGAATATACCGAGCGGGTATGGTCGTCGGAATCAATCACAAGAGTGGAGAAGAGCATTCTGGACAACATCCTGGGCTGCCGAACGCCGGAGGCGGTGGAGGCGGCGCTGACGTATGTGCGGTATCTGCGCAACAGCGGGCTGACGAATGAGAACTACCCGGTGTTTCTGCGGCTACTGGAGATTGATAACCACTGGGTTATCGACACGCTCATCGGCGAGGGAGATCCGTTTCTGCTGCTGACGCCGATCCAGCCGACGAAGCACCTGATCTCCACCTGTTTTCGGCTGCTGACAAACTGGCACCCGGGGGGGATCTATCCGAAGACGCTATCGATCGCTCTGGGAGTGCTGCAGGTGGCCTACAGCTATGCGAAAGACGGCTACGACATCCACAACGTGTCGATCAACGACGTGAACAATTTGGGCAAACATCTGAATAAGGACCTTGGCCAGCAGGATGCGGTCAATCGGACGATTCTCGACATCCTGGACCGAATCACGATGCTGGAAGGTCGCGGTGACGAGCATATGGAACGGGTAGCGCGGCAAGCGACGCTGATCCGCAGCAACTTCTTTGACCGGAGGAAGAAGCTGGAAGATGCAATTCCGCAGGTGCTGCTGGTGAAGTCGGACTACCTTGTGAAGGAAGTTGCGCCGCAGCGAGTATTTGAGTAAGGAAGAAGGAGAGAGGCATGGTCATATTAGACAAGCAGAAGATATATACAAGTGAAGACATTGCGGAGGTCGAACTGCGGCAACTTGAGGACATCCTCGCCTGCCGGACTCCCGAGGCGGTAGAGGCGTCGATGACGTATGCGCGGTTTCTGAGCAAGACAGGGCTAACGAACGAGAACTACCCCCTGTTTATCAAGACCCTCGAGATCGGCAATCACTGGGTGATCGATGCGCTGGTCGGAGAGCGGGATCCGTTCCTGTTTCTCAGCAGCATTCAGCCGAACCACATGATTGCGCAGGCGATGTTCGGTCTGCTGGCCGAACGGCACCCAGGCGGAATCTACCCGAAGACGCTGTCGGTGATTCTGGGGGTGGTGCAGGCGCTGTACAACAGCCCGGAGGACGGCTACAACATCTTTCCGCTGACCGTCAGTGATCTGAATGCACTGGGCAAACACCTGGACAAGGAGAAAGGTCAGGAAGACTCGCTGAACCGAGTGATTCTGGATGTGCTGGAGAAAATCAGTCAGCTCGAGGGACTGCATCCCGACGACATAAAGCTCGAAGAGGTTGCCATTCACGCCAGCGATATTCGCAACCACTTCTTCGACGACACGAAAGAGATGGTGGAGGTGATCCCGCAGGTACTGTTGGTGCGCATGAACTACCAGGACTTCGAGGTCGCCCCTCGAGAAGAGAAGGAGTTCAAGGAAGAGTAATCGAAACTTCCTTCGATCCTATAACAAGGTGCATCACTTTGTTGCAAAAGAAGAGGGCTGTTTATATATTAGACAGCCCTTCTTTTTTACTTCCGGTAGTATAATGTACTCTGCAGTGCTTCCGCTGGTACACCCCACGGCACATACTACAAAGTGAATCAGCGGACGGGGAAAGAGCTTACCGGTTCAAGTTCCATTGAAAAACTTGCCCATAAGCCGGTATTCATCCTTCATCTCCTTTTTGCTGCGCTTCTGCAGCAATTTTCTATTCTCCGGATCGTTAAACCATTTCTCAAAATACGAGTAGACATACTCGATACGAGCAAGGATGTTGTCGGTAATGAGATTGACCGTTTTCTCATCCGGATTATTGTGTTCATCCAAGAAAATCGCGTTCCCAATGGAGCGCAACATTTCCCTATTAATACGTTTGAACTTATCCAGCCGCACTCGGTAGAAATCAAAGGAGTAATCATAAAACTGCTCGTTCTTTAACGGCGTCATGTAGCGAGTCTTCTCTTTTCTCTCCCAGCCAAAGATCTCATTTTTGCCCTGGATTTTCATCCCTTTGGACAAAAGATCAACATTGGAGAAATCTATTGTGATCACTACAGGAATATTTTTGGAATTGTAGTAGATGAGATAGTTGTTTGGATTGCGATCCTCGTCGAAATAGATCCAGCTGTTAATCAGGTCAAGACTCAGTTGAGCGGTAAGATGTTTGTTCGCGTGGTAGGGGGCTCCGCTGAGCTGTTCGGTACGAGGGATGATTTTGGAGGCTTTATGATGCTTACCGTTGATTTTTGTGACAATGCTTGGTGCGGAAACTGTCTCGGTAATGTGATTGAGAAAGTATACGAACATACCGAGCCGGGCCTGCAAGAGCTCATCGGCTGCAAGAGGTTTGATAATCCAAAAGCTATCTGTGTTGTTCTTATAATACGCTCCCTGGTAGTCCTTTATGCTTGCAAAAAAAGGTACCTGCGCCTCCTTGGAGGGAACTAGGATATCTTCTGTGCTGAGACTTTCCAGTAGTTGGTGATAGGGGATATCAAAGCCAAAAATATTTTCGATGTGTGTGTCTACTATGTTGTTCAATAAAGGTATATGCTCATCCTGCATTGGGGAATCTCCTTTGTTTATCAATAATCACCGAGGACGAATCGAGGTTTCTTAATTTTTAAGTCCGCATACAAAAGAATGTGTTTCGTTTCGCCGTTTCTGAAGAGTAGAATGGGACAGCTCTCCGGCAATGCATTGTAGGTGATTATATAGTTTTTCACTCCCATTACATCGAACCATATTGAATCGTCACCGCCTCTATCTAGAAGAGGATTGTGACCTACAATGAAGTAGGATTCCGAATTGTACCCGAGCAGTTCCTTAGCCTTGTGAATGTCATCCGGTCCATACTCTTTATTGTTAGGCACCGAACCTATCTGGTTAATTCTGTTCCACATGAGTTGGAACATATCTTCTGCATAGCGATATATTTCTACAAGATGTTCTCTGCTGGCTCCTCCACGTACGGGACCAGCATGAATGGCAAGAAATGAATCTCCGAGAAATACCAACGGAAGGGCTGAAAAAAACTCCTGTACAACCTGTACGTACTCTCGTCCTCTCTGCTCTAAAAGGTACTGTCTGAACAATTCCGCCTGGGGGATTCCGCTCTTCACCACCTGTTCATCAAATGTATCATGATTCCCTCTAATAATAAACACATTGTGCGGAAAGCGGTTGATAAGATCTACGGTGTGTTCGAATGTATCGAGGCTCGGTTGCATATTTGTGAGTAAGCCTACCCTGTCGTCATGAATGAGGTCACCGAGAAGTAGTAAAATTGCTTGATCTTTCTCTATCTTCTGTTCCAGCTGATCGGTTTCCAAACTTGCCTTGAGGTTATTGATCGTACCGTGGAGGTCACCAAGGATGTATATATCCTTTCCAGCACGAGTAAGATCCAGAAGCCCGCCAGGTTCGCCGTCGATCGTACGAGGGCGAATCTCCTGCGGTATGCTTCGTATGTGTTCAACAGCCTTCTGAATGGTTTCAATGTCACTCATGCATCACTCCGTTTCGCTATGGATCTAGCCGGATTCGGCAATTTTTATCGTTTCATTTACCGCTGCGCGGATTGCAAATCTATTGGCCATTCTGGTGATTGCTTTCTGAAGAAGGTTGGATGCGCAATTTATCAAGTGAGTCGAGTCTGGGTTGATCTTGATACAGGGGGCCCATCAGCTGCTCGGGGATAATATCGTGCAGAGAGTGTTTTTTATCAAGAAAATTTAGTCTGATACGCATAGAATAGATTCCTGAGTTCTTGCCAGCTGGATCCGGGGGCAACTCGTGTTCTGCGTGATAAAAGTACTCGAGGATACGTAAAATAATGTGGTTAATGTCCTGGTATTGATCTTCTTTTTCATTGAGGTATTTCGCCAGATGGTTCAGCTCAAAGGTGCCGATTTCATGCACTTTATTCCCTTCCACAGGATTCTTGTAGGCCATATCTATCAGCCCCAGTACAACCACCAAGACCGGCTTGCAAATTGAAACCGGATCCTGTTCCGAGAGGATCTCAAAGGCAGTTGCAAGCAGCTCTTGTTTTGGCTTTATGTGTCTGAATAAGAAAAAAGGTTCCCTACTCTTCAACAGGGCATCAACGACCTCAGGTTCATTAGTTTCCATGATCTTGAGAAACAGTGGTGCAGTGTGTTTGTTTATCTTGAAGCCTCCTACATAGGAGGCAAAGGAGAGCATAACCTTTTGCGCTTCTTCAGAGTAGCAGCTGTAACATGATTTCAGCATCTGCAGAGCAATGTAATCCTCTTTTCGTTGACGCGTGCTCTTCATTTCATCCAACCACCGAACTATGGATAATGTGAAACAATCCTGAGGCACATAGAAAAATTTCGATTTCTGAAATGCTCAGGCCCTATAGTCTTAAGGATATATATATAGACGGAAAGTAGCAAGTCTTTTTTAGGTTGAGCCTTATGATGCGTATGATACGTGCCCTATCACAGGCTAGCTTTAGCCGGGTCCAAAGTGAAGAGCACACCTTGGCCATTTTTTTTTTGTTTAACTTTTTTACATGGATTTTTGTCATAACTTTGTCCCTATCGTTATTATTTTTTAGACTAAGGGACATGAACTTTAAGAAGACCCACTCCCTTAAAACACGGTTTCTTCTCACTACTCTTTTATTTTTTCTCGTGTTTATCGGCATAGCGGGAAATTAGCTCTATTTTGAGGTTCAAGAGATGATTCGAAGCCTCGGAGAACGCTATGCGGTGGAGCGGGTAGAATCCGCACGACTGCAATTGGCACGGTCGCTCGAGCGTGAAGCTGCTCTGGCCCGAAAACTTGCCCACTCACCGGTCGTGATTACTGATCTCATCCGTGCTGCCGATGATGCGCTCTATAGCCCTTTTGTATCCGGACGTATCTTTGTAAAACCATGCGGTATAATTTGACTAGTCTGTCTAGTCGTGGTATACTATACACGGAGGATATTCGCATGCATACGTGGTCCCTGCAAAACGCAAAGGCCCGCTTTAGTGAGCTTGTAAATGTCTGCCTGGAGAACGGAGCCCAGATAATTACCCGTCACGGCCGGGAGGCGGTGGTAGTACTGCCGGCGGACGAATATAGACGGCTAACCGAAAGGACGCATAGTTTAAAGGAGTTCTTTTTGTCAGCACCGCGTGCAGAGTTGAACATTGAGCGGGCTCGGGATACAGGCCGTGAAATCGAGCTATGATTTTACTCGATACCTGTGTGATATCCGAAGTGTTGCGCCCCAATCCTTCTCCGAACGTCATTGCATGGCTGGATAGCGTGCCGGAGGAACAGGTGCATTTACCTACGATTGTGCTGGGCGAGTTGGAGAAGGGAGTCGAGTTACTTCCGGATGGTGCAAAGCGTACCGCCCTCAGGGTATGGCTTGAGCAGTTACGTCAACGCTTTCAAGAACGTATTGTGAGTTTTGATGAGGAAACTGCAGTGCGTTGGGGTGATTTGGCCGCAGAGGCGCAGACCTCAGGTCACCCCCTGCCAGTCATAGACGCTTTAATTGCGGCTACAGCCTTACAGCATGCCGCCTTACTGGCAACCCGTAATGTAGTCGATTTTCGCAATACAGGAGTAGAGATTGTAAATCCCTGGGAAGGTAAAACAAAGCGGCGATGCGACTTTCTGTAGGAAGAGACCGGCTGAATCGAATTCGCGACATATCATTATCTCGACCAGCCGCTCGCTACTGCTTTCCACTGCGAATGGTAAGGTCTCCCAATTCTTCGTGCGCTCCGACGGCACACCGCCAGAGTTGACTCACTTCCGAGCTAGGCATATGCCGGCGGATCTCGCTGTCCAACCGTTCTTGTACCATGATGACTTTCCGATTATTGGCATAGATCTGCCGATACTTAGTCGGCAGAACCGTGTCGGCCAGCTCTTTGGTACGGTTTTGTACTCGGTGCTCGAAATCGCGTATGATGGCCCGATAGCGCTCGAGAATCTGCTCCGCGTACTCGAGACTGAGACGATCGAAGTCGGGGATGGACTTAGAGTATTCCACAAGCTGCTCGAGCCCTGAAAAAGCCTCCAGAAAGTCTTGCTTTGCCTTAAAATTGTTCAGCACCCGTTGGGCCATAGCAACAAAGCTCTCGTTGTCCATGGAAGAGACAGTCTCTGAATCGGGCATGTCGACGTGAAAGGAAGGCATGAACTTGTACAGGCGAATGAGTAACAGGAGCAGACTCTCGAACACCCCCTCTCGCCAAGAACCGTTTTTCACCGCCTTGATGAGTTCCTGCAGGTTCTCCTGCGCATAGATTCTGTACATATCTCGCTCGTCAAAGAGCACCTCACAGACTGCCACCTCGAGACCTTTGAAAAAGATGTACCCGGAGTCGATAAAATGTATCTGCCGCTGCTCTTGCTGTTCCTCAGGCCGTTTTTCGACTTCCTTAAGGTAACTACTGTGCACCGTTCGCCCTACGACAAGTCGGGAACGATGCCCCGAAAGCTCATTGGCCCGACTCTGCAACCGCGCTGCGGTATTCACCACCCCGCCGGACAGATCACCGTCCCTGGTGATGATGAAGGGGGTGAACTTGTTTCCTCCGGCGACTCCCGCAGAGATATACATGTCCGGTAAAGAGAGCCGCTGCTCAGAGTTAATCTTTTTCTTCTTTTCAAACACCTCGATGATGTCGAGGGTGAGCTCGATCAGATCACAGGCGCGGGTGCCCACGAGAACCATCTCATCCCCATTTCGCCGCTGAAGCACCACTCCGCGCGCTTTTGCGAGTTTGGTCATCTCTACCTGGATTAGCTTGTCGAGCGCCCGAAGCATAGAAAGGTTGTTCTTATGTTGATCGCAAAAGCTGGTGTATCCGTGCAGGTCCAGAATTCCCACGTATACATTGGATATCGTCAAGTTTCTTTTCAAATCTCCGCACTCGGGGAAACGCTTGTGAGGAAGCACAAACTCCTTCCACACGGAAGGGAAGTCTTTACGATTTATATTGCAAAAAAATCCCCAATAGAGCTTGCGAATCAACACAAAGAGTTTTTCGAACACCGGAGCGGTCTTTTTATCTATCGGGATTGTATCGGCAAACTCCAACAGGGCAGAAAAATCTTGTATTTCCTTGTGGATAATCGCCTGGGAGAGAAAGTGGTAGAGTTCGGTACTGGGCGTTTCATGTGTATATTCTGATACACTTTTCATATATGCCTCCGCAGAGTTGCAACAGTAGTACAACACAGCCCGAAGGGCACGTCAAGCACAAAAGGACCCCGGCGCCCTCTTCACTAATTGTCCAATTTGATCGACACCGAAGGACATGGAACAGCCGCGCTGTACCGCCCTCGCGCGGGCATCTTCACTCCTCCACCGCCACCAGGTCCGGCTGTACCCGCTCGACAAGCTCGGCGAACGCCTTTTTGGCATGTCCGGGCCGAAGAGAACACGGCCGCAACGGGGACAGCGCTACCTGGAGCGGGTGATCGAAGAGGTACGGGAGATTTTGGAGAATGCGGGCCTTGCCGCCCTACTGGTCACCCATGACACCAAGGAGGCCTTTCAACTCGCCGACCGCATCGGTGTGATGGCAGGCGGACGCCTTGTCCAGCAAGGGGCGGCGGAGCAGCTCGCCGGCGCGGACAGGCGGTACGGTTGACCATTGCTTCTGCGTCTATCAGATAGGGGCCGCGTCAGCGCTCGATGCAGAAAAAGCGGGCATAGTCGTCGGGAATGTGATACCGCCGTCCCGTCGCCGCATCGCGGACCGCCCGTCCTTCCACCTCCCGGGCGAGCAGCTGCAGCTTGGTGTCGGGCTTGAGCCCGTGACGGTCGCAGAAGTCGAGAAGCCCGGCTATCTCCTCTCCTTCCTCGGTAATCCGGACGAGCGAAACGGTCTCCCCCTCCTCGACCTCTGAAAGCCGCGGCGCTTCAATAAGCGCCCGCTCCCGGGGGGAGCCGGGAAAGGGGTTGCCGTGGGGGCAGGTCTCCGGGTGCCCCAGGCGGACACGAATGTGCTCGGTCAGGTCCGAGCTGATGATCTCCTGCAGCTCCTTCGCCTCGCGATCGGACTTTTCCCAGGGATAGCCGAGGAGGTGCACGAGCACGTGTTCGATCAGATAGTGGCGCTCGAGCACCGCCGCAGCCAGCTCGCGGCCGCAAGAGGTAAGCCGGATTTTCCCGTATCGGTCCTGCTCCACCATTTCGAGCGCGCGCAGGCGGCTCACGGACTGCGTGACCGCCGGCTTCGATACTCCCTGTCGTTCGGCGAGGCGCTGATTGGTGACGGTACCGTAGTCGCGCTCGATAATAAATATCTGCAGCAGATAATCGGCGGCGGCGGGAAAACGGCGGTGCAGCTCATAAATGTCCATATTCTTCCACTTTAACATATCTGCACCGCAAGGACAGGCCCTTGCTGATGAACTCCCATCGGCCGGACTACTCTCCCGGAAAGGTGACGGTAAAAACTGGCTGGGGACGCTTGACCAGCTCCACAGAGCCGCCTAGCTGCTCTGAGAGAGAGGCGATCAGCCGCAGGCCGAGGGTCTCCGGGGCATCCAGCCCCTTCTCCTCGGGGAACGGGTTGCCTGAGTTCGAGAGGACAAGGGTATACCATCCGGAGGAATCGTCCCGCCGCAGTTCTACGGTGAAGCGCGCCTCCTCGCCGGTGCGGAAACCGTACTTTATGGCGTTGGTGGCCACCTCATTGATCAGCAGACCGAGAGGTATGGCCGTTTCCGTAGGCAAGCTCCCCTGCTCTATCCGATTTTCGACCCGTACCTGCCCTTCTACAAAGTGGGAGAAGACGGTATCGAGAAGCTCCTCCGCATACTCGGCAAAGTTGATTCGGCGCACTCCGGAGGTCTTATGCAGTTTGTCATGGACGATCCGAATCGCGTCAATTTGGCTGCGGATATCGGAGTACTCCTCCGGCCGATCCGTGGTAGACTCCTTGAGGGAGATCAAAGAGGAGATCATAAAGAGGTTATTCTTTACCCGGTGGTTCAACTCCCGCATGAGCTGATCTTTATCCGCAAGCGCCTGCTTCAGCCGGGCCGCATCCTGCTTGCGCTCGGTTACGTCCCGGCTGATACAGAGCAGCCCCTCTTCTATGGGATAGAGCGAGATCTCGTACCACCGTTCTTCGTCGCCCCCGGCGGGGTAGCTTCCTTCCAGCGTTCGCTGCGCACGGCTGTGTATCGCCTCCCGAAAGGCCGGGAAAAACTCCGTCTCGTCAAAACCGGGAAAGATCTCGAAGATCGATTCCCCCAGCATCTCCTCCCGCCGGCGACCTGCCAGACGGCACGCCGCCTCGTTGACCATTGCATAGCGGAAAGAGTGGTCAACGACAAAGACACTGTCGGTGATTGACTCCAGCAGGGTTTGGAAACGGCGGTTGCTCTCCTCCCGCCGCGCCTCCGCCCGGCGATAGGCGGTAATGTCGTGTATCGTTCCGTAGAGTTCGTCGATACTACCGCTCGCATCATAATGCGGCCCACCGATAACCATCACGTTGCGAATCTCCCCGTCCGGGCGAAGCAACTCCAGCTCCAGCTCGTAGCGGCGGCCCGACTCGAGGGCTTCATTCACGGCCTGCTGCAGCCGTTCCCAGCTCTCGGCGGCATACAGTCCGGGCTGTTCGGCATAGGTGGGGGGCGGTTCGGCGGGATCGCGCCCTGCGATCCGATAGAGCTCCTCTGTCCAGTAAACCGTGTCGGTGGCGTAGTCCCAGCGCCACATTCCGATGTCCGCCAGCGCGTGCACATCCCGAATGAACCGCCGGTCTTCGTCACGTTTCCGTTCACCCCGTTTGCGCTCGGTGATGTCCATCACTGCAGCGAGCACGCCGCGCCGAGTACCGTTCTCCTCTTTCAAGGGGGTCACGCCGACAAGCGCATCGAGCTGCGTTCCGTCTCGGCATCGAAAGGTGAGGTCATACTGCTCGGATATGCCGCCGCCTCTCTGTCCGAGAATGCGCCGGGCAGTTTCCCCGGACGTCTCGTCGATACAATCAAGGAGATGCCCGCCCAGCATACTTCCCCGGTCATAGCCGAGCATGTTCGACATCGCCTCGTTGACGTAGGTAGTGTAGCCCTCTTCGTCTACGCGCCATATCCCTTCCCTGACCGTCTCTATCAACTCCCGATATTCGCGCTCCCGTCGGCGAATAAGATGCGTGGCGTCGAAGAGTCGCTGTGCCATGCGAACCGACTCGATCAGCACCGCCTCACCAGTGTTTTTGAGGACAAAACCGTAGCCCGGCACTCCCTCGATTCTTCTGACAAAGTCCTCGTCGGTATGTCTGGTGAGAAAGACCACGGGTATCTCCCGCACCTGAAGAATCGAGCGAGCCGCCTCCGCGCCGTCCATTCCGCCTTTTAGCTCTATATCCATCAGGACGAGTTCTATTGCCGGCTCGCGCTCAACCGTCGCGATTGCCTGCACCCCTTCCTCAACTTTCACCACCCTGTAGCCGTGCCGCTCGAGCATACGGGACTCGACTGCAGCCGTCAGTTCATCGTCCTCTACAAGTAGTATCGTGCAGGCCATATATATTCCCTGGCGTTCATATTCATTCCAAATACATTATAGGAGAATGCTCGTAATTTCACAACGTCTTCGCGGTCTATACCGCACAAGGTCTCCTGGCGATGGCACTCGCCTTCCGGCTTGAACTCTTTCCCGCTCAACTGCTGCGGCGCGTATTTACGGGGACGGCAACGTAGGGCCGCAGTTCCGCCTATGTGCCTAAGATAACAATTTTTTTTGACGCCTTCCACCGGAGCTGCTACAATCGTGTCCGTTAAAGGATGCTCTATGTTCTGATGTGCTGTGTGTCCTTTAAACATCAAAATTAACATTTAAATAAGGAGAACTACATGTCAAATGAAGCATCGCCGCACAACTCTAAAAGTGGAAATGGCTCCGGAGAGGAAGAGGTAACGAAGCTTCAGTTTCGCCTAGGCTCACTGGGTGCAACGCTTCCGATGATCTTCTTTATCGCATGGGCCATCGTAGCAAGCGTTCTGGACGTCTCGACCACCCCCGGTCTCATTGTCGGGGCAGTACTGGGCTTGGCACTGGGACTGTTCCTCTCTAAAAGCAAATGGAAAAACTACGCCCAGGGCGTCTTTGACGGCATGTCCCAATCAGTGGGCGTCGTGGCCATTGTAGCATGGTTCTGGGCCGGGATGTTTGCCGAAGTGCTGCAAGCCGGCGGCCTCGTGGAAGGCCTCGTGTGGCTCGGTGCTATTACAGGCGTGCAGGGAGCAATGTTCACCGGTGTCACCTTTTTGCTCACCGCTCTGTTTGCCACGGCAGTGGGCACCGGCTACGGGACAACCGTGGCGTTCTGTACCCTCATGTATCCTGCGGGAGTGATCGTGGGCAGCGATCCGATCGTGCTGTTTGCCGCCATTCTGAGCGGCGCTGCATTCGGCGACAATTTAGCTCCGGTGTCCGACACGACCATTGTTTCGGCCACCACGCAGGAGACCGATGTTCCTGGCGTAGTGAAATCCCGTTTCAAGTATGCCATTACCGCAGCCATCCCCGCCTTGATCCTCTTTCTGATTTTCGGCGCCGCCGGATCCGGAGGGGTGGATTCCGCCCAAGCCTCCGAAATCATGAATCAAAGTACCAATCCCAGCGGCTTGGTTCTTCTTATTCCCTTTGCCCTGGTGATTACCCTGGCGCTGAAAGGTCAACATCTTATCACATCCCTTTCCTGGGGCATTATCACCGCCGTGGTGCTGATTCTGCTTATAGGCCTTGGGGCTCCGAAAGATATCCTCTATTTCAACCTCAGCGAGGGTGAAATACAGGGAGCCATCGCGGACGGGATCCTGGGTTACGTGCCCATGGCAGTGCTTATCCTGCTGATCGTCGGAGCCGGCTATTTGATTCGCCTCGGCGGTACCATGGAAGCCATCAGGAATTTTGCGATCCGGAAGATTAACGGCGTTGTACGACGGGCAGAAATAGCCATGTGGGCTATCGTTGCTCTGCTCAACAGCGTCATTACAATCAACACCGCCGCAGAGATCGCCGCCAGCCCCTTTGTGAAAGAAATCGGCGATCAATACAAGATTCACCCCTATCGCAAAGCAAACTTTCTTGACGCACAGACTTCCGCACTGGGCTACATTTTCCCCTGGAGCGGCGGCGTGTTGCTGGGAGTCTCTACCATCGCCGGGCTCACGGAAGAATACGACTTTATCAATGCGATCGACCCCGCTCAAGCCGTACCCTATGTATTTCACGGCTGGATTCTGGTGGCGGTAATGCTGATTGCTGCAATCACCGGTCTAGGTCGACGCTACATTGGCCCCAAGGGCGAAGAGGTCAAGGAGCGGCCTGAGTAATACGACAACGCACAACGTAAGTGACCAACCTCAATTTCATTCGGCCATGCATGCAAACATGCATGGCCGAATCTATGCCCGCTTCCGCCTCAGGTTATTCCCCCGCTGTATGCAGACCTTCCTTGCGACGTGGTGCCGAGCACGGATACGTTCAACTCTCCTCGGCTGCATCCGCTACGGCCACGATAAAACCGTCGGAAGAGCCGTCCTCAGCGGCAAGAGCGGATATGCTCAGACGCGCGGGCAGCAAACTCCTGTCGCTGCGGCGCAGCGTGACTTTGTACCCGCCGCGGCGTTCCCCGGCCGGCAACTGCAGCAGTCCGGCGGCTTCCTCATATTCGCGTTCTCCGATATACTCGGCAAAATGCGTACCGTGCATCTCTTTCACAGAAGAGCCGAGCAGTTCCGCACATGCAGGGTTTGCATAAACGGTGTAGCCTTTGGCATCGAGCCGCCATATCCCCTCCGTCAGCCCTTCTATCATCTTACGCCACGCGTGTTCCCGCTCCCTACTCTGCTGCATCGCATCAAAGAGCCGCTGGGCAATGCGAATCGACTCCATGAGCGGAGGCTCGCCTGTTCCCTTTACTACATAGCCGTAGGCGGTAATCCCCTCCACCTTATGCGTATAGGAGTCTTCCGTGTGTCCTGTAAGAAACACGATCGGCAGTTCCCGCTGTTTTAGGATGTTTCTGGCAGTATTCGCACCATCCATTGCTCCGGGAAGCTCGAGATCCATCAGCACGAGTTCGATGGAAGGCGTATCGTTCACCCGCTGCAGCGCTTCCTCCCCCCTACTGGCAGTGATCACTTCGTAGCTGTGCCGCATAAGACGCCGGGAGTGATGCGTCGCGTCCATGGGATCGTCCTCTATAAGCAGTATCGTACCGGACATACTTCTTCCTCGCTGTGCGGCTGATGTGTCACTTACAGTATAGCGTGACCAGGGGAGGAATGCAAATTTCCCGAAAAAGACTGCGCTCCGGGTAGATTCTCCCACTCCCGTATAAGCACTTGTATACATCCTTTCGAGAATAAAAGAAGCGAAGAGAACTCAGCAGGAGCGTGAGGCGGCGGGCTCGCAGTCCGGATCAAAGTCTTCTGCAAGCCGGTTGTACCAGGCAATTCTCCAGCCGCCGTCGTACTCGAGCATGGTCATCGAGCAGTTGCCGAGGGAAGGCCGGCCGGGGCGCAGCTCTCCGCCGCTGAGTTCCGCAAGCAAACCGCCGATCAGCCCGCCGTGGGCCACCGTAAGCACCCGGGCATCCGGATTGGCATGCACGATATCGAGAGCCGCCGCAAGACCGCGTTCGGCTACCCGCTCCCAGCTCTCGGCCCCCGGAATATCCCCCCACCGAAAACGGGCGCGCCGCTCGTACACGTCCATCCCTTCGGCCTCGCCAAAATCGCGCTCGGCCAGGCGTGGGTCTTTGTGAATCGGGGCAAGCTCCGCCGCCTCGGCAATAATTTGGGCGGTTTCGAAGGCGCGGCTCAAAGGGCTGCTGTAGATTGCCTCCCACCGCTGCCGGGCAAGGTAGGCGGCAACGCAACGGGCCTGCCGCCGCCCCTGCTCGTTGAGCGGCACATCCGCCGCTCCCTGAGTGCGCCCCTCGAGATTCCAGTCGGTTTCGCCGTGTCGAATAATACAGAGTTGGGTCATTGCTGTATATACTATAGAAAGCCCCGATATTGTGCAATGCACCGACTGTTTCACTTTGCCGCCTGTGGCTGCGTTTGCTATACTGTATTCAGGGCGGGTTTTGTAGCGCATGAACATCTATTCCCGTCCAAAGGAGGCGCTTCAGTATGACAAAAACCATATCCGGAATACAGGTCGAATGCGTTCAGGGTGATATTACAAAACAGGACGATATGACGGCGATAGTCAACGCCGCCAATGCGGAGCTTACCATCGGCGGCGGCGTAGCCGGAGCCATCCACCGGGCCGCAGGGCCGGGTCTCGATAAGGAGTGTCGTCCGCTTGCACCCATTCAGCCCGGTGAAGCAGTGATTACCAGCGGTCACAATCTGTCCAACGATTCGGTCATTCACTGCCTGGGACCGGTCTTTGGCATGGACAAGCCGGAAGACGAGCTGCTGGCGCGCTGTTACCGCGATGCACTGCGGCTGGCGGATCAGCACGGGATCGCCTCCATCGCCTTTCCCGCCATCTCCACCGGAGCCTTCGGCTATCCCATGGAGGAAGCCGCCGAGGTGGCGTTCCGTACGGTGAGGGATACAGTGCCGGAGCTGAAGCACGTGGCTACGATTCGCTTCGTTCTCTTCGGCACCCGTGACCTTGAGCTCCATGAAAAGGTACTGGAGCGGGTGACGGCGGAAGGCTAAAGCGGCTCTTTGCGTTCTTTCACCCGGTCATCGACGGCGGCCGCGGCGGCTGAGGCGGAGAAGGCGGCAATGATGCCGATGAGAGGCACACTCGTGCTCCCGGGGAGCACAAAAAAGGACGTATATGCAAAAAACGATCCTATTAGTCGAAGACGAAGCGGTAATCGCTCTTTCCCAGGCCCGGACTATACAGAGTTACGGCTATACGGTGAAAACGGTCTACTCCGGCCGTGCTGCGGTGGAGGCGGTCCGGGAAGAACCGGAGATAGCCCTGGTGCTGATGGACATCGACCTGGGCCGAGGGATGGACGGCACTGAAGCGGCTAGCCAAATTCTTGAGTCTCGTGAACTGCCGATCGTCTTTCTCACCAGCCACACCGAACGGGAATACGTGGATCGGGTAAAGCACATCACCCGCTACGGCTATGTGCTGAAAAATGCCGGAGAGTTTGTACTGATAGAAGCGATTAGCATGGCTTTCGAACTCTTCGACGCCCACAACCAAATACGAGAGCGGGAACGGCGTTACCGCGAGAGCGAAGAACGTTTTCGTCTTATAGTGGAAAAAGCGCCGGAGCCGATTTTCGTGCAGACCGCCAAGCAGTTTGCCTATCTCAATCCCGCCGCGGTGCGTCTTTTTGGCACCGAATCCGCGCAACAGCTCATCGGCACCCCTGTGATGGAGCGTTTTCACCCCGATTATCACGCGGAGATCCGCGAGCGCATACGTCTCTTGAATGAGGAAAAGGTACCCGTCGACAGCCGACTCGAGCTGAAATTCCTCCGCCTCGACGGAAGCGAAGTATGGGTCGATACCTCCGGGGTCCCGATCGAATACGAAGGGCGTGACAGTGCTTTGGTGATGGTCCGGGATCTCTCCGAAAAAAAAGCACTGCGCAGAACCTTAGAAGAGCAGGAAGCCTACCAGAGAACGATCCTGCAGTCGATCGACAATGCGGTGATTGCCGTCGACACCGATGGAAGGATTATGCGCATGAATCCCACCGCGGAGGAGCTCACCGGCACAGCGGCCGCGGAGGCGGAAGGCAAGAGGCTTTCTGAGGTGATCCGGCTTGTCGACCCCGAACAGGGAATCCCCGTGAAGGACCCGGTGAGCAGGGTAGTGAACAGCGGGGCGATCGCGCCCCTCAGCGAACAGACGCTCTTGATTACCGGCGGCGGCCGGGAGCTGCATGTATCCGACGGCTCGGCCCCCATCCGGGACGGGGCCGGCGCTATCTCCGGGGTAGTGCTCGTCCTCAGGGAGAGTACGGAGGAGCATCGGCACAACCGTATTATCCGCGATCAAAATGCCCTCCTCGAGTCCACGTTTGAAAGCATTCAAGACGGAATCAGCGTACTCGACCCGGATCTCACGATTCGCTACGTCAACTCGGTGATGAAGCGGTGGTATCCGGATTCGATCCCCCTGGAGGGCAAAAGATGCTTTCACGCGTACCACGCCAGGGCCGAACAATGCAGTCCCTGCCCCTCCCTCCGCTGCATGGAGAGCGGCCGCACGGAAACCGAGGTCGTGGCCGGTAACACTCGGAGCGGAGGGGAGCAGTGGCTCGAGCTTCACAGCTATCCAATCAAGGACCCGGAAGACGGGGGGGTAACCGGCGTGGTGGAGTTTGTCCGCGACATCACCGCCCGTAAAAAAATGGAAGCGGAGCTCGCTGCCAGCGAGTCGCGCTGGCGCTTTGCCCTCGAAGGGGCCGGCGACGGCGTGTGGGACTGGAATGCAACCACAGGCACAGTATTTTTTTCTCCCAACTGGAAAGCCATGCTCGGCTTTCAGGACGAGGAAATCTCCGATTCTATAGAAGAGTGGTCTTCCCGCATCCATCCCGAGGACCAGGAGCGCTGTTTTGCGGACCTGCAGGAACACCTGGACGGCCGCACGTCCTACTACATCAACGAACATCGTCTGAAGGGGAGAGACGGGCGGTACGTCTGGATATTGGACCGTGGTAAAGTAATGGAGCGGGATAAAGAGGGAGCCCCGCTGCGGGTCATCGGCACTCATACCAACATTACCCGGACAAAAGAGACGGAAACGCAGCTGCGGCGGGCTCTCGAAGAAAAGGATCATCTGATGAGAGAGCTCAACCACCGCATAAAAAACAACCTCTCTATGGTGAGTTCTCTCATAGGATTGAAAACGAACGAGTTGGGCGGTCAAGCGGACCTCTCTGATCTGCAGCGTCAGATAGAGGCGATACAGCGAGTTCATGAGAATCTGGCTCGCTCCGACAACATCACTTCCATCGATTTTCGAAGCTATTGCACGGAGATTTTGGACTCTCTCTTTAGCCCCTACGACGCCGCACAGGTTACTCTGGATGTCGAGATTGAGACGCTTCAGCTCTCCTCACGTACCGCCGTAACCCTTGGACTTATCGTAAACGAAATTGCCACCAACGCCATCAAGCACGGCCCTCTGCCGCAGGAGCAGATGACCGTGACCCTGCGATTCGGCCCGCACTCCACAGACGGCCGCCTGCAGTTGCGGATCTCGAACACCGGCGCCCCCTTCCCCGAACATATCGACCTCCACCGCTCCGAGTCTCTGGGCCTGCAACTCATTTGCGCATTGGCAGCCCAATTAAACGCCGAGATAGCACTGCGTAAAGCCCCGTATCCGGAGTTTACGATCACTTTTCCCTACGAGCCGCCACCAAAAGAACGGAAGGAATAGAGCCGAGGAAAGCAGAAAAAAGCAGAGCAGAGGGAAGCAGAGCAGAGGGCACTACAACATAAGACCGGGTGCGGCACGGGTTGTTGGTCCTGCTGTTTGTTTTCCTTCTCCCCGCCGCGGCGCTCGCCCAGGAGGCAGTCTACCGGGTAGGTGTATATCAAAATCCGCCCTTGCTCTATGCACGAGACGGCACCCGCTACCGCATCACCGACTCCGCCTCACCGATCCGCAACACACAGGGGGAGACTATCGGTACGGTCATCATGCTGCACGACGTCGCCGCCCAGTTCAAAAACGAGGATAACGAAGTATACCTTGACTCTCCCCCGGGAATAGCAACGGACCCCCGGGAATAGTACCGGAGCGCTCTTGTGCTTTTTTCTCGCTCCCGTTACGATTGGCCGCATGATACGCACCAAACTCTTTTTTGCCGTTCTCTGGATATCCCTCCTGCTCTCTATGCCCTTTCTGCTGCCTCTGCTGCTTCTCTCACTTCCCGGTTTTCGCCGAGCCAAGGAGCCCTACGTGCATGCAATCTCCTCCACCTGGGCGCGCTTTGTGCTGTTTTTAGGTGGGGTAAAAACGGAAGTACGCGGGCTGGATCGACTACCGGAAGCGCAGTACATCTGCATCGTAGCCAATCACCAGAGCTACTTCGATATCCCGCTGATCATGGCCTCCATCCCCCGGCTGGTCGGCTTTATCGCCAAGAAGGAGCTGCGCTACGTGCCCTTTATCAGCAACTGGATGCGCGCGATGGGCTGCCTCTTTATCGACCGGAAGAGCGCCCGCCAGGCACTGGCGGTGATCGAAGAGGGGGCACGAGAGATCGAAGCGGGAAAGGCAAAATTGGTGTTTCCCGAAGGCACCCGCAGCCGCAGCAGTGCAATGGGGCCCATCCGGGCCGGAGCCCTCAAACTCGCCTTCAGGTCCAACAGCTACGTGGTGCCGGTGACCATCGACGGCAGCTACCGGCTGCTCGAAGAGCACGAGTCCCTCGTCCCGGGACGGGTTACGCTCACGATTCACGAGCCGATTTCCACTGCGGGGCTCGATCGTAACGGGCAGCAGGAGGCGACACGTAAAATCGCCGCAACGCTCGCCTCCGCCCTGCCCGCCTATTCCGGCAAGGACTCCAAAAACTCCCAGCGCTCGTAGGCCTCTGTGAGTTCCCTCTCAATCTCCTCGAGCCGAGCGACGTACTCGCTCACCCCGCCCTCGCTGCCGCGATAGAACGTGGGGTCCGCAAGTTTGCCCTGCAGCTCATCCTTCTCCGCCTCCAGCGCCTCGATGCGGCCCGGAAGCTCCTCCAGCTCGAACTTCTCTTTGTACGAGAGTTTGCGGGGTCGGGGGCTGCGCGGCTTGCGCCCCTTGCCGCCGGAGGTTCCTCCGGAAGCTGTATAACCGGACTTTACAGTGCCGCCGGAATCGGCTGATCCGGCGGTACCGGCGGCCGTGGCGCCGCCCGTGGCGCCGGCTTTTTGTGCACCCCCGGGCCCGATAGCCGCGTCCGTCTTCTCCCTGCGGCGCTGCGCCTCCCGCTCGCGCCAGTCGCCGTAGCCGCCGGCGTATTCGACCACCTCGCCGCTGCCGTCCAGCACAAAGCAGTCGGTCACCACGTTGTCCAGAAACTCCCGGTCGTGGCTGACCAGCAGGATGGTCCCCTGAAAATCGAGCAGCAGCTGCTCCAGCAGCTCGAGGGTCTCCACATCCAGATCGTTTGTCGGCTCGTCCAGGACCAACAGGTTGGCCGGACGGGCAAAGAGCTTGGCCAACAGCAGCCGGTTGCGCTCGCCCCCGGAAAGGTGCGCCACCGGCATCCTGGTCCGCTCGGCAGGAAAAAGAAAGTCCTCCAGGTAGCCGATAATGTGGCGGCGCCGGCCATTGATCTCGAGTGTGTCGGCCCCCTCTCCCAGGTTCTCGGCGACGCTGCGGTCCGGGTCCAGCTCGCTGCGCAGCTGATCAAAGTAGATAGGCCGCAGGTTGGTTCCCAGCCGGGTGCTGCCCGACTGCGGCTCCAAATCACCCAGCAGGAGCTTGAGCAGCGTGGTCTTCCCAGAGCCGTTGGGCCCCACGATACCCACCCGGTCGCCACGGAGGATCTTGGTGGAAAAATCCCGGACAATCGGAAGATCGCCGTAGGCAAAACTGAGGTGCCGCGCCTCGGCCACCAGTTTTCCCGAACGTCCCCCGTCGTGGATCTCCATGTTTACCGAGCCGGCCCGCTCGCGCCGCTGGCGGTACTCCTCGCGCATCTGCTCGAGCCGGCGAACCCGCCCCTCGTTGCGGGTCTGCCGTGCCTTGATGCCCTTGCGCAGCCACACCTCCTCCTGGGCCAACTTTTTGTCAAAAAGTTCCCGGTGCCGCGCCTCCTCCGCAAGGCGCTGCTCGCGGTACTCGAGGAAGCGGTCGTAGTCGGTGCGGAATGCATAGACCGCTCCGCGGTCGATCTCCGCCACCCGGTTGGCCAGCCGCCGCGCAAAGGCACGATCGTGGGTGACAAAAACCATGGTCTTCACCCGCCGCAGCAGGTACTCTTCCAGCTGCTGTACCGTGTCGATGTCCAGGTGATTCGTCGGCTCGTCCAGCAGCAGCAGATCCGCCTGCGCCGCCAGTGCGCGGGCCAGAAGCACCCGTCGCTTCTCCCCGCCGGAGAGGCCGGACATCTCCCGGGACGGATCGATGCCGAAGAGCGTCAGCACCCGCTCGGCCTCGAGCATACGCTCCTGCCGCCCCTCGGCGGCAGTATCCAGCGCCGTGCCGGCGAGCTCCTCCGGAATCCACTGCCCGAGGTAAGCGGTGGTCATGCCCGAACGGCGAGTGATGCGCCCCTCCTCCGGTTCGGCATGCCCCGCCATCAGCTGCATCAGCGTCGATTTGCCCGCGCCGTTGCGCCCGAGCAGGCTGAGCCGATCTCCCTCTTCAATATGCAAATCCACTCCGGACAGCAGCGGCGGGCCGCCGACGGAATGAGTTACCTTATGAATGCCTAGTAGTGCCACGGCGCCATCATACATGCTTGCGCCTGCGCGGTACAAGTGGGCGGGCCGCTATGCAGTGCTATTGCGCATGCTGGATATAATGTATGCTGGCTATTGCGTATGATGGGTGTTGTATGTGCAGTGCTATTGCAGAGCCGCGCACAATTGCCGGCGGCCCCGAGGACCGCCGGCCTGCGCACAGGGCATCTTCAAAGCCCCCGCAGTCGTTTGAGCGCGGGTCCGCTTAGGCGGTGATGGCCGCCAGGTCCTCGTTCACTTGAGAGGTTGCCTTGAGCCCAAAGGTCTCGATGATGCTTTGCTTGACGTTCTCGGAGACAAACGCCGGCAGCGTGGGGCCGATGCGCACCCCCTTGAAGCCGAGAGCCAGCAGTGCAAGCAGCACACAGACCGCCTTCTGCTCGTACCCTGCGACGGCAAAGTCCACCGGCAGGTCGTTGATATCCTCCAGCCCAAAAGCCTCCTTTAATGTCAGCGCAATGGAGGCGATGGAGTAGGAGTCGTTGCACTGCCCTTCATCCAGGATGCCGGGATAGCCGGCCATGCCGGTGGTGAAAATACGTTCTTCGTAGCTGCTTCGCACCGGGGTAATACAGTTGGTGGTCATGAGAATGGGACCGTTAAAACTGGCAAACTCGCTGCTCTTGGCGGTACCAGGAGCCGCCGTAGTTGCCGGCAAAGTGTTCGTACTGTTTGAAGACCGGATAGTAATTGGCCGGCAGCATCTCCGAATGGGTATACACATCCACTCCTGTGCCCGTGGTCTGCTCCAGCACGCCGGTCAGGTCCTCCAGCAAACGCTCTTCGGTCGTTGCCACCAGCTGATCCACCACCTCGCGATAGATCTCCTCCTGCTCGTAACCGAGCACCGCGGCGTGCTCGCCGTAGGCGGCAATTCCTTTGAGGCCGTAGACGATGAACTCGCGGAGGGAGCGCACATCTTCGTCGGCAG
>CAYFUX010000001.1:167645-178909 GCA_964346455.1 uncultured Spirochaetaceae bacterium
TTACGCTGTAGCGCCTCGTAGGTGAGCGTCTTTATGCGCTTTATGTCGAAGTTGGCGTTTGTAATAGTGGCAAACAGCGCCTCCAGAATAAAACGCCCCTCCTCAGAGATGGTCTCACCGGCCTGTGCTTTGCGCTGGGCAATCCATGCAAGGCCTTTGAGTGCGTAGACCAGCACGTCCATCTGGTTGGCAGTGGCGTCGTCCTTCCCGGCGATCTTCTCCAGGGGCAGCACCGCATGCACAGCGCCACGTTCTATCGCCTTAGAACAACAAAAACCACATGCTAAGAGGGCGCAGGTTGAGCGGGGCGCGGAAGAGGCCCTCGGCACTCCAGGCGGCGGGGGTGCGAAACTGCAGCCCCGAACGCTCGTACTGCACCTCCCGGAGCACCTCCGTCAGACAAAGCGCCTGCTCTGACAGGCCGAAATGATCCAAGATCCCGGCATAGAGCCAGGCCGAGCCGACGATGACCTCGTTGACCTGCAGCTCCTCCCCGCCGTCGGGAGAAAAGCGTTCGGAACCGCCGTCGTTTACCAGCAGCGGGCCAAAGCCGCCCTCCGCATAGCCGAGGAAGTTGTAATCGTAAACCCTCCGCAGATGGGAGTCGATGCGCTCGGGGGAGAGCTGCGGCCCGAGTCCCGCCAGCGAGGCGTAGTAGGGGCCGATCAGCGCATCGGTCATGATGCACGAGCGGTACCGCCCTTCACTGTCGGTGGCGTAAAAGGTGCCGTTCCAAAGACTGCCCTCTATCACCTCCGCCGCCCGCCGGCGGGTCTCGCCGTAGCTGCGGGCCGTCTCCGGCTCGCCGAAGTCGCCGGCAAGCGCCTCCAAGGCGGCATAGGCGGCGACGGCCAGGCCCGCACTGTAGATACTCAGCCCCTGCAGCTGCAAAGCGTCCCAGGTGCTGTCGCCAAAGTGCCGGTGCACCGGCAGGCCGTTATACTCATGGTTTTCCCGCAGCATCCTCTCGCCCAGGGTCTTCAGTATCCGCCACTCCCCGTCGGAACAGGCGGCGCCGCGCAGCTGCGTGTAGAGGTAGAAGGCGATGACGAAGGAAGGCGTGCGGTCTTTCCAGATGTTCGGATCATCCCGCATCGTGTATCCGTTGAGCCGGTGCCAGGGGTCTTCCATCGGTGTTCCCAGGTCGTGGGGAAGCGCCGCCGCCTCCAGCACCGGCCGTCGTTCCATCTCGCGGTAGACGATCCTGCGGGTGGGATCGGAGACTCGGGCACTGCTCACATAATCGTCAAAAACCAGTTCCGCAAGTCGGGGCCAGGCGGCGGTGAGTGCGGGAAATGCATAGATCCAGAGATCGAGGGTGTTATAGTAGTAGTAGCCGCTGTCAAAGCCCTCGAGTACGGCAAAGTGCTCTCCCCCGCCGAGGTCCGGCGGCTCCTCTTTTCCGCCGTCGTGCTCTCTGCGGGTCCAGGCGCTGCCGCCGCCGGTAAGAAAAAAAAGCTCGTTGAGAAGAGCCCCGGCGCCCTTTAGCGTGAGCGCCCGCCGCTCCTCGAGCCGGGCCAGCAGGCGAGCGCGGGCGTCGCGAAGCTCCGTGTACCACCCCGCGCGGTAGGCGATGGCGTAGCGGTTGAGCTCCTCCCCGTGTCTGCCCTCGGCCCCGAAGAACTGGGTATACTTCTTCTCCCACACCCGCTCCTCACCGAAGACGAGAAGCGGAAAGTCTAAGGCAAGGGTGAAGTCCACCGCAGCCTGCCTTCCCGGAGCAACCCGCATTCCGCCATGCACCGCCGCCGAAAGCGGCTCGTGCCAGTGGGCCCGCCACCGCTCTCCGGTGCCGGGCAACTCCCCGCAGCGGGCAAAATACTCCTGCCCCCAGCCCTGGGTATGCTTCTGCCGGGCGGCGGGCGCCCCGATAGCGTTTTGGTCCGCCTTCATGCAGAGCTCCGAGGAGCATCTGCCGCCCTCCGGTACCGTCACCGCCAGGGCCGCCTCCCCCTCCATCTCATCCCGCACGGCCTCCTCCGGCCGCCGGGTCTGAATCACGCCGAGTCCGCGCCCGCCCTCGGTTGCAATTTCCCGCTCAAAGAGGCGGTGCGTATTCCCCGCATGCCCCTGGCCGGGCCACGCCCTGCCGCCCTGGTCCACCGCCGTCCGGCGGGGGATCTTCCAGCCCATTAAATTGGGCCAAAACAGCGCGGCATCAAACTCCAGTGCCTCGGAAGAGGTGTTCTCCACCGCGACGGAAAAAAAGATCACCGGCAGAGAAGCGGGCGATTCGCTGTCAAAGAGAAGAGGCGACCAATAGCTGAAAGTCAGGATAAAGGGCAGCTCCGGATCCCGATACGTCTCCCGCACCTCCGGAAAGAGCGCGGCATAGCTCCGGTGTTCCGCACAAAAGCCGGCAAACGAGGGGGTGTAGCCTTCCCACGCGGGCGGAGGGTCTATGCCGATAAAGCGCGTCTGCGCCGCCTCTCCGGGGCACTTCCAGCGGCACAACAGCTGCGCCTGCGGAATCGTCTCCTGCAGGTGATAGCCCGGCTGCAGGCTCCACCGGGAGAACCGCCCGTAGAGGTCGCGGCTGAAACTGCCGGCCCCCAGCCCGCCGAGATACGGGCCGTGATGCCCGCCGTCGTCGTGACTGCCCGGCTTGGCAGCAAAGCTGCGCCAAAAGATTTCCCCCTCCACGGTAAAGCCGTAGGCGGAGAGGGGATCCTCAGCCGAACTCATCCTTTTACCGCCCCGGAGGTGAGACCGCTAATGAGTTTCTTCTGGAAGAAGATGATCAGCACCACCAGGGGCACGATGGCAATCATGATTCCCGCCGAAATCAGCCCCCAGGGAATGGTGTACTGATCGCGCAGCATGGTGATGCCTACCGGAAGGGTGAACATCTCCTCCTCCGACATAAGGGAAAATGCGAGGGTGAACTCGTTCCAGGAATTGACAAAGGTGATCATCGAGGCGGTTGCGACTCCCGGTGCGGAGAGAGGAAAAATGACCCTAACCAAGGTGCCGATTCTGGAGCAGCCGTCGATAAGGGCCGCATCCTCTAGATCGCTGGGGATATCGCGGAAGAAGGTAGTGAGGATCCAGATCGATATGGGCAGGGAGAAGACCGAATACGGAAGGATGAGCGCCCAGTAAGTATTCAGCAAGCCGATCTCCCGGAAAATTTGAAACAGCGGCACCATCAGGGCAATCAGAGGATAGGTGGACACCAGCAGAAAGGCGGTCAGCCATATCTTCTTGCCCGGCACCGGAAGACGTGCCAGCGCATAACTGGCCAGGGTTGCGATAAACACGGTCAAGAAGGTAGATCCCAGGGAAACCGTTACACTGTTGAGGATGAAGCGGCCAAAAGGGGCCTTGGAGAACACCTGGCCGTACTGCTCAAAGGTGATAGGGATAGGCAGGTACTTGATAGGCAGCTGTATGATATCCGCGGTCGGTTTCAGACTGGTAAGGAAGAGCCATATAGCCGGGAAAAAAGAGTAGATGCACAGCACCACGACAATGAAGTAAAAACCCTCTTTCTCCAGACTGGGATACGTTCTATTGTTTAACATTATCCATATCTCCTGTCACGCACGAGCTTAGTCAGTCTCCGAGCACACGAATGTAGAGTACCGCGATTCCCAAGGTAAGGAGAATCATAAACAGCGCGAGAGCCGAGCCGTAGCCAAAGTCCAGATGATTGAGCGTCACCCGATGAATATAGAGGCTGAGCGGTTCGGTGGAAATACCGGGTCCGCCCTTGGTCAGCGCATAAGGGGTGTCAAACACTTGAATCGCCACAATGGTACGGAAAATCAGGGCAATGAGAATCGAAGGCCGCAAGAGCGGCAAGGTAATATGGCGAAAGGCCTGAAAGGGAGTCGCCCCGTCAACCTTGCCGGAGTCATACAGCTGCTGGGGAATCGACTGCAGCCCGGCCAGAATGATCAGCGCCATAAAGGAGCCGGTTTTCCATGTGCTGGCAAAAATGAGGGATGCCATGGCAAGGTCCGTATTTCCTAGCCAGAGGATCGTATCCTCGATAAGTCCCAGCCGCAACAGCGTTCCGTTGATAAAGCCGTAACTGCTGTTGAAAATCCAGGCCCACATGAGGGCGCTCAGCGACCTGGGCATCGCCCACGGCAGAATCACCGCCGCCCGGGCCAACCACCTCCCGGGAAAGACACGATTGACGATCAAAGCCATTCCCAAACCGATGAGTAAAGGGAAAATAATCGTTCCCGTTCCGTAAATGGCCGTAATGCTCAGGGAGTGATAGAACCGACCGTCGGTGAGGAGATTGACAAAGTTCTCCAAACCGATAAAGGGGGTACCTTTGCCCGGCATGGACAACTTTACAAAATGGGTGCTCAAATAGAGCGTTCTTCCCAGCGGGTACACAATAACGGTGGCAAGGAAAATCGTGGCCGGGGCAAGAAGGAGCACCATCAGCTCCTTCTGTGTTACGTTGCCGCTGAGCAGCCTCCGCAACGTTCCAAAGCGTGGCTGTTGTTGTGTTTCGAGACGTGTCTCCACCGCAGAGCTCCTTCTTATAGAGCAATTATAGAGCAATTATAGAGCAAACTTTTAGAGCAAAGTGAAGCCATCCGGATTTCCGAATGGCTTCACATGCTAATCTCTACAGCAGCGTACTGCCGTATCTACTGATCAACTACTGATACAGAGTCATATCCTCGAGCTCCCGCGCTGCGGCACTCAAAGCCTCCTGCGGCGTTTTATCACCGCCTAAGGCTGCAGAGAGCTCGTTGCGAATCGCTTCGCTCACTTCGTTGTAGTTGGGACTCTTAGGCCGCGACTTTCCGGTCTTGAGAATGGGGCGCACCTTCTCGAACCACGGGTTGGCCTCTATGACTTCCTCGTCTTCGTAGACCGTCTTCATAGTGGGCATGTCGCCGCGGACCAGGGCGGCCTGCTTCTGGCCCTCGAAGGAGGAGATCTTTTTGATCGCTTTGACCGCCATTTCCGGATTGTCCGACATCGCGTTCACGGCAAATTGGTAGCCGCCCAGGCAGACGTTCGGTTCGTAGCCTTCGAACGCCGGCGGCGTGGTTACGCCTACATTGCCTTTTACCTTGGACTCGTCGCTGTTCAGGCGGCCCCATACATAAGTCCAGTTGAGCATGAAGATCGCCCGGCCGTCCTGAAAAATGACTCGGCTGTCGTCGGTACCGGTAGTCACTACCGCATCGCTGGCCACGTCGTGCTTCTTGTACAGATCGATCATCATCTGCAACGCTTTCACGCCCTTCTCATTGTCGATCACGACGTTGCCGTCTTCATCCAGAATGGAACCGCCGGTTCCCCAGAGGAACTCGAGGTAATTGGCCAGCAGGCCTTCGATATTGGCTCCCTGGAAGGTAATGCCCCGCAGATTCTGATCATCCTCGCCCTCCAAAATGGTCTGAGCTTGATCGATCAGCTCCTGCCACGTTTTGGGAGGATGCTCGAAGCCGTACTTCTCCAGTAGGTCCGTGCGATACCAGAACATAAGCGCATCGGCGTCGCCGGGCAAACCGACCAGGTTCCCGTCTACCGTCAGGGCGTCGATATAGCTCTGCAGGTATTTGTCTTTCAACTCCTCGTCGACGTATTGATCAAGATTCAGCGCCCATCCGGCACTGTCAAAGGTGGTGGGCCACACGATATCCATGTGAATGGTATCGGGATTTTTGGCTTTGGATGCAAACCGGGTGGTGTAAAAATTGAACTGCTCACCCGAGTCGCCGGGAAGCGGACGAAGCTTTACTTTTCCTTGGTCGATCATGTCGGAGAACACTGTTTCGAAGACATCCTCTCGGCCTCCACGGGCGTCAAAAGCGACCTCAACGGGCTCTCCTCTCTGAGCTTCCTGCCCTTCTCCTGCTTCTTGCTGCCCGCCGGCAAAGAGCAGGCCGCCGCCGGCCACGCAGAGAACAAGAAGCAACAGCGTCCTTTTTAAAAATCGATTCGAATTTCTCATGTAGCGCCTCCTTTTTTTAAACATTTCCAAATTCCATTAGAACACGGGGAGTTGCTTCTGTCAATGTTGACTTCTATGTTGATTCGGGGCTAAGGGGGCCAGTGTTTTGCCGCCGGCAGCTCTTATCGAACCGTAGCATCGTCGTCTGCAGCGCTTTCATCCGGCAGAGCCTCTTCCGCAGCCCGCTCAAGGGTAAACTTGTTCATTTCCCCGGTCTTTGCTGGGGCTTCTTTATTCGTATAAGATAAGATGTAATCGTACATATATACTCACAAACTCCGAAGCACAGTAAGTATTTGCATTTTCCTCCCATCCCGGTGTAAGATAAGGAGCTTTTTAAGCAAGTTAATTACAATAAAAACGGTCCTAAAAAAGGGTTACACATGTCAAGTACACACAAGTCCAACAGCTGGCTCCACTACTACCGCTCATCGCTGATTGATGCCGATCGTATGGCCCAGAAGATCCCTGAAAATGCTGTTTTATTGAAAAGCCTATCTGAACTTAATGAGCGCCATGCCAAGCAGCTCCTCCCTATGATAAAGCAGAACGATGGGAAGAAGGAGAGAGCACGGCAGGTGCAGGTACTACTCTCACCACTCTACTTCCTCGAATCCGCTTGCCATGGGAGGAAGCCGAACCAGCCCCCTCTTCATCCCTTCTGGATACCTGCAATACTCACGGATGAGGCTAAACTCTTTCCGCCGGAGAAACGAGATCTCACTCCGCAGTTTATACGAGAAGTGCTATCACCGATGGCGGAATATCACTCCCGTCCTACCCTCGGAGCCATCGAAGACTTTGACGAGGCACTCGACAGCTTTCCCTTCGGGGGGCAGGAATTCGGCGAACTCCTCACATGGGCCGGGAGAATCTACGCCCACGTAGTCGGCTCGCCTATGCATGAGACTGAGATAGCGAACTACCGACGCCACGACACCTACACCATTATAGTTGATACGGTTTCGAGAGCCACTGCACCGCTCGTAGACGCCTTTGACCTCTACCTGAAGAGTGATCTGAGCCTGCCAAACCTCAGTCGCAGCTTCTTCAATGCGGAGCGGGAAACCGAACAACGCAGGCTTCCCGAAGATGCGGAGATCTTTCTCAATGATCGGCATCTCGCACAAATGAGTAACGACTTCCCGCTGAGCGATTCTCAGCGAATCGCCCTTGCGGCCTATGTGCATACCGCTCCTGCGGAAGCGCTCGCGATAAACGGTCCCCCGGGAACCGGAAAGACCACCCTACTTCGCTCCGTTGTAGCAAATGAGATCGTCCGTAGCGCACAGCAGGGTGAACGTCCGGTAAGGATACTGGCAAGTTCGACCAACAATCAGGCGATTACCAATATTCTCGACAACTTCTCCCGCATACCGGAAGGGGGACTGCTTTCCCAGCGGTGGATCAGCCTCCCCACTTCATTGGGCACCTACATGGCTGCAGAAACAAAGGTAGAGGAGGTGCGTGAGCGGAATCCCGCATTACCGCTCATCAGAAAGAGTCAGGGGAAACTCGAAAGCGATTACGTAGACGCAATCTCGGAGGTCGATGTACAAGCTGAACTCTCTTCCTTTATCGGCAAGATGGTTGAGTATTTCGGCTCCTCCGTTGCAGCCTTACGGACGGCAGAGGAAGCGGCCTCCTTTCTTAAGGAACGGATCGACGAACGGCTGACACTCCTAAAAAAGAGCATTACCTCCGCATGGCAGCTTGGAGAGCAGCTGGAAGACGAGGAGGGCCCCTTCACGGCGTTAGAAAGGAAGATAGAACAGGCGTTCGCAGAGGTGGAGCGGGCCCGTTGGGAAAAAGATGCTGCAGAGCGTCTCCAGGCGGAGTATATCCGCTATCTCGATAGAGAGGGCTTTCTCCGGCGCTTCTTCAACTTTCTCCCCACAGTCAAGCAAGCCCGGTTTCGGGATCTCATGTTGCGGCTCTACCCGCACGCTCCCGACAATTTTTTCAATGGCCTGAAAAGCACAGCGGAGATCGCCGAGGCGCTGCAAGAACTACTGAACTCCCGCCACACAGAACTGGAAAAAAAGAACGCCTGCCTCCAGCAGCTCACAAATCATGCCGATGTGCTGAGGAAGCTGGCGGTGAAGTGGGACACCTACCTGAGTTCAACTACGTCGGCGCCCGAACAACTACAACGCAGCGTAAAACAGGCTGACTGGTACCAGGCTATTTCGATAGTATTGGACCTGACAGTACGCCACGAAGCATTTCTCCTTGCTCTCAGATACTGGGAAGCACGCTGGATCTCGAGCTGCTCAGAACGCCGCAATCCCTTCTCAAACGGCGTTAAAGGACGAACGAGCATGCTGCATGAAATCGCCCACCTCACCCCACTCTTCGTCTCAACCTGCCATAGCGTTCCCCGCTTCCTCACCTGCTCTCAGCTTGAAAAGGATGGTAATTTCTCCACGGTACCCATCGGGGAGGTGTTCGATCTGGTGGTGATGGATGAGGCGGGACAGGTATCGCCTGAAATCGGGCTGACCCCCTTTCTCTTCGGAAAAAAAGCGCTCGTTGTGGGGGATGTCCACCAAATCAAGCCGATTTGGGGCATTACAAGCAAGAACGTCGATGCCGGCAACCTGTACGAGTGCGGCCTCATCGCAGAGGATGAACAATTTTACCGGCTCAGACACTCAGGGATCCTCGCCTCCAATGGGAGTATCATGCAGATCGCGCAGCGTTTGAGCCCCTACACTTATCCGCTCCAAGCCAGTGATAGGGGGGTCCTCCTGCGCGAGCATCGCAGGTGTGCCGATGAGATCATTGAATACAACAACCGCTACATTTACGAGAACAATCTGATCCCGCTCTCCGGAAGCCTGCTCAAGCAAAGGGAGGCGAGAGAAGCGAAAGGGCTCCCAGTAAACGCCCTCCCGGCGCTCGGGTATATGAGCATACGGGGGCGTACGGAAAAGAGTTCCGGGGGAAGCCGCTACAACAGCACAGAGGCGGATGCGATCGCCGCCTTCATCGCAGATTATACGGTGGAGATCTCGGCCAGTTATGACGGCACCCCGGTCAGCGAGCTCATTGGAATCGTAACTCCCTTTCGGGCCCAGAAGAGAGCGATTCGCCAGGCGCTCTTAGCACACAACCTCGATGAAGAAGGTTTCGTGGTGGGGACCGTGCATGCCCTGCAGGGGGCCGAACGGCCTATCGTCATCTTCTCCCCCACCTACGATTCGAGCTCCGTCTCCGCTCCCCTCTTCTTCGATGCCGACTGGAACATGCTCAACGTGGCGGTCTCCAGAGCCAAGCACCATTTCATCGTCATAGGCGAGATGGGCTTGTTCAATCCAAAGCGGAACGACCGGCCTTCGGGCGCGCTTGCTCGCCTGCTCTTCTCAGCCCCGGAAAACGAAATCAGCTCCGCCTCTTTCTTCAAAAAGACAAGATTCTACGATACCCCCCTGCAAAATGAAGAGCACTTTGTAGATCGCCTGGACAATCTCAATAAGCACGTCGGCGCACTAAAAAGGGCTTTCGAGATAGCACGCACACGCATCATCATCGTCTCTCCCTTCATCTCCATCCGAGCCATAGAGGCCGACGGCCTGGTAGAGCTGATACGCAAAGCAACGGAAGCTGGCACTGAGGTAGTGGTCTACACCGATGACCACTTAGACAAGCGGGACGGTGCGTTAAAGCCCTGGGCGCAAAAGGGACGCCGGGCATTGGAAGGGGCAAATGCGAAGCTCAAATGCAAAATCGGCATCCATAATAAGGCCCTGGCCATCGATGAAAAGATCCTCATCGAAGGCTCCTTCAACTGGCTCTCTGCTCAACGCGATCTCTCTGATAGATACAGGCGTTACGAAGTTTCGGTGGCGATGAGAACAGATACTACACCAGAGGACATCGAGAACCTCCTCAATGCAGTCGAGACCGTGCCCGACGCGGAAGAGCCTGCGGCGAAGCAGAGGACTCATTGATACTCGCAGCAAGGTTCTCGATGAGCTGTTTTTTTGCTCTCTATATTGCTCGAAATGTCGAAACCGGTCCCGCGGATTGGGCCCGTGACATTCTTATAGATAGCCTTATACAGAGGCCAGCGTGTGGGATGGAAACGGGGTGAGGGATGGGACCGGAGTGCCCATCCCTCACTTACGCTTTTAGGCTTTACCCTGATTTTTTACCGACTGCATCGCCTTCCTGACGCGCTCCTCATCGCCGAGATAGTACGAGTTCGTCGGCCGGAGCTGCTCGTCCAGCTCGTAGACCAGCGGTAGACCGGTGGGAATGTTGAGATCCGGAATATCTTCGTCGGAAATGCCGTCAAGGTATTTCACCAACGCCCTTAGACTGTTTCCGTGCGCGGCAATGATCACCCGTTTGCCGTCCATGAGCCGGGGAACGATGTGGTCGAACCAGTAGGGCATGAAGCGCTCCACCGTGTCCTTCAAGCATTCGGTGTGCGGCAGCACATTGGGGTCGACCCCGCGGTACTGCGGCTCGTGAGCGGGAAAGCGCTCGTCATCCTCCGTCAGTGCCGGTGGCGCGGTGTCGTAACTGCGGCGCCAGATGTGTACCTGCTCCTCGCCTTCTTTGCGGGCAGTTTCCGACTTGTCCAGCCCCTGCAGCGCCCCGTAATGGCGTTCGTTGAGCCGCCAATGCTTCTGCACCGGAAGCCACTGCCGGTCCAACTCCTCCAGCACGATGTTAAGGGTGCGGATAGCTCGCTTGAGCACCGAGGTGAAGGCTATATCGAAGTCGTAGCCTCCCTCTCCAAGCACTTTTCCCGCCTCACGCGCCTCTTCCACACCCTTCTCCGTCAGGTCCACATCGGTCCAGCCGGTAAACTTGTTCTCTTTATTCCAGACACTCTCCCCGTGTCGCAGCAGTACCAGTTTCATCGCCATCCTCCTCAATGAATGGTATACATAGAAGTCATTAAGTCAAATCGACTTCCATAGTCTCGAACCGCTTTTACTCGCACGTCTCGGCGGCAAAGTCCGCCGCCGCTGTGGAATCCTCGAAACGATGCTGCGTTGCCGGACCAAGATAGAAGCGCTCTGCTATGTAGCCTTCTTCGGCCGGCCAGACAAACACGCGCCCGTCGCACCCTTCGCCGTAGACTGCATATTCGGCCTTCAGCGCCGCCTCGATACGGCCGAGCGTGGAAAGCTCCACATACGGCATCCCCTCGGGGAGCTGCAGGCGCTGAGGAAAATCCCCCTGCTTGAATTTGTACACTGGTCCGAAGCGCGGAGCGTGTGGTACATCCCTCATTTGCATTACCTTTTTTTTCAGGATAAAACTTCGGGGCACTAACGTCAAACCGCCCTTTTTCACGATCTTCGACCAAAGTCCG
>CAYFUX010000002.1:0-91443 GCA_964346455.1 uncultured Spirochaetaceae bacterium
TCGGGATTTTTGTGTTAATGAATCAGTTTGGCATGCAACTGCCGGCCGCCGAGAGTACGGAATTGGCCCTCTACGACGGGGTTTTTGCCGACATCGGTGACGATCAATCGATCGAGAGTTCGGTCTCCACCTTCTCCGGACATATGGAGGGCATATCCAGAGTACTCGACTGGGCCGGCGGCAAGAGTCTGGTACTCCTTGACGAGCTAGGTTCGGGCACCGACCCGGGCGAGGGAGCCGCCCTTGCAATGGGCATTCTGGATGAGTTTCTCTCCCGCGGCTGTACAGTCATTGTGACGAGCCATCACGGTCTGCTCAAGAACTACGGCTACACTACCAGGGGGGTGGAGAATGCTTCCATGGACTTTGACGATTCCACCCTCTCGCCTACCTATCGGGTGGTCCCCGGTCTTCCGGGAGAGAGCCATGCGCTGGACATCGCACGGCGCAGCGGCATCGACGACCAGGTAGTCTTTCGGGCCCGCTCCTATATGGAGGACGAAAGCAGCGAGGTGGGCAACATGATCCGCGAGCTCGAGCGCAAGCAGAAAGAGCTGGCCGAACGGGAAGAAGAACTGAAGCGGACCCAAAATACCCTCGATCAACGCGCCCGGGAGGTCGAAGAGGATCGAAAGAAGCTCAGAGAGCGGGAGCATCAGCTGCGTGAAGAGGGACACGTGGAGCTTTCCCGCTTTCTAAAGGAGAGCCGTAAGAAGCTGGAGAACTTGGTTCGGGAGCTAAAAGAGGGGGAACTGACCAAGGAGAAGACCAAAGAGGTAAAAGAGTTCATCGACGAGGTCGACCAGCGCCGGGAAGCCGAGGAGAAGCAGCTCGAAGAGGAAGAGGCGGCCCGGCAGGAGGAGGTGCCACAGGAGCTGGAGGAGGGCATGGAAGTGCTCACCGGACCGGGGCGAAAACGGGGCAGCCTGTTGCGTCGGGAAAAGAAGGGACGCTGGCTCGTGCAGATCGGACCTATGAAAATTTCGATGGCGGAGAAGGATCTGCAGCCGGCACCTTCCGAGAAAAAACAGCGTTCGGAGCAGAAGGTCGAGGTTTCCTATAACTCCGAGGGCAGCAGCGGCGGTCCCTCCTTTACTATAGACATACGCGGAGAGCGGCTCGACAAGGCTCTTGAGCTGCTCTCGCGGCAGGTGGAAGAGGCGGTACTCGCCGATTTAGGCGAGTTTCAGATTATTCACGGCAAGGGCGAGGGGATTTTGCAGAAAGGCGTTCACGACTTTCTCTCCGCCTCTTCTCAGGTGGAGCACTTTTCGTTTTCTTCACCGGAAGAGGGCGGAACGGGAAAAACCTACGTGCAGATGAAACGCTCCTGAATCCCCTCGGTCGTGTGCATGGAATTGGTAAAATTTGATAAAATCAGCTTTATTGGGTTGCGAAACCCCCGCTATGTTTGTAGGATATAGGTAATGCAGCTCAAGAAATTTCAGCTGTGGAGATGTACGTCTTGAGAGGGGTGATATGCAGGAGAAGGTGAAGAAATTCCTTTCCATGCTCATTGTAGAACTCGATGATTTAGAAGACAATATCGCTGCCCTCATGAAAACTTCGGAAGAACGCTTTAATCGACATGAAATTACCGGTTACGTGTGGACGGAAAACCGTGCGCTTCTGCAGCGGGAGATCAATCTGCTTGAGATGATAAAAAAAGAGGTGCGCAGGCTCGAGCCTTCCGAGTTCTCCGGAATCGACTCCGCCCGGGAGGGGGTGCGCCGCTGTCTCGAGGAGTTTGTCGATATTCCTGCGGCAATTCCCGATTTAATAGAAAAGCGGATGGAAAAAATTCAGCACTACTTGCGGGAGAGTGAACGCTGAGACGGTTGATCATTTGTCGATTCTCTTATAGGATAAGGCAATAAGTAAATAATTATTGATATAATTTTCAGAATATACGTGTGTGAGAGGAAGGTATGGACGTTCAGTTAAAGGAACTTATAGAACGAATCAAATCCGAAGGTGTGGAAAACGCCGAACAACAGGCACAGCAGATTGTCAACGAAGCGGAAGAGCGGGCGAAAAAGATCGTTGCTGATGCGGAGAAAGAGGCCGATTCCATTCGCAAGAACGCGGAAGAGGAGGCTCGTAAGCGCGAGGCCACCGGCCGGGAGACCCTGAAGCAGGCGGGCCGAGATATACTGCTCAGCACGGAGAAGCAGCTGCAGCAGCTGTTTGACCGCATTATCACTGAGGAGACTGCCGACGCCATGAAGGGCGAGTATCTGCAGGATCTCATCGGTAAAGTGGTGGAACAGTTGGAGAGCGACGCCCCCGATCTTGCCGTCTTGGTGGATGAGAAGGAACTGCAGAATATCGAGGAAGGACTTCGTGGTAAGTTGTCCCAGGCCCTCGCGGAAGGAATGGAAATCAAGCCGCTCTCCGGAGTGGATGCCGGTTTCCAGGTCTCTTACAAAGACGGGTCGGCCTATTACAACTTCACCGCGGAAGGGATTGCCGAGATTCTTTCCGGGTATCTCAATCCGCGGCTGGCGGAGATCTTGAAGGAAGCAGCGGCGGAACAGAAGGAGTAGCCTGTGCGACGCTATTATTACACGCTCGCAACGCTGCCCTTTCTCCAGTACGAAGATAAAGCTCCCTTTTCCATGGAAGAGTTCTTTGCGGCGTGCCGCGAAAATATTCCTGCCGAAGATCTGGAGCTGCTAGAGCGGGTGCGGCTTGAACCGGCCGACCCGATGGGCCACCCCTTTCTTGCCGAATGGTACGGATGGGAGCGAGCCCTGCGCAACGAACTGGTGAAGTTGCGGGCCGGCAAACTAGGTCTGGAGGTGAACGAATACCTCCGTTCCGGCGACTATTATATCGGAGTTTTCGATATTGCCCGAGAGGCTTTTAGTCAGGACTCCCCGCTGGACGGGGAGGCGGTTCTGAACCGCGCTAGATGGGGCAAAATCGAGGAGATGGAGGTTGGCCACTTTTTTGAGCTGGCTAACCTGATTGCTTTTGCACTTAAGCTTCAGCTTCTCCTGCGCAAAGATCAATTTACCCAGGAACAAGGGAGAGAGAAGTTTGATCAAATCTATCGACGCATCCGTGAAGATATACAATCGGCTTGACGGAAGCCGACAACGATTTAGACGATTCGGAGAGCTTTCATGACGAACACTACAGGTAAGGTAACGGCTATCAACGGAAACTTGGTTGCCGTAGAAGTAAACGGCGACATATCCCTCAACGAAGTGGGGTTTATCAAAGTCGGAGAACAGACCCTTAAATCCGAGGTCATACGTATCCGCGGCAAGCGTGCGGAGATGCAGGTCTTCGAGGCTACCGGCGGAATCGGAATAGGGGACGAGGTGGAGTTTACCGGCGAACTGCTCGCGGTAGAACTCGGACCTGGGCTCCTGACGCAGATTTACGACGGTCTGCAGAATCCGCTGCCCGCACTTGCAGAGGAAGCGGGATTTTTCCTGCAGCGCGGGCTGTATATGAACGCCCTGGACCGGGAGACGCAGTGGGAGTTTACCCCACAGGTTAGCGAGGGCGATCAACTGCGCTCTGCTGATACCCTAGGAACGGTTCCGGAGGGAATTTTCAATCACCGCATTATGATCCCTTTCAACTATCGAGGAACCTACACGGTCAAAAAAATCGCCCCTAAGGGCCACTACCGGGTAAGCGATGAAGTTGCAGTGGTAGAGAATGAACGGGGAGAATCCCACTCCTTGACTATGTATTTTGAATGGCCGGTAAAACGGGCCATAACCAACTATGCTGAGCGGCTCAAACCCACCGAGCCAATGGTGACCAAAACCCGGATCATCGACACCTTCCTGCCTGTGGCAAAAGGCGGAACGTACTGTATCCCAGGTCCCTTTGGAGCGGGAAAAACGGTACTTCAACAGGTGACCAGCCGCTATGCAGAGGTGGACATTGTTTTGGTCGCCGCCTGCGGCGAGCGAGCCGGTGAGGTAGTGGAGACTCTCAAGGAGTTTCCCGAACTGATCGACCCGCGTACCGGTAAGTCCCTGATGGAGCGAACCTGTATTATCTGTAACACCAGTTCGATGCCGGTGGCCGCACGAGAGGCTTCGGTCTACACAGCGGTGACCATTGCGGAATATTACCGCCAAATGGGTCTCAACGTTCTGCTGCTGGCGGATTCAACCAGCCGCTGGGCGCAGGCGATGCGTGAGATGTCCGGGCGTCTCGAGGAGATTCCGGGTGAAGAGGCCTTCCCCGCCTATCTGGAGTCGGTCATTGCCGCCTTCTATGAACGGGCCGGTCTTGTGCGGCTGAAAGACGGCTCCCACGGGTCGGTTACGATCGGAGGGACCGTAAGTCCTGCGGGCGGCAACTTTGAAGAGCCGGTAACGCAGGCCACTCTAAAGGTGGTCGGCGCGTTTCACGGACTCAGCCGCGACCGTGCAGAGGCGCGTAAGTTTCCCTCTATCGATCCGATGGACAGCTGGAGTAAGTACAGCGGCGTCATCGACTCTCGCCTCACCAATTATGCGATGGAGCTCATGCGTCAGGGAGACGAGGTAGGACAGATGATGAAGGTCGTCGGTGAAGAGGGAACCAGCCTTACGGACTACATACTCTTTTTGAAATCCGAGTTTCTCGATACCGTTTACATCCAGCAGAACTCTTTTGATCCGGTCGATGCGGCGGTAGGCGTAGAGCGGCAAAAGTATGTGTTTGAACTGCTCTTCGATATTCTTGGCAGTGAACTCGCTCTAGAGTCCAAAGATGAAGCGCGCTCCTACTTCAATCAGCTACGCCAGCGTTTTGTGGACTTGAACTACTCCGAGTGGGAATCCGACGAGTTTAAGGAAGCCGAGAGTGAAATCCGCCGGCTCTTGGAAGAAAAGAGCGAAGGCCTCAGTGACGAGGCGAAGCGGGTAAAGAAACAGGTGGAGAGCAAGGAGTAAACGATGCGTAAGATATACAGCAAGATTGAGCAGATAGCCGGCAACGTGATTACCGTCACCGCTGAAGGGGTGCGGTACAACGATCTGGCGATGGTATCGACAAAATACGGAGACTCCCTGGCAAACGTAATTCGTATGAACGGCGACCAGGTAGCGCTGCAGGTGTTTGCCGGCGGACGGGGCATTTCCACCGGCGACGAGGTGCGTTTTCTCGGCCACCCGATGCAGGTGAGTTTTACCGAAAACTTGATGGGCCGCATCTTCAACGGAAGCGGAGTCCCAAAGGATCAGGGTCCCGAGCTGACAGAGAATATGATCGAAATCGCCGGTCCCTCGGTCAATCCGGCCCGGAGGATTCTCCCACGGAACATGATCAGAACCGGTATTCCTATGATCGACGTATTTAACTCGCTGGTGGAATCGCAGAAGCTTCCGATCTTCTCCGTCTCCGGTGAGCCCTACAACGAGTTGCTTGCCAGGATTGCCATGCAGGCGGAGGTAGACATGATCATCCTCGGCGGCATGGGACTCAAATACGACGATTACATCTACTTCCGCAGTGCCCTCGAGGAGGGCGGCGCGATGAGCCGGACCATCTTTTTTGTGCACACTGCCAGCGACCCGACAGTCGAATGCCTGATGGTACCGGACACCTCCCTCGCGGTGGCCGAAAAGTTCGCGTTGCAGGGCAAGAAGGTGCTGGTACTGCTGTCGGATATGACCAACTACGCCGATGCTCTAAAAGAGATTGCCATTACGATGGAACAGGTCCCCTCTAACCGCGGCTATCCCGGTGACCTCTACAGCCAGTTGGCGCAGCGCTACGAAAAGGCGGTCGACTTCGAGGGGGCCGGCTCGATTACCATTCTGGCGGCCACCACCATGCCCGGCGATGATGTCACGCATCCAATCCCGGACAATACAGGCTATATCACCGAGGGGCAGTACTATCTGCGCAATGGACGGATCGAGCCCTTCGGTTCGCTCAGCCGCCTCAAGCAGCAGGTCAACAAGGATACCCGGGACGATCACCGGGCGCTGATGGACGGCATGATTCGTCTGTATGCCAATTACAAGGAGTCCCTGGAGAAGAAATCGATGGGATTCCGTATGACCGACTGGGACAACAAGCTGCTCAAATATGGAGGCATCTTCGAGGAGAAGATGATGGACCTTTCGGTCAATATTCCTCTGGAAGAAGCCCTCGATTTGGGCTGGGAGATTCTATCCGAATGCTTCACTCCTGAGGAAACCGGCATGCGGTCGCAGTTGATCAAGCAGTTCTGGCCGGAAAGCGGCTCGCAGGGCGAGCAGGAATCCGAAGCACAGGATGAGCAGCAGGAGAGCGAAACCGAAGCGGCCGGAGAGGATTAACGGATAAAATGGCGAAGGTAAAACTTACCAAGAACGAGCTGAAAAAGCAGAAAGATGCGCTGAAGCGTTTTCAGCGGTATCTGCCTACGCTCCAACTGAAAAAACAGCAGCTCCAGATGGTGATCCGTCAGGTAGAGGCGAAGATCCGCGAGGTCGAACAGGAGCGGGATCGTGTCTACGAAGAGCTGCAGAAGTGGATCGCCGTGTTTGGCGAAAACGTGGGCATGGAGCAGATCGTGAAGGTAAAGTCGGTTGAACGAGAGACCGGCAACATCGCCGGTGTTGATATTCCGGTGTTCAAGAGCCTGGAGTTCGAGGATATCGAATACGATCTCTTTGAGAAGCCCCTGTGGACCGACCGCGGGGCGGAGGCGATGAAAAATATCGCCGCCTACGATGCGGAGATCGAAGTACTCAAGCGGCAGGCTGAACTGCTCGGGGAAGAACTGCGCATTACCACTCAACGGGTCAATCTCTTTGAGAAGGTGATGATTCCCGAGACCAAGGAGAACATCAGACGTATTCAGATCTATCTGGGAGATCAGCAGACCGCCGCGGTTGTACGCGGAAAGATTTCCAAGAAGAAGATTCAAGGGTAGATAGAGCCTATGATTGCAACAATGAAGAAGGTGTTCCTGGTTACCCTGGATCACAGGAAACAGGAGACGCTGTCGCAGTTGAAGGAGCTCGGGGTTATGCACCTCGAGGAGATTCACGGCTACAGCGGGCATCTGGAAGAACTGCAGAAGCAGAAAGCCCGGGTGACCAGGGGAATTTCCATACTCCCTCCGGAGCGGCCGGAGGAGGAGTCCGCGGCCCCTTCGGGGGAGAAGCTGAAAGAGGAAGCCCTGGAGATTTCCAGGCGTCTCGAACAGCTTTCCGACCAACGCCACTCCCACAACGAAGCGATTGAGCGGCTAAATCGGGAGATCGAACGGGTGAGCCCCCTCGGCGATTTCGATCCTGAGGGTCTCGATTTTCTCAGAGAGAGGGGGATCTATCTGCGGCTTTTCATGCTGACCAAGGACGATCGGGCCCGTTTTCCGGATGATCTGACCCAATTTGTCGTGCGCAGCGGAAAGAGCCTCACTCATGTGGCCGCTCTGGTTCCCGAGGGGAGGGATATGTCGGACTTTATCGAGTTCGAACCGCCTAAGAAGAGTATTGCCGAGATGGAGCGAGAGCGAGAGGAGCGCCGCGAGAGCGTCGCAAAGATCGACGGTGAAATCGACAGCCTCAACGGCTATACGGCCCTCCTCGAGAAGGCGAACGCCCTGCTGGCGGAGGAGATCGAGTTCGAAAACGTTCGTTCCGGGATGGATCAGGAGGAATCTCTCGCATATCTCACCGGCTGGGTGCCTGAGAAGTACGTGGATAAGCTCAAAAAGCATGCCTCAAACGAGGGCTTGGCCTTGATTGTGCGCGACCCTCAGCCGGAAGAAAATCCGCCGACTCTGGTGGAGAACCCCAAGGCGGTTCGGATCATCAAACCGGTGTTCGATTTTCTGGGCACCGTTCCCGGTTACCGGGAGTATGACATCAGCTTTTTCTTTCTCCTGTTCCTGACGGTGTTTTTTGCGATGATCGTCGGCGATGCGGGCTACGGACTTCTGTTCCTCGGAACGGCGGGACTCAGTGCCCGGAAGCAGAAGAAAAACAACGGCATGGTGCCGGATATACATAAGCTACTGATCCTGATGAGCATTAGCACTATCGTGTGGGGCGTTTTGAGCGGGACCTATTTTGGTTCTCGTGCTCTGGCACAGGTTCCCTTTTTCTCTGCATTTGTGGTGCAGGGGATCGCCAGTTTTGGATCAGAGATAAGCGAGCCGACGATAAAGCATATCTGTTTTATTATCGGGACCGCACAGATATCACTGGCGCATATCATGAGCTTTCTTAAAGAGATTCATCAGCGTCCCAAAATACGGGCTTTTGCTCAGCTCGGCTGGTTGTCCATGGTGTTGGGACTCTACTACGTAGTGCTGAATCTGGTCATTACCTCGGGGAGCTACCCCATACCGCAGTACGCGCTCTACATGATTTTTGCCGGGCTTGCCGCGGTCTTCCTGTTTTCCGAGCAGGAGGGGCATTTTCTCAAGGGAGTTCTAAAGGCGCTCGCAGGCTTTATGCCCAAGCTGTTAGACTCCATCTCCGCCTTTACCGACATTATCTCCTATATCCGTCTCTTTGCCGTAGGTCTGGCCACGGTAGAGATAGCCAAAAGTTTTAACGCAATGGCGGCGGACTTGGGCAATACCCTGTTGGGAATCATTGGCGGAGCGATCATACTGCTGATCGGTCACGGCCTGAATATTGCCATGGCGGCGTTGTCAGTCGTGGTTCATGGCGTGCGGCTCAATATGCTGGAGTTTTCCAGCCATCTGGGAATGGAATGGGTAGGGATCCCCTACGATCCCTTTCGCCATAAAATTGAAAAAGAATAATCTAGTAAGAGGAGAAGGAGAAACATAATGGACTTTGGATTACTGGGAATTGGAGCGGCACTGGCGCTTGCCGCATGTGGTTCGGCAATTGGTACCGGTACGGCGGGTATGGCGGCAATAGGCGCGTGGAAAAAGGCGTTTGCACAGAATAAACCGGCGCCTTTCACCCTTATCGCCTTTGTCGGAGCTCCTCTGACACAGACCATTTACGGCTATATTTTGATGAATACCCTCGCTCAGGCTGCAGATACGACAGATCCGTGGCTGCTGCTTGGTGCCGGCCTCTTTGGCGGACTGGGAATGGGCTTCTCCTCCGCGTTTCAGGGAAAAGCCGGCGCGGGAGCCTGCGACGCACTCGCAGAAACTGGAAAAGGATTTGGACAGTACATCATGGTCCTCGGTATCGTTGAGACCGTTGCGCTGTTCGTCATGGTATTCCTGATGGGTGTTGTCTAAGCGCGTGTGATGGCCCGAGCCTCTCGTGAGGCGCCCACGGGCATCTATGTATAAACGAAGCGTGTTCTCTGTCCTGGTGGGCGGAGTGCGCTTCGTTTTTTTGTTTCCTGATGAATGTGTGGAGGGGAGCGTATGAGCAGTAAAGGCGTACAGGTCGGAGAGATGCGACTCGGCGGTGGCGCCCCGGTGGCGGTACAGACGATGTGGAAGGATCCGCTGCCGGAGGACACCGGTGAAGTGGTGCAGCGGCTGGAGAGGCTGGCTGCCATGAACTGTACGCTGGTGCGCTTTGCCGTTCCGGGCGAGGAGGCGGCGGACCGGCTGGTAGAGCTTGCCGGCCGCAGCCCCCTGCCGTTGGTGGCGGATATCCACTTTGATCACCGCCTTGCGCTGCGCTGCATTCGCGGAGGTGTCCACAAGGTACGCATCAATCCCGGCAATATCGGCAGCAGCCGGAAGGTAGAGGAAGTGGTGCGGGCGGCAAAAGATTGCGGCGTGCCGGTGCGCATTGGCGTGAACGCCGGCTCTCTGCCCAAGGATCTGCGGAATACGGGCGATACTGCGGAGGCGATGGTGGCCGCCGCGGAGCGGGAGATGGAAATCTTTCTGCGGCTCGGTTTCGAAGAGCTTGTATTTTCCCTCAAATCGTCCGATATTGATACTACCGTGCGGTCAAACGAGTTGTTTGCCGCACGATACCCGTATCCCCTTCATTTGGGGGTTACCGAGGCGGGACCGCTTATTCCGGGAGTGGTAAAGAGCACCGTTGCCCTTTATCGGCTGTTGTCGGAGGGAATCGGCGATACTATCCGAGTGAGTCTCTCCGATTCGCCGGATAACGAAGTTATTACCGGCATGGAGATCCTGGGGGCGGCGGGATTAGGCGGTGAGCGGGTGGACATTATCTCCTGTCCACGATGCGGCAGGTCCACCTTTGACACCCATCGCTTTACCGAAGAGTTGGCCCCCTACCTGTACGGGAAACGTAAACGGGCCACTGTGGCTGTGATGGGCTGTGTGGTCAACGGACCCGGGGAGGCGAGTTCCGCGGACCTGGGGATTACCGGCGCCGGACGGGAAATCATTATCTTCAAGAAGGGGAAGATTTTCCGCCGGGTTAGCCCGGGGGAGGCGCTGGAAGTCTTTGTAAAGGAGCTGGATAAGCTGTGATGTCCCTGCCTTCCGTTTCGTTCTTTTCGACTTTTACAACTCCCCTTGTTCGAGCGGCGGTTACAGCACTTCTGTGTGCAGTGCTGTTAACGTTCACGCCGCCGCAGGCTGACGCTCAGGATCTCAACCTACCGGAGGAGGATCAGTCGGGGCAGACGGATCAGGGGCCGGATGTGCCGCAGAGTATTCTCGAAGAGCTTCAGCCGGAAGAGCCGCGGCAGCCACAGCCGCAGGACGAAGAGGAGACGGAACAGCCAGACCGCCCGCCGGTCTGGCTCGTGATGGAGCGCGGAAAACGACGTTTTCATGAGGGCACATACGGCGCGGCGCTGCGGGTTTTTCGAGAAGTGCTGGAGCGGAAGCCGAACAATGCCAACGCTCATCTCTGGGTCGGGCATGTGTTTTTTACCGAAGGCGAGTATCAAGCCGCCCGGAAAAAGTATCGCGACGCCCTCGAACATCAGGATACGTTTTACCCCTATGAACTGCGCTATGAAGCGCTCTACTCTCTGGCGGAGATCGAACGGCTACAGGGAAATGATACAGCCTTTCGGGAGACGATGCGCCGTATTATTCAAGAAGGCAGCCGCAACCCACTGAGCGAACAAAGGCGTAGTGCTATGGACGACACGTTCCTCGGCCAGGGGCTTGATAAACTGCTCGAGCTGTATCGGGTGAGGGAAAAACGGGTACGCTCCGCCTACGCCGCGCTGGGCCTGCATGCGTTGGAACAAGAGCGTTACGAGGAGGCAAGAAAACAACTGATGCTCTCGGTGAGCATTTCCCTCTCACTGGCAATAGATACGGTGCGCGAAGAGAGCTTCGATTACGCCTTTATCCGCGAGGAGCTCCCTGTCAGCGGAGAACAATTTATCGTGCGGAACACACGCCGTTTCTTGCAGAATGCAAAAGATCGCAGTTACCTGGTCGACTACTTTTCCAATATCGACTTCTATCGTGAGCTCTTTGCGCTCGGGGCGGCGCTCTACGGAGGCGGACACGCCGACGAGGCGGAGAAGGTGTGGCTGATTACCGCCGAACACCGTGAGGCGGGCAAGTGGTCTGCACTGGCACGGGAGCAGCTTGGCGCTCCCGACTTACAGAATATTCCCGAGCTCTTTGTTCCTTAATGCCGGGACGTTTCTGGCTTGTAGCGTCGCCGCAAATGTCGTAGATTGTACGGAATATGGACAGACTGCGAATACAGGGCGCGCGCCAGCACAATCTAAAAAATGTTGATCTCGACTTGCCCCGAGACAGCTTAATTATCGTCTCCGGCATCAGCGGTTCCGGGAAGAGCTCCCTCGCGTTTGACACAATTTTTGCCGAGGGGCAGCGGCGTTACGTCGAATCACTCTCCGCTTACGCTCGTCAATTCCTGGGACGAATGGACAAACCGGACCTCGATTACATCGAGGGACTCTCTCCGGCTATTTCCATTGAACAGAAGACTACGCAGCGCAATCCACGCTCTACAGTGGGAACGGTGACGGAAATCTACGACTACTTCCGGCTCCTCTGGTCTCGGATCGGACATCCCCACTGTCCCCAGTGCGGCCGCCCCATCCGTGAACAGTCGGTGGACCAGATTCTGGACACCATCCACTCCTATCCGGAGGGGACCAAGCTGATGATCTTGGCGCCGGTTGTTCGCGGAAAGAAGGGCACACACCGCAAAATCATCGAAGATGCCCGAAAAGCAGGCTTTGTGCGCATCAGGGTGGACGGCGAAGTCCGCTCTCTCGATGAAGAGTTGGAACTCGAGAAAAACCGGCCGCACGATATCGAAATTGTGGTGGCCCGGGTCAAGGTAACGGCGGAAGCCCGCAAGCGCCTTTCCGAGGCGGTTGAAACTGCTCTCGAGGTAGCTGATGGCACCATGATCGCCGTGATCCGAAGCGGCGCGGAGAAAGATGCGGGGGAGGACGAACAGTTTTTTAGTCAACGCAACGCCTGCCCCGTCTGCGGGATCAGCATCCCCGAGCTTCAGCCGCGCATCTTTTCCTTCAATAGCCCTTACGGAGCCTGCCCGGTCTGTTCGGGAATCGGAGACACGCTGGAGTTTGATCCCGATCTCGTCGTGCCGGACAGCAGCCTCTCGTTCGAGGAGGGCGGGATAGCCACCGCCAACCCCGAGGCCGCGTGGAACCGGAGCTGGTTCGAGGCCTTGGCAGAGCACTTCGATTTCAGCCTGGATACTCCGCTGGAGCAGCTACCCGAAGAGGTGTTTCGCAGCATTCTCTACGGCACGGACGAGGAAATCGACGTGACCTACGTTAATAAGCAGAAGACGGGCCGTTTCGAGTATTCCAGCGCCTTCCGAGGGGTGCTCAATGATCTGAAGCGCCGCTATTTGGAAACTAACTCCGATTATATCAAGGAGTGGCTCGAAGGCTTCATGCGGGAAAAGCCCTGCCACGAGTGCGGCGGAAAGCGGCTGAAGCCGGAGGTGTTGTCGGTCTACGTTGGCGACCTCGATATCTATGAGGCCACTCGGATGTCGGTGGAACGGGCCTCCGCATTTTTTCGCGAGCTCGAGCTGAGTGAAACCGAACGCCACATTGCCGACCAAATCTTGAAGGAGATCAAAAGCCGGCTCGACTTTCTCGCCAGCGTTGGCCTCGAGTACCTCACCCTGGAGCGCAAAGCATCCACCCTCTCCGGCGGCGAGGCGCAGCGGATTAGGCTTGCCACTCAAATCGGATCTTCTCTGGTGGGAGTGCTCTATATATTGGACGAACCGACCATCGGCCTGCACCAGCGCGACAACCAGCGGCTCATCGATACGCTGAAACATCTGCGGGACCAGGGGAATACCCTGATTGTGGTGGAACACGACGAAATGACGCTGCGAACCGCCGATTACATCGTGGATCTGGGCCCCGGAGCCGGGGTGCACGGCGGCCGGGTAATCGCCCGAGGCACGGTTGACGAGGTCACGGCCAACCCTGAAAGCATAACCGGCCGATACTTGAGCGGGCGGGAGACGATACCGGTGCCCTCCGAGCGCCGCGCGGGCAAGGGAAGCGCTGTGCTACTCCGTGGGGTGCGGGAACACAATTTACAGGATATCGACTCCGCGTTTCCCTTAGGCACCTTGATTGCCATTACCGGAGTGTCGGGTTCGGGAAAATCGACCCTCATGGGGGATGTGCTCTACCCGGCGCTCGCTAACCACGTAGGCCGCTCCAGCTTGACGGAGGGGACGTACGAGGATATCGAAGGCGCGGAGGAGGTAGACAAGGTCATCAATATCGACCAGAGCGCCATCGGGCGCACCCCCCGCAGCAATCCCGCCACCTATGTGGGACTGTTTACTCCCATACGCGAACTCTTTGCTGCGCTGCCGGAATCAAAGGCCCGCGGCTACAAACCGGGACGGTTTTCATTTAATGTAAAGGGGGGACGCTGCGAGAACTGCAAAGGCGAAGGGACGATCAAGATCGAGATGCATTTCCTTCCCGATGTCTATGTTACCTGCGATGTCTGCAAGGGAAAGCGCTTCAACAAGGACACCTTGGATGTCCGCTACAAGGGAAAGAATATTCACGATGTGCTGGAGATGACGGTGGAGGAGGCGGGAGAGTTCTTCTCCACTATTCCGGCGATACAACGCCGGCTCGACACACTGCAGTCGGTGGGGCTCGGTTACATAAAGCTTGGACAGTCCGCTCTGACCCTCTCCGGCGGGGAGGCACAGCGGGTGAAGCTGAGTGTGGAACTGTCCAAGCGGAGTACCGGCAAAACCTTCTATCTCCTCGATGAGCCGACTACCGGCCTCCACTTTGCAGATGTAAAAAAGCTGATGGAAGTGCTGCATCGGCTGGTCGACCTGGGGAATACGGTAGTGCTGATAGAGCACAATCTGGATGTCATCAAACAGGCGGACTACTTGATCGATTTGGGTCCCGAAGGAGGAGAACACGGCGGCCGTATTGTGGCCAGCGGTTCCCCGGAAGAGGTGGCCTCCGTTGAGGAATCCCACACGGGACGGTATGTGCGCGAGGTACTCTAGCTCTATGGGGGCAGTTCCCCGGACGGCTGCGGTACTCCTTACCGTGGCCGCGACAGTGCTGTGGCAGCCGTCTGCGCTTTATCCGCAGCAAGACGAAGCTGCCGCCGCTAACTCAGTAGACGCCGCTTCCGACGAGTCTCCCAATGAGGCGGAAGAGCAGGATAAGGAGGGAGCGGGGAAATCAAGTGCAAGCGCCGAAGAGCTTTTACGTCGTACCATGGAAATAGATATCCGCACAGCTTCCACCGAGGAGCTGCGCAGCTGGTGCCGGAGACTCGATCTCGTGACAAAGGGCACGAATCAGGTGCTCCGGCAGCGGCTGTTTGAGTATTATCGTCAGCTATTCCAGGAGTTCTCACCGGAGGGGAGAGAGACGACTGCAGAACGCACGGACGGCGAAGATGGGGCGGGGGAAGAGCTGGAACTCGGCCATGCGGATGTGATGACCGCCGAAGGCGAAGAGGATCAGCAGGTACAGCTTAGCGGAGGAGTGGTCGTGCGGATGCGCGACAACCGGCAAAACGCTCTGCACAGCATAGAGGCGGAAAGCCTGCGCTACAACGGGGAAGCCGGACTCCTTACGGCCTCCGGGGCCGTGCGCTACAGGATGGAACAAGGCGGGGAGACGCAGGAGTTTACCGGAGAAGCGCTCACCTTTGACATCGAAGATTTTTACGGAATATTTCTCGGAGGAGTAACCAGCGAAACACAAGAGATAGAGGGGGAAAAGGTCACCTTCTATTTCAAAGGCCGTTCAATTTACCGTTCTCCCCAGAACCGGGTATTTTTCAACGACGGGGTGATCACTTCCGACCCGCGGCAGGAGCCGTACTATAGCATCACCGCCGATAACTTTTGGCTTCTCGCCCCAAATGAGTGGGCCCTCTCCGGAGGGGTCCTCCGGCTCGGCCGGGTTCCGATTTTATACATCCCCTTTCTTTTTAAGCCCGGTGACGAACTCATTTTCCATCCCGTTTTTCAATACGACCAGAAAGAGGGCTATATCGTCCGTACCACTACCTACCTCCTGGGCCAGCCTCGGCAACAAACTCCCGGAGGGCTCTCTTTTTTGCAGATGGAGGAGGAAGAGCAGTATGCGTACGAAAGGAGGGGGCTTTTCCTGCAAAAAACGGGGAAGCCTCGGGAGACGGAATGGGTGGCGGAAAGCGACTCGTATGCAAAACTCATTGCCGACTACTACACTCGGCTGGGTCCGGTAGTCGGGTTCGATGCACGTCTGAACGGCCTTTCCCCCCTCAGTACGCTGCAGCTGCACACCGGAGTTGGTTTTACCGACTATATTTTCCCTCTGCCGGGATTCAGCGGGGCCTATATTCCCTACCGCGTGGATGAAGAAAAGGATCGCTATGTGACTGAACCTCAACAGCCGTGGCTTCTCGGAACCCAGTTCCCTTTTCGCTTCGGGTTCGACCTTAGCTTGGATTTCGATTGGCAACAGGGGGGACTTTCTCTCGAGGCTCCTCTGTACTCCGACCCGTATTTTCGCGGACGTCTTCTCGATCGTCAGGAGCGCATGGGGGTGGAACAGTTCACCTCACCGAGTTGGCTGGAGTCTTCCACTGTGGAAGAGCTGTTCCGAGATCCCGTATTCAAACTACACGCTGACTACACCCCAGCTATTGAAACGCCGTTCTCTCCCTGGATTTCTTCCTTTTCCGTACGCAAACTGGAAAGCCGACTGCGGCTCTCTCAGGAAACAACATTGCCTAAAGAGGAGAGTACTGCCACGGAGAGTCCTATCGGCTATTATTACCCGGAAGTGTTGACTCCGCTCGACACCTCCCTCACTGCAGGCGGCACCCTGTTCTCTGCCGCTCTCGGTGGGCAGGAAGCCGCACTTGGTGCTTCAGATTCTGCCGGGGAAGAAAGCGGTGAGCGCGGCGAATATCCGCCGCCTCCCGAGGGACTGCGGCCACCGGAGGAAGAGAAGGAAGAGCAGCAGGAGCAGCAGGAGCAGCAGGAGCAGGAGCAGCAGGAGCAGCAGGAGCAGGAGCAGCAGGAGCAGGAGCAGCAGGAGCAGCAGGAGCAGCAGGAGCGGGGTGAAAGGTTTCCACCCTTGCGCCCCTCAGAGGGAACGGCGGTGATAGAGAGCGATGTGCCCTTTAGTCATCAGCTCGACTATGATCTCTCGTCAGACCTGGAGTATCATCGGGTCTATGGCGACAATACCGAGGCGCCACCGGATGAAATCAATTTTGACCCGACCTATTCGTTCGTTTCCACCTCGGGCTCCGGTGATTGGACGTATCGGGCGGACGTTGCCGGAGAGCGGGTAACGGTGGAAAATGTGGTCGGGCTGGGAGGCACGCTGCGGCGCCATTATCGTGAGGAGTCGAATCTGGACCTCAGCGACTATCGCGAACAAGACCGCAGAGCCAGTTATTTTGCGGTGGACAATAGATTGCAGGTTACCGGTGGCCTGTTTCCGGATTCGAACGGGTGGAGCGACTCGGCGCTCCTCTACCGGGTCAATTCCGATCTTTACGAAATGCGCTATAGTTCAGAGTCAGGGAGCTATCTTCCCGACTTCATACGGTGGGAGAAGGAGTATCTGGACACACATGAGACGGAACTTGCGCTGCGCTACTCCTCCGGTGATACGCGCGTTCAATTCATTGGCACAACGTCTCTACCCCCTTTGAACTTTACTTCGAATCTGCGTCTTCGCGCCTCTACATCCCGTGCGGACGGAAGAGCGGCACTGCGGGTGCGGGAAGCTGATGAAGGCGGGGCGGAGTATGGCCCTCTCGAACTGGGAGGGACCCTGCGATTTCTCGAGGAGAGTAGGTTTTCTCATACCCTCTTTTTGCTGGAGAGGAAGCGGGACCAACGCTCGATAAGTGAACTAGAGCTTGCCTTTTGGGACCGCTCTCTACGGCTTTTCCAATCCTTTGAATGGAATGTGGATGAGATGAAGCCGCAGCACAGCATCTCCACGCTCGACCTGTGGTGGCTGTCGCTCAATTTTGATGTTCGGGATGCTCCCGGGTATTCATGGGACGGAACGGCTTGGAAGCAGGAGCAGGAGCGGTTCGCAGCATATCAGGCCTCTGCGGAGGTCGATTACTCCTACGAACCGGAGCCGATGTGGAAAGGGCGGGTTAGGCTGTCCGCTTTTGCCGACTCTTCTATCCGTGCTGACCTGCGCCGGTTTACCAAGAGTTCTCTGGTCTTTGGGGCGGGATTTCGCGGCAGCATTGCGGAGTTTCTCGATTTCAACTTTCGGGTTTCCTCGGAAAATACCGCCGTGTACCGCTATGTGCCGTCCTGGGCCGCAGCACTAGAGGTTCCTTGGATCAATCCTGCGGAAGATCTTCTCAAATCGTTCAATTTTTTTGATACTCAGGAACGGGTGATATCAAATTTCAATCTCAATTCCATTACCATCAATATGGTCCATCATATGCCGGATTGGGATCTACGATTCGATTATAACGGTTCGTACGAGGTAAATGAAGCTGAGAGGAAGTTTGAATGGAACAGCAGCTTTACGATCTCCCTCCAGTGGACGCCCATTCCCATAGTGCGCAGGGAGGTGAGCTATGAAGACGGCGAGACCACTTTCTAAGAGCCCCGTGTGGAGGGGGGAATCGGCTTACTTGACGGAATGTATAACCAATAGATACACTGATACTGGAGGTTAGATAAACGTGAGCGACGGCCTTACTATCGTACTTGACGATCAGCAGATTCTTAAAGAAATTTGCGGTGTACAAGATGAAAATCTCAATGCTCTCGAAGATGTCTTGGGCGCACGTATCTTTTCCCGTGGAAATGAAATCATTCTCGATTCGGAGGACAGTGCCACTCAGGCTCTCTTCAGGGAGATGATCCGTCAGATAAAAGAGCATCAGGAAATCGGACATTCTCCGGATCCCGAGCTGGTTCACAGCATCCATAAGAGCCTCTCCGATACCGAGGACGAGCGCAAGGATATTCTCAAAGATTTACATATCTCTATTCCAAGCAGTCCGAAGGTTTTTCCTCGCAATGTGCACCAAGCCCAGTTTATCGAGGGGATGACCAACTATGACATATCTTTTGCGATAGGTCCTGCAGGTACGGGGAAGACCTACTTAGCCATCGCTCATGCTCTCAAGGAGATTCTGGAGCGCAGGAAGAAAAAGCTGGTCTTGACCCGCCCGGTGGTGGAAGCCGGGGAAAACTTGGGGTATTTACCGGGAGATCTTACCCAAAAGATTAGTCCCTATCTGCGGCCGCTCTACGATGCAATGGACGATCTGCTACCGCTGCAGGTGATTAATAAACTCGAGGAGAGTAGAATCGTCGAGATCGCCCCGCTCGCCTACATGCGCGGGCGAAGTCTCAAAGATGCCTTTATTGTGCTCGATGAGGCGCAAAACACGACTAAAGAACAGATGAAAATGTTCCTCACGCGTATAGGGGAACATTCCAAAGCGATCGTTACCGGCGATATTACACAGATTGACCTGCCTAAGCCGGAAAAATCGGGATTGCTGCATGCTAAAGATCTGTTGCAGTCGATTCCCGAGCTTCACTTCTCCTTCTTTACCGCCTCCGATGTAGTCCGCAACCCGCTGGTAAAGAAGATCGTCAACGCCTATGAAAACGAAACGGAGCGGTAACGCGTTCATTCCCTTTCCTCGGTTTTGGCACAACCGCGGAAGGAAGCGTAAACTGGTGCTGTATGCCGTAGTGGCCGCTTTTCTGTTCAATACGCTTATTCTGATCGCTGCCTCCCACTACCGCTACCCTGCGTACCGGCAGTTTCTCGATAATTATCAGGTTGGAGAGGTGGCCGAGCGCGAGTTGGTGGCGGAACAGTCCATCCGGTATGTGGATACCGAGGCTACCGAAGAAAGACGGGAAGAGAAAGCGGCGGAGGTCTCGCCGGTGTATACTGTTCAGGAACTTGAAGTTATGAGAGGCATTCGGGACCTCGAAGGGATGGCAGAGATGCTCGGAAGCGTTTCGCCGCCGGAACCCGAAAAGGTGGAGGAGAAACTCGAAAATACTTACGGTGTCTCGCTAACGGAAGAGCAGGTTCAATACCTTCTCCGCCTGGAGGGGAGAGAAGCAGTGCTCCCTGTAGCGGAACAGCTTCTACAGGAACTGATGGCTCGGGGAATACTGCCCCGGTCGCCCCGCAGCGGAAACAACCAACAAACCGAACTCCAGCGATGGGAGGAAGGAAAGAAAATCCGCGAGACCCTCACGCCGGAAAAATTGTTGACCCTGGACACGGTGCCTTCCCGCGCAAAAAGCGCGCTGCAGGGGGTGGAGTTCTCCTCCAATGCGCGGAAGATCGTGTTCTCTATTGTGAATGGACTCGCCCGTCAAACTGCCTTTTACAACGACGCCATCACCGAAGCCCAGCGGAAGGAAGCTCGGCAGAGCATTCGACCGATCACCGGCCGTATTCACGAGGGAGATACGGTGATCGAGAAGGGAGAGGTGGTAACCTCGGAGGATATGCGAATGATTCAGATCATTCGCCGAAACACCCCGGAGCTCGAAAGCGGAGAGATTATCGCGGCAATACTTTTTGTAGTAGGAATCTTTTTTTTGGGCTATGCGCTGGGCGCTCCGCTGCTTCACAAAACTCACAGAACACTGCAGAATACGATTCTTCTGCTCGTTGTCTCCGCGGTCTTCAGCTTCAATATTCTTGTGGTGGTCCTCTTTTCTCTTGTTCCTCCTGAGTTCCCCTTTGCTCTGGGAGTACTTACCGTCTACTATACGATGGTGGTCACCATTTTTGTAAAGCGGAGGATTGGAGTCATTATGTCGCTGCTCCTCTCCTTGCTGTTTCTCATACTGTACGATATCGGTATGTACTCCTTCCTCTTGTCATTTTTCTCCGGGATTTTTGCCGCGTATATAATTGAAAACGCCGAGCGGCGTATCGACCTGGTGACGGGAACGGTAAAAATCGGGGCGAGCATAGCGGCTTTGTTGGTGGTTATCGCTCTGATGCAGGAGCAGAATATTACCTGGTTTGTCGCCAGTGCCGGAGTCGGATTGGTGAATGCTGGAGTTTCCGGAGGGCTGCTTATCGCAACGCTCCCGGTTTTCGAGCATCTCCTCAATGCTCCCACGGTATTTCGATTGCGAGAGCTTTCGGATACGAATACCCCCATTTTTCGGCGTATGATCACGATCGCTCCCGGTACCTACAGCCACTCGGTTGGCGTCGCCCACCTCGCGGAGTCCGCCTGCCGTGAAATCGGAGTGAATGAGCTCATTGCCAGAGTAGGCTCTTACTATCACGATATCGGCAAGATGGATCAACCGGAATATTTTATTGAAAATCAGACCGATTATAATCGCCATGATGAAATTTCACCCAATTTATCGGTGGCAGTAATAAAATCCCATGTGAAAATCGGAAAAGAGAAAGCAAAGGAGTTAAAATTGCCCCCTGAAATCGTGGAAATCGTTGCAGACCACCACGGCAGTGATGTGATAAACTATTTTTATCATCAAGCCAAGGAGCAGGCAAAGGGGCCGGTGGGACCGGAAAAATACTCCTACAATGGAGTTCCTCCGCGATCAAAAGAGGCGGCGGTGGTTATGCTGGCGGATGTAATAGAGGCGCAGTCACGGACGGTCAAGAAACCTACGATACAGCGATTTGAAAAAATGGTCTGGGATGCTATTATGAACAAGTTTAATAATAAGCAGCTGAGTAACTGCGAACTGAGCATGAAAGAATTAGAGCTGATAAAGCGCAGTTTTGTACAAATACTGGCCGGTCAATTTCACAGCCGGATAGAGTATCCCAATACTCGGGAATTGGGGTAAGAGACCGCAGGGAATGAACGATGTCGAAGTGAACAGTATGTGCATAGAACTTCCGGATTGGAGCGGACGGCTTGTCGAGTTTGCCAGTCGCGTGCTTGACGATTGTGATGAGGACGAATGGGATCTGTCACTGCTGCTCTGTGACGATGAGTTTATCCGGAAGTTAAATGCAGAATATCGCGGCAAAGATGAACCGACGGATGTACTCTCCTTTTCACAGGAGGGGCTTCCCTTTGATGATGCTCCTCGGGGAGGAGATATTGTCATCTCTCTTCCCACGGTGGGCCGTTATGCGGAGAAGTTTGACGTTCCGGAAGAGGAAGAGCTTAAGCGGGTGATAATTCACGGCATCCTTCATCTCCGGGGGCTGGACCACGAGAGCAACGATCAAAGGGAGCCGATGCTCCAGGAGCAAGAACGATTAATACAAACTTATACAGGAGTAAAGGTGTTTTGAAAAAGGGCTCGTTACTAAGCAGACTGCTTGGTTTCCAGCAACAGCAAGAGGGAGACAGCTACCAGAAACTCAATTTTGAAGAAAAGGACATGATCCGCGGGATCGTTACTCTTTCAGAGACCACTGTGAAAGAGGTAATGGTCCCCCGCATCGATGTGGTCTTCATCTCCATCGATTCCTCTACGCGGGAATTGGTGGAGACCCTTGCTGAGTGCGGATTTTCCCGTTTTCCGGTATATAAAGATACTATCGACAATGTGGTCGGCATCCTGTACGTAAAAGATATGTTGAAATACCGCTGCCGGGATGAGGATGTGGACATTGAGAAAATCGTTCGGCGCCCTTACTTCGTGCCCGAAAGCAAGAAACTCGATTCGCTGTTGCGCGAGTTCAAACGAAGAAAAGTGCACATTGCCGTAGCGGTGGATGAGTACGGCGGTGTATCCGGTATCGTCTGTCTCGAGGATATCATTGAAGAGATCGTCGGCGATATACAGGATGAGTTTGACAACGAGGTGGAAGATATCCTGGAGATCGGCGAGGACACGTACCTCTGTGATGCCCGAGTGGATATTGAGGACTTGAATGAGAAGCTCAGTCTCAACCTTCCGGAGGAGGATTTCGATACCCTCGGTGGTTTTGTTTTCGATCTTTTTGGCAAAATACCGGTCAAGTACGAGAAAGTAAGCTGGGAAGGAATCGATTTCATCATTCAAGAGATGGATGGTCATAAGATCAAGACCGTGAAACTGGTGAAACGGGGAGATGAAAAGCACTAAGGGGTTTTTCTTGCTTATACTCTGTGCCGCAGCTATACTCAGCCCCGCGGCGGCTCAGGAAAAGAGTGCAGTGGAACTCTACCGCGAGGGTGAGACGGCCCTGACGCGCGGCAATCTCTATATTGCCTTAGACACTTTCAAAGAGGCTCTGAGCATCAACGAACGTTATGTAAAGCCGGTGTTCGGACTTGCAAAAATTTACTTCCGTTTTGGAGAGTACGATGTGGCGCGGCGGTATATACAAACCGCTCGCAGCCTTGACCGCGAAAACATGGAGATCGCCGCTCTCGAAGGACGTGTGTATACCGCTCTCGGGGATTTTGAGCAAGCTCGTCAGGTTTTTTCCAATATCCTCGAACAAGAACCCAATAATCTGGATGCAAAGTTTGGAAAAGCAGAACTCCAAGTGGCGCGGGGCAATGCCCGCGAAGCTCTAGATACCTATTTAGAGGCGCTGCGAGCGCATCCGCGGAATAAACGGGGGCTTCTCAGTGCGGCGCTGCTCTATGAAAACCTCGATCAGCCGGCGGAAGCGGAGAAGCTTATCCGCACGGCAGTGGAGTATTATCCCAACGATACGGCCGCCCACACTATCGCCGCCCGCCATTACAATAACCGGAGGCAGTACGAAAACGCCGAGCAACACGCCTCCAGGGCGCTTTCCCTGGAGCCGGAGAACGAGCAGGCGCTGCAGTATCTAATAGAAATCTATTTTGAGAACGGCCGCTACGGAGAAGCGATCCCTCACATACGTGCTACCCTTCAAAACAGCCGCAGTAACTTTTTGCTCTGGTATTATTTGGGAAAAGGGCTGGCGGAGACCGGAAAAACAGAAGAGGCGGTCCGGGCCTTTCGATCTGCACTGCGCTTGAGGCCTGACGATGAGGTGTCGCAAATCGTTATGGAGGAGCACCTTTTGGAATCTCGTTCGATGGACGATGCGGACCGCCAACAGGCTGCCGAGCTTCGGTTCGCCGCCGCTCAGGAGTATAATGACGACAACCGCACCGGGCTGGCCCGTCAGGAGTTTCGGCGGGGGTTGAAACTCTATCCTTACAGCGTAGATGGGCGCACCGGTTACGCCAGCACCTTCAAGCAAACCGGCGATTATGGAAAATACCTCTCTATACTGAAGATCGTAAAAAAGGAGGGGGAACTCTCTACGGATCTTCAGGATGAGCTGGAAATCTATCACAGCGAGATCGAGGAGAGTGTGAGTGCGGATTGGGGGGTCGATCAATTCGCCATCGAGCGCTTCACTTATTCGGTTCCGGTGTTCGTGCGGTCCGCCTCACAGCTCATGCACACTAATGCGGAAGGGGCTTTGGCTACGTTCTTCAAAGGACGTTTGATGGGCTTTGAACACCTCGAAGTGCCGGAAACCGCCGTCACCGATTCTTTTGGAGAGGCGTATCGAAAAGCGCGGCAGGCGAAGGCGCATTTCTTTCTTCTATTGACCCTCGAGGAAACGGAACGCTCCTTCAATACCAATGCGGAGTTGTACAACGGCCGTACGGGGGAACTTATCGAGAGCTGGTCGGTCTTCCGGACCGGCAACGACAAAGTAAACCGTGTGTTGTACCGTCTGGCTGAATATCTTCAGAGCAGTTTACCCTTACGCGGGGAGATCTTCCGTCGTGACGAGGCGCAAGTCCTGCTTAACGTGGGCAGTTTTCAAGGACTCGAGGATGAGGAAGAATTGGCGGTGATTAGGAGGGATGATATCCGAATAGCGAGTGCCGAGCTGCGCTTTGACTATAGTCCGGAAGATATTCTTGGAACTGTGACAGTCGAACGCACTGATGAATTGGTGACCGAAGGACGTCTAGAACGGGGAGATATCGCCGATTACGTCAATATATCCGACGTGGTGTTCCGCAGGCAGCCGGAGCGCGAAGGAGAGGAGCAAACAGGCGGGGAAGAGCAGGCCGCAGCTCCGATTCGCCGGAGCCCCGCCGATATTTACCAATCTCTTATCGATATTCGTTGATTCATTGACAGACATCTGTCCATATCATATAGTTTAACCGATTCCCAAAATACGAGGAGGATAAGATGAAACTTGCAATTAATGGATTTGGACGAATTGGACGAAGTGTGTTTAAGATCGCTTTTGATCGGAGCGATATCGAGGTTGCCGCAATCAACGATATTACCGATGCAAAGACGCTCGCTCATCTGCTGAAGTACGACTCCAACTACGGTCCCTATCACCACTCCGTAGAGGTGAAAGACGACGAGACCATGCTCGTCGGCGGCAAAGAGATAAAGGTCCTGAGTGAAAAAGACCCCAAGAAGCTGCCCTGGAAATCGATGGGCGTGGATGTGGCCATCGAGTCCACCGGTGTCTTCCGGACCGCCAGCGGTTCCAAGGGAGGCTACAAGGATCATATTGAAGCGGGTGCAAAGAAGGTGATTCTGACTGTCCCCGCCAAGGACGAGGTAGACAACACGATCGTATTGGGCGTGAACGACAGCGATATTGCTGCGAAAGACGAGGCGGTGTCCAACGCCTCCTGCACCACAAACTGCTTGGCCCCGATAGTGAAGGTGCTGCGTGACGAGTTTGGTGTGGAAGAGGGGCTGATGACTACTACCCACGCATATACGGCCGATCAGAATCTGCAGGACGCCCCGCACAAGGATCTGCGCCGTGCGCGCGCGGCAGCGCTAAATATCATTCCCACCACAACCGGTGCTGCCAAGGCGGTAGAACTGGTCATGCCCGATCTGAAAGGCAAGCTAAACGGTATTGCCATGCGCGTTCCGGTCAACACCGGCTCGATCGTAGACCTCACCGTACGGCTCAAGGGCGACCCCTCCGTGGAAGAGGTCAATGCGGCCATGAAGAAGTATGCCGAGGGCCCGATGAAAGGGATTCTGGAGTATACCGAGGATCCCATCGTCTCTTCCGACATAAAGGGCAACACCCATTCTTCCATCTACGATGCGGAAAGCGCGATGAAGCTCGGTAAAGGCTTCTTTAAGTTGCTCAGTTGGTATGACAACGAGTGGGGTTACTCCTACAGAGTCGTCGATCTAGCCGCAAAGCTCGTGTAAGGGGGCTTGTATGGCTGTAAAAAATGTAAAAGATCTCGATCTGAAGAATAAACGGGTGCTCGTACGTGCGGATTTCAACGTCCCTATTAAAGAAGGAACAATTACCGACGACACGCGCATCAAAGCTGCCCTTCCTACGCTCCAGTATATACTGGAGCAGGAGGGAGCCTCGCTGGTTTTGATGAGTCACATGGGACGCCCCAAAGGCGAACGCAAGCCGGAGCTGAGTATGGCGTCGGTGGCGCAGCGCCTCTCCGAACTTCTCGGGACAACCGTGACCACCGCTCCCGATTGCATCGGCGAGGAAACGGAGAAAATGGCGCGCAATCTTTCCGCCGGCGAAGTGCTGATGCTCGAGAATTTGCGCTTCCACAAGGAAGAGACAAAAAACGATGCGGATTTCGCTCAGGAACTTGCAAAAATGGGCGATGTCTATGTCAACGATGCCTTTGGCACGGCTCATCGTGCGCACGCTTCAACCGAGGGAGTCGCACGACTGCTTCCCGCCGGGGCAGGGTTTCTCATCGATAAAGAAGTGCGCTTCTTCGAGCATATGATCAGCAACCCCGAAAAGCCCTTTGTGGCTATTATTGGAGGGGCAAAAGTATCGAGCAAGATCGGTGTGCTGGAAAATCTGCTGGACAAGGCCACAACGCTGGTAATAGGCGGAGCGATGTCCTATACCTTCTTAAAAGCCCTTGGACATTCGGTCGGTAACTCCATGGTAGAGGAGGAGTATCTCGACACAGCCAAGTCTCTCGTCGAAAGGGCTCAGAAAGAGGGGGTCGAGCTCCTGCTGCCGGTCGATCATGTCTGTGCTGACGAGTTCTCCGAGAATGCGGAACCGAAAAACATAGACAAAGTAGATATCCCGGACGGCTATATCGGAATGGATGTAGGGCCGAAGACGCTGAACAATCTCAGCGGTAAGATTGCCGAGGCCAAAAGCCTGGTATGGAACGGTCCCATGGGAGTGTTCGAGTTCGACAAGTTTTCCAACGGAACCTTTGAAGTGGCTAAAATGGTTGCCGAGTGCAGCGGCTCAACCGTCGTAGGCGGGGGAGATTCGGTAGCTGCGGCAAACAAGTTCGGACTTGCAGAGAAAATCGATCATGTATCCACCGGCGGAGGGGCGAGCCTCGAGTTTCTCGAAGGTAAAACCCTGCCCGGGATAGCGGTTCTGGAAACGTAAAGGAGCAGCGCATGAGAAAACCTTATCTCGCAGGAAACTGGAAAATGCATAAAACCCGCGGCGAAGCCAAAGAGCTCGCCGCGGAATTGGTAAAAGAGATCGGAACGGTGGAACGTTCGGTAATGATCGCTCCGCCGTTTACCGCATTGAGCGAAGTTGCCTCGGTGCTAAAAGGCTCGGCTATTAAACTTGGTGCCCAGAACATGGCGCCCGAGGAAGAGGGGGCCCACACCGGTGAAGTGTCGGTGCTCATGCTCAAGGACTGCGGAGTTGAAGTGGTCATATTAGGCCATTCCGAACGGCGGCACGTATACGGAGAGAGCGATGAGCTGATCAATGCTAAGGTAAATCTTGCCCTCCGGCACAATGTAGAAGTGATTCTCTGTATCGGTGAAACCCTCGAAGAGCGGGATGCCGGAAAAGTGGAAGAAGTCGTGCGCAGTCAACTGTCCCGCGGACTCGAGGGGGTAGACGAAGAGGCACTAAAGCTGATAACCATAGCATACGAGCCTGTATGGGCCATTGGAACGGGAAAAACTGCTACCCCTGAAGATGCCGATGCGCTTCACACCTTTGTGAGGAAAGAGCTGGAACGTCTTTACTCCCGCACTGCAGCGGAGAACATGGTCATACAGTACGGCGGTTCTGTGAAACCGAAGAACATCGACGATATCATGGCAAAAGAGAATATTGACGGCGCCTTAGTTGGCGGCGCCTCATTGAAAGCAGAAACCTTTTTGCCGATCGTCAAGTATAACGCATAACGAGGTATACAATTATGGGCTTTCTTGGAATTCTGCTTCTTATCATTTTCATTGCAACATCACTCCTGTTGGTCGTCATGGTTATGATTCAAGACGATCAAAGCGGAGGTCTGGGAGGCATTTTCGGCGGTTCGAGCAGTTCCTCCTTTGGAACTCGATCAGGCAACATTCTTACACGGACTACCGGAATACTCGGAGCCGTTTTTCTGGCTAGTGCGTTTGCTCTGGCATGGGTAAACAAAACTCCTGAAAGCGGGGATGTTTTGAGCGCAGCCCAGCAGGTAGAACAGGGTCAGAACGAGTGGTGGAACCAGCCGGTCTCAGAAGATCAGGAAGGTGCTGATCAGGAGGAGCCTGAAGCAGACATGGAATCCTCCGAGAACCCGTAATTGATGGCAAGTCTGTCCCTTCCCTGGCGGGAAGGGACAGTTTCATAGGAGTTTTTATGAAGGCAGCAGTAGTCTTTTTTGGCGGAAAGGATCGAGAGAAGATCCGAGATATCGCTAAAGAACTTCAGCACGGTATTGAAGAACAGGGGCATGCTGCCGACCTCATTGATGGTGATAAGGATGTAAATGTCAAGCTCACCATGTATGAGTTTCTTGCTGTAGGTTGCAACGCACTCAACTTTTTCGGAGGAAAAATCCCCAAAAACGTACGCCATTTTTTAGTAAACTCCGGTATGGTCTCAGGTAAACGCACGTATGCGTTTGTTGTCAAAGGCGGAGTGCGTAAGATGAAAACCTTAAAGACTCTTATGGGAATTATGGAGCATGAGGGAATGTATATAACGAACTTTCACCTCCTCCTGGATTCCCGGGGTGCCCGTGAGGCGGGTGCCGAACTGAAGCTCTCCTCCCCCCGGATGTAGAAGCGGTGGTGAGCCGTAAGAGAGAAGCTTTTAATAAAAAAGGAGACTAAGCAGTGAAACGCTTTATATATACAGCAGTATTCGTACTCCTATTGTTGCTTCCATTCACCCTTACCGCACAGGTGATAGGTGAAACCCTTGCCACAGTCAACTTAATAGAACAGGAGGGCATTTCCTCCAATGAAGTTGAGGCAAAGATGAAGCAGTTAAAGGAGTTGGGCGGACAAAGTGGAATCGCCCCCCAGGACATTACTCGGGAACGGGTCTTGGAGTCGATGATACGAAACGCTCTGATACGTCAGGCAGCGGAGCGCGACAATATTTCGGTGAGCGAGAACAATCTTCAGCGCATGCTTCAACAGCAAAAACAGCAAGTCGAAAGTCAAGCCGGCCGTTCGATAACTCAAGAGCAGTTCAAACAGATCGTTGAGCGCGAGACGGGAAAGAGCTGGGATCAGTATATAAGCGATATGCGGGATCAACTCCTGGTTCAGACGTATGTAACGCAAACTAAACGCAGCATGTTTGAAAATATAGAGCCTCCTGCGGAAGAGGAGATCAAAGATACATACGCGCAGAACAAGACGGAGTTCACGAGTCCCGAGTACGTACGTATTAGTCATGTCTTTGTAAACACTCAGAATAAATCCGAAGAAAAGCAGAAAGAGGCGCTGGAGAGGCTAAAAGAAGGGCTGCGAAAATACCGCAACGGCGAGTTGAGTTTTGATGATTTTGTTGCCGATTATTCAGAAGACGAGAACTCGCGTTTCAGCGGCGGGGATGTCGGTTATGTCACGCGCAATAACGCCCGTGTTAAACAGGCCTACGGAAGAAAGTTTTTTAACGCGGTTTTTGAGATCGGACAAGGCGGGGTATCCGGGATTATCAATTCCAATCTTGGTTATCACGTGGTCAAGGTAACTGAGCAGCAGGATGCAAAATTACTGGAGCTCGACGACACTATCGGACCGCAGAGTTCCGTGACAGTACGAGAGTATATCCGCAGACAGCTTATGCAGCAGAAACAGCAGCAGACATTGCAGAGGGCTCTGGAGCAGGTGACGAAGGAGCTGAAAGAGCAGGCCGAGATAAAACGGTATGATTCGTAAGGGGCATGGGTTCACGGCGTAAAGCGCGGATACTCGCGCTACAAACACTGTTCAGCAAAGAGTTTAACTCGACTCCCATAGAAACCCTGCTTCAATTTCCCTGGCTCGAGGATGAACGTTTGGCCGGCTTTGAGCAGGAGACCATCGACTTTGGACGGCTGTTGGTCAAGGGAACATTGGAGAATCTGGAGGAGATCGATCGGGCGATACAAGAGCGGCTGGAACACTGGGATTTCAACCGTCTTTCGAAGGTCGATCTCTCCATTCTTCGTATGAGTATCTATGCCATGTGGTATCAGCCGGAGATTCCCACTACTGTGACCATTGACGAGGCGATCGTTATTGCGAAAAAATATGGGAAGGAAGAGTCGTACCGTTTTGTAAATGGGATTCTTGATGGAGTGCGGAAAGGTGAAGCGCAGTGAATAAAACCGATACGTTGCTCCTCATTGCGGTTCTCGTCGTTGCTCTTGCTCTAGGGGCAACGATATTTTTTATTTATCAGGCCCGGGAGGAGCGGGTTCTATCCTCGAGCCGGGAGGCTATCGAGGAAATAGACATGCAGCTCGAACGGGGCTATATGTCGCAGGCGGCAGATACTATCGAGAAGCTTGCGAAAAACGACATTTCAGCCGCTGCGTATCTGCGACTTCTTAAACGTACCGATATCCTCAGGCGGCAAACCGGCTCCTGGGAGCTATTTAAAACGGTTACTCGCGAAGGCCACCGATCATATCGAGGCAGAAACGATCTTTTTGCACTCTACGTGTACGCTCTTTTGCGGAGCGGAAATGAGGAGAAGGCCGTAGAGCTGACCGGCGAGCGTGAGATCGAAGGTGAGCGGTGGCAGGATTTGCGTGAGGAGCTGAACCTCTATGTAGGGGAAGCCGCCGTAGAAGAGGAGCGCCCGAGTACCGATAAGCAGGAATTGTACGCTATTTTAGAAAGTGAGTCTCCGGAACCGTTTTTCCGCCTCTATCGCCAGACTGGAAATAAAGGCTTTTTGCTCGATGCGATTCTCCTTCATGCAGGAGAGGGGCGCATCCCGCGAGCGTGGGAGCTGCTCGAGCGAGCGTCTTCCTTGCGTACCCAATATCCTGAGCTGACGTTCTTTCTTGCTATAGATGCCGGGCATCCGGAAGCAGCACGGCGAGTATTGAAGAATAACGATGCGCTGTTTGGTTCGGCGGAAAGGCTTTTACTGCAGGCGGATATTGCCTTCCGGCTCTCGGAGTACGAGCTGGCGGAGACCCTGTGTGAGCGGCTTATACGTGATTATCCGGAACAATCCTGGCGCCCCTATCACAACGCCGTGTTCCTCAAGCTTCGCAAGGGCGAGGCATTGGGAACCGAACTTCTCGATCCGTCGACCGACTTTGATGGGAAGGGCGGACAGTTTTTTCTCAACCTTGCTCAGCTCCTCATTGCGTATGACCGGACCGAGGAAGCACAAAAAGTGCTGAAACAGGGATCGGGGATAGCCGAGGACTCGGAGGAATACCGGCTTGTTATGGAAAAAGCCGGAGAAACGGTAAATCCCGAACGTTATAAAGCGCTTTTACGCATGTTGGTAAATAGGGATGGCGGTGAAAAATATGCCAAGCATCTGGCCTGGTTTTACCTGGGAATCGAGGATTACCGTAGTCTTGGTGATTTGCTGGAATATTACGGAACCCGCTATGGAACCCCGCCGTGGCATGCGTTCTATCGCGGTGTATTGGCATACCGAAGAGGAAATCACCCCCAGGCAGCGGAACTATTTACCCGCAGCATAGAAGGACGCAGAGTGTGGCAAAGTTATTACAACGCCGCCCTTGCACATGTACGGGCAGGGAATATACGTGAAGCATTAAACCTTCTCGAAAAAGCGCTAACCTTATGCGGTGAGGGAGAGCCGTGCGATACCGTCTACTTTGCCCGGGCGGATATTTACATGCAGAACGGAGAATATCAAAAGGCGCAGGATGCGCTGGGGCAGGGATTCGAGGTCGACCCCGATGATATTGAAGGGCAACTCCTCGAAGAAATTCTTAATAAGCGAATGAGGTAAACATGATTAACTTGAAGACGGCGGAAGAAATAAAACGTATCAAAGAGGCCTGCGTCATTGCCGCCGAAACCCACCGGGGGCTGGAGAAAATGATAGAACCGGGAGTTTCCACCGGCAAGCTCGACACTTGGGCCAAAAGTTTTATCGAGAGAAAAGGCGGCACTCCCGCCTTTCTCGATTATATGGGCTTTCCAGCCAGCCTGTGTATTTCGATTAACGAAGAAGTGATACACGGAATCCCAGGGACCAGAACTCTCAAAGAGGGAGATATCGTCAGTATCGACCTTGGGGTGGAGCTCAAGGGGTTCTACAGCGATATGGCGGTCACGTACCCGGTAGGGACGTTATCGAAAGAGGTGGAAACCCTGGTACAGGTAACTCGGGAAAGTCTTAACCTGGGACTCGAACATGCGGTCTACAAAGGGAGGATACACGACATCTCCCGGGCGGTGTACAATCACGCCACAGAGTACGGCTTTGGAGTAGTGCGGGAATACTGCGGCCATGGGGTAGGCTACTCTCAGCACGAAGATCCGCAAATTCCCAACTATGTAAGCCGAGGGCCTAATCCGCGGCTCAAGAAGGGGATGGTGCTGGCTATTGAACCGATGATCAATTTAGGCAGCGGCGAGGTGGATGTACTTGCAGACGGCTGGACAGTGGTTACCGAGGATCGGCTTCCCTCTGCCCACTGGGAGCACCAGATCGCAATTTTCGAAGATCGCACAGAAATTCTGACCGACATCGAATAAGAGAACCACTCTCGGCTGCAGTACGAAGTAATTAGCTTTGACGTTCGACAACGAGCTTAATATTTTATATTCTGTATAATTATGCTACGATTGAAGTATATATAGCGAGGTATACAATGAGCAGGAAACTATTTTATTCAAGGAATTTTTTTCTTTTTAATCTGATACTAGTAGGCGTCATCGTGGGATTTGCCCTCTCTTTTGCGATGTTCGGCTGTTCCACGGATATCAAGCCGGGAGAACAAGCACAGGCACAGCAGAAAGATTCCGCTACCGATGAAGACCGGATAGAGAATTTAAAGCAAATGCAGTATTCTTTCCGCAATGTAGCGGAAAAAGCGCTGCCGGTAGTAGTAGAGTTGAAGGTCACGGAGATCATCAAGCAACAGGATTCTCAACAACGCGGCTGGCCATGGGGCTTCCTCTTTCCCGAACAAGAGGGAGAAAACGGCGATTCGCAGCCGCAGGAACGGGAGTTTCGCAGCCAGGGACTTGGTTCTGGAGTTATTGTCCGTGAGCAGGGCGATACCTATTTTGTCATTACCAATGCGCATGTTGTGGGCAACGCAGACGAGATCACTATCGTTATGCACGATGAAAGCGAGTATACCGGATCTCTTGTCGGCAAGGACGAGCGAATGGATCTTGCTATGGTAAAGTTCGAGGCCGATGAGGACTTGCCGATTGCTCGGTTGGGCGATTCCGACGATCTCTATGTAGGCGATTGGGTATTGGCCCTCGGAAGCCCCTTTGGCTTTGTCTCCTCCGTAACCGCCGGTATTGTAAGTGCGAAAGGCCGTACGGGCCCGGAACAGACGATCAGCGAGTTTATACAGACCGATGCGGCCATTAACAAGGGCAACAGCGGAGGCGCGCTGGTCAACCTAGATGGTGAAGTGATCGGTATTAACACCTGGATTGCCGCTCCTACCGGCGGGAATGTGGGCGTCGGATTTGCCATTCCTATAAACAACGTCAAAAAGGCGATTGACGACTTTATAGAGGAGGGTGAAATCCAGTACGGCTGGCTCGGCGTGACGGTTAGTGATCTGCCTACTGAAATCGCTTCCGAACTCGGACTGGAAGATGAAAACGGGGCGTTTATCCACAATGTGTATATGAATTCGCCCGCCGATGAAGGCGGTTTACGTCCCGGCGACTTTGTGACCAAAATCAATGGCAAGAACGTAAACAACAGGAACGAAGTGGTCCGGATGGTCGGAAATCTTCAAGCCGGGGAGGAGGCCACGTTTACCGTACTACGCTTTGGTAAGGAGCGTCAGCTCGAGGTGACCATCGGAAAGCGAGCCGACCGCGAGACGATCCTCTCCCGGCAGAACAAGCTTTGGCCGGGTATGTCGGTAGTACCGGTGAACAAACAGATGCGGCAGGAACTTGACATCGACGCTTCTACTAACGGCGTTTTTGTCGCCAGCGTTGAAGACGGAACCAAGGCCTACGGTGTGGGGATTCGCCGCAGTGTCGTAATTACGGAGATAAACGGAAATGCTATTGAGTCCATAGACGACTTCTATCGAATCATCAGCGACCCGGATACTCAGGAGTTTACAATTCAGTATCTTCGACAAGGAGAAAGTTACCAGACGAAACTGGAACGCTGAGAAAACGAAAAGGAGGGGTTCCTGCGGAGCTCCTCCTTTACTATACTAGCATTTTGGGAGGATGAATGAAGGAGTTTGTGGCCTACGATGAGGTGAGGAACAATTCGCTGAAACTGGCTTACCGCATACATCAGGACGGTTTTGTTCCCGATGTTATTTATGTCCTTCTTAGGGGCGGTGCGTATATCGGCAATGTTATCAGCGAGTATTTTAAGATAGTACGTAAAGGGGAACGGCCGGTGTTTTATGCCGCTGTGGTTGCCCGTTCGTACACCGATGTTCAACAGCGTTCCAGAGTTATGATAGACGGCTGGACATATAAACCCGAATATCTCCGTCACGGCGATAAAGTACTCTTGGTCGATGATATTTATGATTCGGGTCGCACCATGAGCTATCTTGCGGAAGTGATAATGGATCACGGAATTCCGCGAGAAGATCTCAAAATCGCCGTTCATGATTATAAAGTGTTTACCGACGAACATGAGCAGATGCCGGTTCGCCCCGATTATTACTGCCGCAAGCACATTATTAACGCTCCGGAAGAAGATGTGTGGATTCATTACAAGAGTCACGAGCTGGTCGGTTTGAGCAAAGAAGAGTTTCAACAAAACTACTCTTACGCCGATAAAGAATTTATGGATATTCTGTATACTCAGTTGTTTGGTTCGGAGCAGTAGGTAAGCATGAACATCCGCTTACGGTATTTCATTTGCATAATCGCTTTTTTGGGAAGTGCGGCAGCACCCTCCGCAACGGCGGAAGAAAAGAGCGACATACGGATCACCCCTGAACCCGGGGTGTACAGCGAAGAAATTGCCGTGAAGCTGAGTTCTGCCACGGAGAAAGAAGAGTCTAAACAGCTTTATTACCGTTTTTTATCCAGCAACAACGACCGATGGATTCCTTATCTGTTTCCTGTGACGCTGCCGTCCACCAGTGGAAGCGAACGTCAGTATACAATCGAAGTAGGACGGGAGAAGAGCGGGACGGTAGAGTCGATCGAAACACAACGCTATATCATTGACCGCAAACCGCCTGAGGCCCCTTCCATCGATATACAACATCAAGATGACGGTGGGGTAACTCTGGATTTCACAGGCGTACAGGACGGTACGTTGTACTATTGGCATAATGAAACTGCTGAGGAACAATTTACCCAGTGGGAGGGTGACCCGATACGGCTGTCGGAAGGTACACGAAGCAGCTCCTCGCTTATCGTGCGCGCTTACGTTCACGATGCGGCGGGGAACCGCAGTCCGCTGGCAAAGAAAAGTACTTACGTGTCAAAAGGCGAATGCTCGGATGCGCAGCTTAGCCTGCCATCGCCAGTGGAGGGTACCTTCGTAAATCCACAGCTCCTATATATTCCGAACAATGAGTGTTTTGAGTGGGTACGGTACACCGTAAACGGAGACGACCCGGTGTATCGGGGGGCAGTCTATGATGAGCCGGTGCTACTGCGGGCTAGAGGTGAGTATCGGCTTCGCATTGCCGCCCGTACTCAGGATGGCGAAACCTTAAGCATTGAGCGACAGTTTACCATTAAAGAGGAGGCACCCCTCTCCTTTGATTTCAGCAGCGGCTATCAAGAGCGTTCCACGACTTTCAAGCCGCCATCTCGTGAAAACAGATATGTGACCTACTACTCCTACGATGATGAGCGGGTTACGGAGGACGATTCATTTTTCCGTAAGCCCCTCGTTCTTTTTACCGATAATCCCGTGCTTCAGTCACGGCAGCTCAGGCTCGGAGTGCTCGACCCTAGAAATGAAGAGATCCATCAGTATCGATACTTTTTCTTGTACGACAATCGAGTACCGGGACCGCCTCGAATAAGCGTAGAAGGAAACACCCCTTTTCGGGACTCTGTTACTGCCCGGATAAAAGGACCGGAAGGGGTGGATATGTATTATACCCTTGACGGGAGCACCCCGGACGAGTTTTCTCGTGAATATGAAGGGCCGTTCGATATTACCCCACCCAGGGATGTCGACACCGGAAGTGTTCGCCTGCAGGCGGTGGCGAAATCCCGCAGCGGCAAACGTTCCCCGGTTACCTCGAGGCTCATAGAATACGATACACGGCGACCGGAAACACCGGAACCGACTATACGAAAACGTACTGACACTTCGGTGACGATCGAGTTCCAGGGTGAAGGGGCGCGGTATTACCGATATGAGACGGCGTTCAATAGCTCCCCTGCGGATCCCACAGACAGTTCGCCGCGTACACATGGCCAATTGACGCTGCGCTTTCCACGAGGATTTTCCGCGGAAACACAATTGAAGGTTGTTGCCGAGGACCGGGCGGGGAACATCTCCGGAGGCCTTGGTTCCCTACAGTTTTCCATTGATACGGTTCCCCCGGAGACTCCAGACGTCTCGCTGCAAGACGGAGAATTGCGTGTAGAGGGCGAAGGAACGCCGTACTACACGATCGTCTCCGCCTCCCGCAAAGAACTTCTCCCGCAATATCCCCCTAAGAAAAACAACTTTGAGATGCTGGAGGGGAATGTAAGCGTAGAAGGCAGGGAAGGAAAACGTACAGTGTATCGGGCATGGGCGTTTGTAGAGGATAAGGCGGGCAATCGGAGTGCGGTCTCCTCTACAGGCATACATACTGTTGATGTGCGATCTCCTGTAGTGCCGGAGATAGATGGCACAACCGAAAAGAACCTCTATAACCGGCCACTCACCGTATCGCTCTCTTCAGAGGCAGGCGAAGAGGCTATCGAGTACCGTCTTGCCTCTGCACGGGGCGGTAAAAATCCGCAGCCGGGGGAGTCTGCAGAGTTCAAACCGTATACCGAGCCCTTGGAGCTAGAGGGGAGTGAAGGAGAGCGGGTAGTGTACCTGCTGCAATACAGGGGGCGTATCTCGGGAGGAGAGGACGCAAGTGAATTGCAGGAAGAGCGCTTTGTTATCGACCGCGCCCCGCCGCCTGAGCCGGAGCTGCGCGGGATAAACGACGGGGGAACCTACTCCCAGCCTGTGCTGGTGCGGACTGCCGCCTCCGAGAAATTATCAGGCAACCGGGTATGGCTATGGTATGCAACAGAGGAGGAAATATCACAGGCAGGCGCGGGAACTGCCTCTACTATTTCTTCACAGAAGTTGCGCAAGCAGGGACGTCCTGTGGAAGACGGTCTCATTGTGGATTGCCCGGAGGGCGAGATAAGGGAATACACGATCTTTGCCGCAAGCTTCGATAAAGCCGGCAATGCAACGTTTTTACCCGCTCCGCTGCACGTGACCATAGACCGCAAGCCTCCCACATTGCCTCAGGTCAATGTGGAGCCGGAAGAGCGGATTACTGCAGAAAATGTACGAGTAACAGCTGAGAAGGGAGATTACACTTCCATTCGTTATGAACTTCTAGAGGGAAGTGAAATACCTCCGGTGCCTGGAAAAGACTCTGCTGCAACGCAGGAGCCGTTGACGTTTACCGGTCGTGAAGGAGAGCGTCAGGTGTATCATTTGCGTTACAGAGCGGAAGATGAGGCGGGCAATCTGTCGGAGCGGACCGGTAATCTGCGGTGGCTTATTGACAGACGCACACCGAACAAACCCGTTATAGATGTGCAGCAGATAGGAGGCCGGAGGTGTGTGGTCGATATACGTTCAGCGATGGAAGAGAGCGCAATCTTTGTTTCGACCGACGGCAATCGATATACCTCCTATACCGGGCCCTTTATTCATCGCGTTGAAGACGAGAACGTTCGCGGAAGTCTGCAGGCATATGCGCAGTCACCCACCGGCGTACAAAGCGATATTCGCGAAACCGAGTGCCTCGTACTGCCGGTGGGTGCTTCTCTGATAGAAGGTATTCAGGATGGCAATGTGTATGCTCGGGATGTCGTTCTCGAAGCCCAGCGGAGCGACGTACGTGATTCCGCGAACTTACGGTACAGAATCGTGCAAGGCCCGGGAGAGAAAATTCTCACCACTCCTTTTTCCGCCCTGTTTCCCGCCAATCAACTGCACATTAAGACTCCGGAGGGGCAGAGTAACATCTATAGAATCAGTGTCGGTCTGTACACGCCGGAGTTGACGGAAGCACTGCGGAGTGAGACGTATACGATTAGAATCGACAAAGAGGCACCGAGGCTTCCCGCGTTGAGGGGTGTGGAGAACAACGGATATTTTACAGAAGCCCGAACCATCGCCTTTGAGCTTGAAGAAAAAGAGGCAGAGATCCACTACAGCCTCGACACGCGGGGGGAGCCGGTAGACTCCTTTGAGCGGTATAAAGAGCCGTTTACAGTAGGAACGGATCCAGGCACGATGAAGGAGTACCGTCTCACTTACTACGCGGTGGACGAGGTTGGCAACAGAAGCGACACCAAAGATGTTGCATTCACGATAGACCGAGACGGTATCTACGTCTCTCACGACGGCTCTAACCGGGGAACCGGCGGCCGAAATACGCCCTACCGCAGCCTCGATCGAGCGCTGCAGGAGGCGCGGCAGAGTGAACGCAGCACTATTGTACTGGCTAAAGGCGATTATACACTGCGCGAACAGCTCGCCCCGCAGAAAAAACTGACGTTGAAGGGCGGCTATGACAGCGAAAACTGGCAGGCCACCGGACAGCAGAGCACTATCTCCTTGAGTGAAGAGTTCGAACAACAAGAGGGAGAGCCGGTAATCCGTCTCGAGGATGAAGAGTTAGCATTACAGCGCATCCTGTTCAATACTGCCGGACGCAGCGGCAGTGACGTGATAGATGTCCGTAAAGGCGGGGAGTTATCGGTCAATGACAGCACTCTCGTTACCGGCAGCGTCAAAGACGATTCTTTTATTATGCTGGAGAACTCCAGTATTGTATTGGAGAACTCGAGGATTGACGCCGGGCCTATGAACGAAGGGCGGGCTATCGAGGCCTACGACAGCAATGTGGAACTCCGGGACTCGTGGATAGTCGGCGGAAAGAATGTCGGCCGAGCAGGACTGCTGTATGCGAAAAACGGACGTGTGTTACTGGAGAGTAGCGTCCTCGACCCCGGTGAGGGAAGCCGGCTGACGGGAGCAGAAATAGACGGGGGAACGTTTACTGCCCGGAACAGCACCCTCCATTCAGGAAATGCCTCGATACGCGCGGTGAACTTAAAGGGTCTCGATGCGGAGATACAGTGCACCGATACGAAATTTCGCACCCGGAAAAAAGAGGACGGCTCCGGCCAACTGCTGAACGGCATCGTGACCGAAGGCGGAACGGTAACACTCGAGGAATGCAGCATTCGTACGAGCGGCTACAAGGGAGCTGTGGCGGTGAAAGCCGAGAAGAGCAGCATCGCGCTGCAAGGCAGTACCATTAGGATGGACGATCACACGGAGTTTTCTTATATCGTTAGGGCTTCAGGAGGAACGCTGCAGGTCGAGAATTCGCTTTTTACCGCAGGTAAGAGTTTTGACAATATAATGTTTGATCTGCAGGAAATTGAAACCGAGATGGTCTCTTTGACGCTTGTTCACGGAGGAGGAGAGCGGATCTCCACTGCAGTTCGCTACACGGGAAGTCATTTCCGGGTCACCTCCAGCGTACTTGCCGGCGCACCTGAAATCGGGGGAACAGCGTTACTGCTGTCTACTGTTCCCGACCGCTTTAGCATAGAAAATAATGTATTCTCCGGTTGGCCGGTGATTTTGAAACGCGAAAATGCCGCTCCGATTACCTCTATAAAGCAGCTGAAAGAGCCGCGGGAGCCGTTTGGGGATACGAGACCGTTTGGCGGTAATCTTGAAGAAGACCGCAGCGATATGTTTCAGAATGAAGAGCTGTTCCGCCTCCAAAATAGTAACTACCGCGGCAACTACGGCTACTCACCTCCTCCTACTCGTTAACTGCGTCTAGTATACACAGATTCTGGAAAAACACGGTTTTGACATCCTGCTCGCAGCAAATGGCGAGGAGGCAGTGAGAGAGGCGGAAAGCGGTTTTTCCATACCGCAGAGGGATCTGCAAGAGAAGAGCCGCGAGCAAATAAGAGAGGAACTGAGGCATTTTCACAATATTTACCAAGAAGAGAAACGGGAAAACTCCACTGCAATGGACAATTCGAACTCCGGCCACAGGTGCCCGTCATAGGAGTACAGTATAGGACGTGCTTTGAGCCGCAACTCGGTGGAACGATCGCTGCTGGCTTCATCACTTAAAAAATATCCCCACTCCGCCTGTGCCCAGAGAGAGTAGCTGCGTATGCGCGGCGCCTCTTTGAGCCTGTCATTGCCTTCATACGGCAGGGCCAATAGGTCGGCGGCGGAGTTTATGCTCAAATACTTGCCGCCCATAGAAAGCTCAAGGTTCTGAGGAACTTTCACCTGCAGCTCTCCGTCTACCCACCTGACGCCGGGGCCGTAGGGACTGGTCAACGGCATCCGCAGCACTCTTTCAGTAATCACGCACTCTTGAACGGAGAGTCGGCCCAAGCCTCTCATCCTCCGGTCCTGCATCCAGCAGCCGGGCGGCATATTCATCTAAATCCGCTTTTCCAAGGGGGAAGGAGGCGTCCGGGAACACTTCTCCGGCCTGCGTGTACAGCTGAACCAGCCTCCGCACCTCATCGTCTCCCGGCATGAACAAGCGATAGCCTGCCGCCGGAGTGAGGGTCAGCAACGCAATACTGCACAGCACGATACATCGTTTTACCTGCATCGGTACGCTTTTTTTTTAAAAAATAGTAAGAAAACTTCAGGTGGGCTGCAAGAGCTATGGGGAGAGGGACGCAAGAGAAAAGGAAAATAAGGGGGGAAAGGAACGACGAGGAGAGAAGTGAAAAGGTGTAAAGGTGGATACCATAAAAGGCGAGGGATGCGAGAGTTCGGGGACTTGGGTGAAGTTGAGAAGGGTAAGAAAAAGCCGGGAGCGTGTCCCGGCTTCTTCAACGTTATATTAAACGCATTTACTGCTTAGCGTAGCCTCCGTCGGATTCGTGCTTCCACAATCCGCCGAGGATGTTGCCGCTCTCTTTACCGACGCCGAGGTAGAAGATATCTTCAGTTGGATCAGGTTGGTACACACTGAAAACGTAGGAAACGGCAAGGTCGGGATACTTAGCTCCCAGGCTCGAGTCGCTTGCGATGTCAACTGTCGCGGAGGGGCGGCTAAGGGACCAATCGCTTGCGTTGCCTGAGAGGTCGACCTCATAATAGCCGTCGGCAGCTCCGACGATGAGGTAAGGATGAGATCCGTTGTCAAACCATACAACCCGAAGGGAATCCGGCGAACCATTGGATACCTGTGTGTTGTCGCTTCCAATGATATCAGTATTTTCTATTTCTTCTAATCCACCATTGTAAGCGTAGACTCTGCTTCTGTCGTTTGACGGACCGTAGGTGGTAAAGAATAGGTAGTCAGTGCCACCTATTTCTTCAGCTGTAATAGTGCGGAGATTACCGGAAATTCCTGATATTGTTGAAGCGGAAGACAAACTAGTAAAATCATCCGATGCAGAAGCTTTATACAATTTAGTCACGGCATTATTATCTGAATCAAGTTCTTTTCCAATTGCATAATAAGTGTGATTGGCACCATCATCAATAATAGCACCGTCTATTGGGAGCTCATTTCCGGGTAGAGCTATTCCAGTATCTGAGGTAGCTACACTATTGTTAAGTCTATCCATGAGATAATTAGTACTATCTCGTACAACCATATACTGCTCGGTACCATTACTCTCATCCATCGTAATCATCGTACTGTCATTGCTATAGGAGGCCTGTTTTGAGGACCAATTATCGCCCGAATACTTAATATAGGAATCGGTGGAGTTGTCACTGCTGATTGACTCGGCGATCATCGCATATATATCGGTCCCGTCGGTAGCGATCGAATCCACATTCTTTTTCTTCACTACGTCCCACGAGCCGTCGCCGTCAAAGCGGCGGACCGAGTTTCCGGTCCTGATATAGATATTACCACCGGCTTCTACCACCTGATTCACCATGGGAAAATCGCCGCCGGTTTGTTTGACTTCGGTATTGATGGTATAAAAGATTCCCGCACCGTCAGCGTTGCAGCCTGCAAAAAATAGGAGTGCTGCAAACGAGAGCAGTATCGTCAGTATTGTGTTTATGCGCATGCGTTCACCCTCCAAGGTTAGCTCGAGAAATGGTAGCGGGCGGAAATGCCGATGTTGAGGAAGTTCCCAAAACTCGATTTATTCGCCTTATCGTCAAAATAGATTTCAGGTACCCAGAGATATTTCATTGTGAGCCCAAAGCCCCACTCGGCATTCATATTCCAGTAGCCGGAGATGCCCGGTTTCATGATCGGGGAAAGGTAAAGCTGTTCGCGATACTGATTCAAGGCTATTCCCGTATGGATGAAAACGGGAAACTCAAAGGAGCCTTGCCTAAAGAGATAGCTCGCTTTCGCCGTCAGCGGGATGAGGCTATGTATGTAACCGTTAGGGCCAAAGGAGAAGGTTCCTGCCAGCTCCACTCCCATGGAAAAACGGGAGGTAAGATAGGCTTCCCAGGTGAGCGATCCCTGACCGCCAATAGTCATCTGCCCTAAAGCCGGTTCGAAGTTGCTTACACCGTCCGGCGGAGAGGGGTAGTGGAAAAACAGCGGCAGAAACATGCCGGCGCCGATGGTAAACGTCTGGCTGCCGAGCCCATAGGGTTCGACAAAGCCCCGTTCCTGTTCCGGTTCAGCCGGAGTCGGGTCGGTGGTGATCTCGGAATCGCCGCCGCCTTCGCCATTGCCGTTATCAGACTCCTGCGCAGCCAGCGGGAAGAGGCCTAAGAGAGATATGAGAAAAAGAATCGCTAGTTTTCGCGTCATACGTCACATCCGTCGTCGAGAGTTTAAAGGTTGTTGAATAATAACAAGTGCCGTATCTTTAATCAACTATGCTGCACTGTATCACGGGGTCGCGAAATATCTTCTTTTTATGTATAATATAACGAGATAGCTTTCAAAAAGGAGAGTATACCATGGCGGCAACAATTATCGATGGGAAAGCGATCGCTCAGTCGATGCGCGACGAGATAGCGGAGGAAGTAGCTCGGCTGAAGGAAAAGAACATTACCCCGGGGCTCGGCGTCGTGCTGGTGGGGGAGGACCCGGCCAGTCAGTCGTATATCCGTGCCAAGGAGAAGGCTTGCGACAAGGCCGGTATCTATTCGGACGACAACCGCCTGCCCGCAGAAACCAGTGAAGAAGAGCTCCTGGCCATAGTGGACCGGATGAATGAAGACCCCAATATCCACGGCATACTGGTTCAGCTTCCGCTTCCGGATCATATCGATGAAGAGAAAGTGCTGATGCGCATCAAGCCGGAGAAAGATGTGGACGGGTTCCATCCGCTCAATGTGGGGAAAATGGTTTTGGGCGAGGAAGCCTTTCTGCCTTGCACACCTCACGGGGTTATCCAGCTGCTACAACGCACAAACACGGAGGTGGCAGGTGCCCATGCGGTTATCGTAGGCCGGAGCAATATCGTCGGCAAACCGCTGGCAAACATGCTGCTGCAGAAGCAAGAGGGGCGGAATGCAACCGTTACCGTGTGTCACTCTCGGACAAAGGACCTAAAAGAGATTACCCGTCAGGCGGATATTCTTGTGGCCGCCACCGGAAAGGCTCGCATGATTACCGCCGATATGGTGAAAAGTGGCGCGGTGGTCATCGACGTGGGAGTCAACCGGGTGGAAGACGATACCAAGAAAAAAGGCTACCGTCTGGAAGGCGATGTCGATTTTGAAGAAGTCAAAGAGAAAGCTTCCAAGATTACTCCGGTACCCAAAGGCGTGGGACCGATGACTATCACCATGCTGCTCTACAATACATTGGATTCCGCTCGTCGGCATATGGAGCAGGCGTAAGCGGCGGAATTGATCGGCCGGCGGACTGGAAAGGCCGCCGGCTCTTTGATTTTTTGACGCTCTATGGTACTCTCCCCTCTGAAATAACCCCGCCTTATAGGAGTGTTCCGTGGCCGCAGGTAGATTGTCTCGACAGTATAAGCAGGTTCTTCGGGAGGAGTTTCCGGAGAGTCTTGAGATTCGCTTTGGTGAAGGAGCGGACAGCGTAGGTCTCCTTTACCGCAAGGTGACCTGGGACGTTGGAGGTGAACGGCAGGGCTTGCGATATGGGGAAAATCCTCATCAACAAGCGGCTCTCTATCAGCTGGAGGCGGGAAACTTACAGATTGGCGAGGCGGAACTGGTGACGCCTGGAAGGCCGCTGGCTTCGGTTCCTGAGCTTTTGCAGGCGGGGAAGCATCCCAGTGCCATAAATATTACCGATGTAGACAGCGCTCTGGGTATACTGAAACGGCTTCCGGAAGGCGAGTGGTGTGCGGTGATGAAGCACAACAACCCTTCCGGCATAGCGCGGGGGAGCAGTCCCGCAGAGGCGTTTGAACGGGCATTCAATGCAGACCCGGTAGCCGCCTTCGGGGGAGCGGTAGCATTTACTTCAACGGTGAGTCGTGAAACCGCGGAACTCCTCGGCAATCGCTACATTGAGGTAGTGGCTGCCCCGGATTACGAAAAGGAAGCGCTCGACCTTCTGGCGGAGAAGAAGAACCTCCGGGTGCTGCGCATTCCGGGGATGGATCGGCTTCGAGAATACGAAGCGCAGCAGTACCTTGATTTCTCGTCCCTCAACGACGGCGGCCTCGTTATGCAGTTGTCGTACCGCAGTACTATTCACAGCGGCGACGATTTTCTACTCGCTGAGACGGAAAGAAAAGGAGAACGGTATGCGGTGGAGCGGAAGCCTACGGAAGATGAAGTCGAAGATCTTCTCTTTGCATGGCAGCTCTGTGCGGGGGTGACCAGTAATGCTGTCGTCTTCGTAAAAGACGGTGTGAGCGTAGGCATCGGTACCGGCGAACAGGATAGAGTGGGATGCGCCCGTTTTGCCAGAGACAAGGCTTGGGAAAAGGGGCGGCAGCGTCTTTCCTGGCGGGAGTACGGTACCGCCTACGAGTTCCTGCACCCTACGGAGCAGGAGAGTATAGATCGAAGAAATGAGGAAGAGAGGGGCGGTCTATCGGGAGCCGTTATGGCTTCTGACGGATTTTTCCCTTTCCGGGACGGGATCGATGTAGGACTTGTGCAGGGGGTGAGCGCCGTCGTGCAGCCGGGAGGATCGCTGCGGGACTGGGAATCCATACAGGCCTGCAATGAAGCCGGTGCAGCCATGGTTTTTACCGGCGAGCGCTGTTTCCGGCACTAATACAATCTAACAGAAAGCTATAAACGGGAATGGAATGAGGAAAAAACAGCTATTTGCAGTAGGTACCGTCGGTGTGCTGCTCGCTGCGGTCATCCTGGGAGGATATATATCCTTGTCGATGCGTATTGCGGGAGTTTCGAAGAAGATAGAAACGTTTTCCAGCAGCGTACAGAAAGAGCTGGAAGCCCAGCATGAGCTTTCTCAGAGCCTGCTCAGCAATCAGCAAACCGTCACCCGGAACCTCAAACAGGCGCGGGAAGCGTTGAATCTTCCCGCAGGGGCGTACAGTTTTCCCAAAGAAGAGGAGGCATCCGGAGGAAGTAGTGACGGGAAAGGCTCGTCGGAGGATTCGGTTTTTTACCGTGCCATTGATGGGATCGCCGCGTACTACACACAGAAAGAGCTGGAGAAAGTGCTGCACGGTTTTATCGAGAACCACCGGCAGCAGCTGCAGCAGGCCGGTAAATTCGACGCCGCGGTCATAGAACAGGGAAGTGCCCGTTATACGGTGTCCACCCGGAGCTACACATTCCTGACGATTGTGGGGAAGCAAAACGGTAAGGAGGAGAAGCCTTCCATAAGCGTCTCTGCCTTTGATAACAGCAGTAAGGAGTTTCCTCTCGAGGTTAAAAACGGATCTGCCCCAGAGGACGGAAGACCGGAGTATGAACTTTCAAATACCACTGAGGTACAGCTGCAGGATTTTGTGTCTGCAGCGACAGAGCGACTGAATAGCCAATATGCCGATTACGAGAAGAGAGTGCGCCGCTTAGATGAGCTACTCGACGGGGCTGAGGTGCAGCGGGCGCTGGAGAAAAAGCAGCTGCAAGTGAAAAAAGAGGAATCGGGATTCGCCTCTATCTCGTATCGGATTCGCTCTACCAAGCGGGAAGACACGGTGGTCACCTTGGGGCTTAGCCTGGAAGATGGGTATCGCATTGGCGGTGAAACGAAAAAAACGGCCAGTGAGCTGCGCGGCAGTTTGCTAAAACAGATAGAAACTTACGACAATCGGAAACCTAATGAGATCCGGGTTTCGCAGGCAAAAGAGCGCATGCGCAGCATCGCCCGTGATCCTGCGTTTCAGGCCTATTTGAAGCAACACGAGCTCTCCATCGATACTGAGCCGCGGGAGGGCCAGGATTACTTTTACTTCGACTTGAAGCGGAAAGACGGGAGCCGCTTTGGCTCCTTTGCGGTGTTAAAAAAGGTGGGAGAAATCTACTTGGCCGACCGGGAGGATGTAATCATCAGCTCCTTGAAGAGACTGAGCAGCAGATCGTTCGCAGCGCCCAATTCAGCCATGGGGGAAGAGCAGTCTGCAGAGTACGAGCTTCCGGATAATATTCCGGAGGAATACAGCCAGACCCTGATGGGCGGGGATGGAGTGACGACGATTTTGCTGTGCGGTACCCACAAGAACAACGCCGACACGATTATTCTTGCGCGTATGAAAAAGGGTGAGGGGATTGCTTTGTTGAGCATTCCCCGCGACCTCTACCACGAGGGGCGAAAATTCAGCTCCTACTACCGGATCTACGGCATGGATCGTTTTCGAAAGGTAGTATCAGACATTACCGGGGTAAGTATCGACGGTCACATTGAGGTGGATATGTACGCCTTTATCGACATCGTCGACATCCTCGGCGGCATCCGAGTAAAGCTGGAGGAGTCGCTTATCGATCCTACCTATAAAATTCGCGATCACGGCGAGTGGAAAACCCTGTATTATCCGGCGGGGGAACATCAGTTGAGCGGAATAGAAGCGCTGCGAGTTGCCCGCTCGCGCCACACCTCAGATGATTTTGATCGTGCGAATCGGCAGCATCTGCTGTTGCAGGCGCTGCGCGAGAAAATAAAGCGCCTCAATGCCGGTAAACTCGACGAGCTCTACAAGCTCTTCAAAACCTTGACCGAGTATATCGAGACCGACTTCAGCCCCTATGAACTGGCTCAGTTGTTTCTCTCCTACCGTTCCACTCCTATAGTCTCCACAGCCGGTCTTTCAACGGAGAATGTTCTGTTTGCTACCTACAGCAATCTACACCGGCAGGACTTGACCCGGGAGGAAGTTTCGGACGATTTTAATAAAGGGGCCTGGATACTGCTTCCCAAGAATGACAATTGGTCGCTGATCAACTGGTTTGTCCGTAAAACGTTTGAGGATTTGTAATGGAGTGCATATGAGCACCTTCTGGTTTGAAACATACGGCTGTCAGATGAATTTTGCCGAAACCACCGCACTATCCCAGCGCTTGCGTGAGGAGGGGTGGACTTCTGCAGAAAGCGCGGAGGAGGCGGACGCGGTTATTCTCCATACTTGTTCGGTTCGCGCCACTGCCGAGGACCGTATAGCCGGACGCATCGGACACTATACCCACCAAAAACAGAACGTGCCCGTAAAGCTGGTAGTGATGGGCTGTATGGCCCAGCGCATGAAAGAGGAGCTGGCCGAGCGTTTCCCGGCGGTAGACCTGGTAGTAGGTACGTTTGAAAAAAACCGTTTGCCGGAGCTGCTTCATGAAGTGGTCTATGGCGGTGAGGATGAAAAACGGGTGTATGCCGAAGAGAGCTCCTTCTCTTTTCAGCGTATGCATTTGCAGGAACACGAGTTTCGCGCCTTTGTCCCCATTATGCACGGCTGCAATAACTTCTGCAGCTACTGTATCGTCCCCTATGTTAGGGGCAGGGAAGTTTCGCGGGATCCGCAGGAAATTCTCGAGGAGACGGCACGGCTGACGGGCTCAGGAGTACGGGAAATCACGTACCTGGGGCAGAACGTAAACTCCTACACCAGCAGCCGGGACGGACAGGAGGTTGATTTTCCTGCTCTGCTCAGACTGCTTATAGACAGCGGGAAGGCTCCGGATTGGCTGCGGTTTATCACGTCCCACCCTAAGGACGTTCCGGAGGAGCTAATCGATATGCTGGCGGAGGAGCCGCAGCTCTGCTCCCACATCCATCTTCCCGTCCAGCACGGCTCCACGGAGATCCTCCGGCGTATGAACCGGCGCTACAGTAGAGAGGAGTATATGCGTTTGGCGGCCCGTTTGAGAGAACGGGTGCCGGGTATGGCCTTGAGTACGGATATCATGATCGGTTTTCCCGGAGAGAGCCGCGAGGACTTCGAGGCTACTCTGGACCTTATCCGGGAGGTGCGCTTCGACGATGCCTTCACCTACTATTTCAATCCCCGGGAGGGAACACCCGCCGCGGGTTTTTCGGGGCAGTTGAGTCAAGAGGTCAAATTAGCCCGCTTGGGCGAAGTAATAGAGCTGCAGCGCTCGATCGGCGAAGAAAACCGCCGCCGCAGGCTGGGCGAAACCGTATGGGTGCTCGCAGAGGAGATCTCCAAGAAAAGCGCCACAGAGCTCCGCGGAAGAACGGAACGGAATCAAATGGTTGTATTTCCCGGCTCACCCGACGAGATCGGAAGATTCCGCAAAGTCTATCTGGTGGAATTGAACGGAAATACGTATCGCGGGGAGGCGATCCATGAAACGGCCCGGAAGTAGCTCCTGCACGAGCAGGGGGGCGGCTGTGCCGGCTCTCTTTCTTTGCCTTTGTATCTCTCTCCTGCTTCCCGCCGCTGTATTTGCTCAGGAAGAGGGGCAGGCGGAAACGCCCCGCTCAGAAGCATCGGACAAATCGGATGCATCAAACGAATCGGATGCGAAAGAATCCGGTGCAAACGACGGCGAGGACAAAGGGCCCGGCTATGAGGAGCTGCTCGAGTCGCTCCAGTCGCTGCCGGACGATGCTGAGATCGTAGAAGAACTACACGCAGCATATACTTCCCTCGAAGATCCCCGTGAAGCTGTCAAACTCATTCGCCGTTTTCTTCCGGTCCTCGAGTCTCGGGAAAAACGCTATACCACCTTGAGTCGGCTCGCAGTACTCGAAGAAGCCCTCGGTGAACTGGAACAAGCTCAGCTGCACTACCAAGCGGCCGCTTTTGCCGTCTCCGGTACACAACGTTATAAGGCGCTCCTCAACTCTGCGAATTTGCTTATACGCCAAGGACACTACCGCCAGGCGCAGCTCCAGTTGACCCGCATCACCGATGCCGAGGAAGCCGGAGAGTTCCGCCTGCGGGCTAAGCTTGCTCTTGTCCGAGCATATCTGCTTGACAGTGAAACGGAACGTGCCCGGAACATGCTGGCGGAAATTTCCCCGAAGGCGTTAACCAACTCCCCCCGATTGCTCTATAGAGTGGCACTCCTTGCGCATACCCTCGGTGAGAAAAAGCTGAAAGATACTGTACAAGAGCTGTTGTATACGCATTTTCCCGATTCGCCGGAGAGTGCGCTTATGCGGGGCGAGGCGGGACATTTGCCGGATATTCATTCTGTTTTCGGTTTGCTTGAGACGCCGAGAGATACAGACGCCGAGAAAACTGCCGCGTCGCAGCGGGAAGACGAGGAGCGCCGGGAGAAGCAGTCTGCCACAGCAATTCAAACCGGATCCTTCACCGACCGCGAAAATGCCGTTCATTTGCGCAAACAACTGGAATCACACGGTTTCTCTGTAGTGATAAAACCTGCGCTAATAAAGGAAACCGAGTACTATCGGGTATTGGTGAAGATCGGGGAAAACAAAACGTTGAATGAGGTGATCATAGAACTGAAGGAAAAAGGCTACGAAGGATATCCGGTCTACTGATCTTCCGATGAAGCGTTCTTCTCCGAACCGGTTTCCTCTTCTTCTTGGTTGTCGATTATCTCTACCTGCTCATAGCGGATAGGCTCATTGGAAGTCGGCTCGAAACCGTGGACTCCAAGTTTTCCGGGGGTGAGAATGAGACGGCGGACAATCTCGTCGTTCTTCTGCTGCTCCAGATAGTCGAATGAGTATCTTCGGCGTCCCTCGGTAATCCCCTTTTTGTTGAGAAAGCGCAGTTCGAGGATATCGTGCCCCATCGAGTAGACTGAAAATCCACCGCGTTTGTTGTTCTGCTCTTCCCGGTAGCGAAAATACGGGGGGTCAAAGTAGATGTTCGGGTGTGTATCGCTCTTATACAAGCCTGTCAGCGTGGGAAGGTGGTCCCTGGCGTTATCTTGATCACTGGATCGGGCGAGCAGCGATTGTTGTGTAGAAGGGCCCAGCTTTTGGTACTGCCCCGACCAGGTAGTGTTAGTGCTTCTAGTAGCATTGTGGGAGTTGATATCCGAGATCATCAGGCGAATATGCTTCAGATCCTGGACATAGGCGGTAATCTGCTTGGTGATGTAGGGTACGATCTCGTTTTCACCGTGGATAGAGAGGCCGTTGGAAAGAAAACGGTAAGAACTTTTCCAGCGGTACACTTCCTGAATATCTCCGGTGTAGAACGTAATTGTATCGCTCTCGGAGTCGAAGTTTATAATATATCGGCTTCCGCCCACGCCGCTGCGGTCTGTGAGCACCCACGGACCTGAAAGAAAATTCTCAAACCTGCTCTTGCCGCTGGTGAAGAGTTGCCGCAGCTGCTGGTCTTCGATCTCTTGTCCGGAGATATCTTCGGTGTTGACAAGAGCGTATTCCTGCGAGTCGTTCCTCCAGTAGTAGGTCTTCTTGGTATGGTCCACCAGATTTTCGGAATCTTGATCCTTAGTGGTGGTGACCACCGGAAAGCTTTGTCCGCTCTTCAAGCCCTTCTGATAGGCCTCGGACCGTTTTTTTTCCTGTAGTTCGATGGTCCCTTCTACTGTAAGAGAAAGGATCGATTCGAAATACAGCCCAAAGCGTTCCGGTGACGTGGAACGCCGATAAATATCCAGCGTCTGCTCTCCCTGCGCTGTAAGGCCGGTACAAATGATCTCCAGGTTGTGATCGCCCGTCACATCCAGCACGGAAAGGTTAAAATCTTTACGATAATCAGCCTGAGTGTCGCTTTCCCAGGTGATTACATACTTATCGCGAACTCCGTCGTAGTCAGCAATTTTTACCTTTACCGGTGAGGAGGTTGTCTTGGTACTTTTGACTACCAGAAGCTGTTCGTCGTTGCGGTCAACGTCGAGGTTTGTGTCGACGATTTGCAGGACCTGGTACCGCGAGGGAATTTGCACGCGGGGCACTTGCGGATTTTCTCCGGCATACTCCTTTGATGAAGAGGAGTCCTCATTAGAAGCGCCTTTCTCATCGTCGAGTACGATTTCCTTGGGTTCTTGCAGAGCGGTGCTGTGCTGTGTGCTCTTTGTAGGCGGACTGCAGGAGAGGAAGAGAACTATCGCCGCTCCTAAGAGGAACAGCATACAGGTGCGGGGTTTTATCGGCATAGGGCTTACAGCTTATAATTTTCCATTTCGGATTTGTAGTTACCTAACATATCTAACACTTTTTCTTTCAGTTTAGCAAGCGGATACTTGCTCTTGAAGCCGGCGGCGGTTTTGTGTCCTCCTCCTCCGAAGGTTTGAGCGATCGAAGCGACGTTGATATTGCCCTTTGACCGGAGGGAGCAGCGCAGTATGCCCGCTTCGTTCTCTTTGAAAAAGAGGGAGACCCGGATGCGCTCACTTTTAAGCGGGATATTGATGAGGGTGTCCGCCTCTTCGTAGATAGCTTCGCATTCCGCGATCATCTCCTTTGTCATCGTCTGTACTGCTACATGGTTGTCGTGGAAAAACTCCAGGGTACCCAGAACTTTGGCTTGTAATTTGAGCGCGGAGATGGAGTTGCTTTCATAGATCCGCCGGTAGATATCGTTTGGCTTGACTCCCGCCTCTACGAGCTGCAGGGCAGAGGTGAAGGTGGAGGTGGAAGTTTTGGGATAGATGAAGCTGCCGGTGTCATAGACAATTCCGGTATAGAGTGCATTGGCTATCTCCTGAGTCAGTTCTAGATTCAGATAGCGGAAAAACCCGTGTAGGATTTCGCAAGTAGAGGAGGCCGACTCTTCGATATGGTTCTGATGAATGAGGCTGCCGTCCGCTTCATGGTGGTCCACGATCATGTAGTCGTGAACATGAGGCAGCACCCATTCCACGATGGGACCGATGTTGTAAATATCGTTGGTATCCAACACAAATAGAAGATACTCTTCCATCGGGAGGTCGATATCTTCCCGGTGCTGAATCGTCTGAATAGCTTGGTCGGGGTCGAGAAAATCATATTTGCCTGGATGCGGGTCAGCATTAAAGATATGCGCCTCTTTCCCCAGCTGCTTTAGGGCAAAATAGAGGGCGCATTCACCACCCAGGGCATCACCGTCGGGAGTCTCGTGAGCGGTGATGATGAATTTATCGTTGCGGTTGACTATATCTTCTAACAGTCCGAATTCAGTAGGAATTTGCCTATTCATCGATCTTAGATAGTGTCTCTTCAGCCTGTGCCAGCAGCTCTTCCCGTCGTTTCTCGATATCGGGGCCTAATATCCATACTCGCCAATTGTCGTACTTGACCTCTTTGCGGAATGCGAGCAATGGATGACTGACTACCCCGCGCCCTTTTCCTGGATATTTAGTGTCAGGCGGGGGATCGTGGAGACCATCGGTAACAAAAATGGCATACTGCGGCAAGCCGAGGTTCGAATGCTCTTCCGCGGTCGCGGCCAGAAGGTCTAGAGCGTTGCCGATGTCAGTATAGTGCTGCAGTCCCTGCAGACCGGAGAGCTCGTCAATCGCAGCCTTCAGGTCCTCCCGGGGCGTGTTCAACTTCTGATCAAACTGAACCTGGGCGTTGGCGGCGAAGCAGATCAGGGTCAAATGATCATTCTTTTTCAGCAGCGAATCAAAGACTTGCGTTTCCACGTATTCTTTTGCCTCGTTGATCGTCTCTTCCATAGAAAGGGACGTGTCAACGACGACAAAAAGATCGATGCTCCCCGAGCGGGGCTCCGCGGCAGCATTCACGGTAACGGATGTTAAGATAATACACGCGATTAGAAGCGAAATAACGTGAGTCAGTTGTGTTAGGTTGCGTTCTTGTCGTTTCATCACTAATAGGATAGTATCACAGAAGGAAAGTGAAAAGAAGAAAAAATAAAAAAAACGTGCTTTACATTTTGCATTACATGTTGATAATCTATTAATGTATACAGAGAAGACCACTAAGGAGAGTGCGATGGGAAGTATAGATTTACCTAAAAGCCCAATGGTATTTCATCCGACAAAGCGAAGCGCGGTAGGGTCCCGCAACTCGCTTGCACAGGAAAACCGTGATCAACAGGTTGAAGTTGATCGTCTGCTCGAAGAAGAAGTAGACAAAGTAATGAACCATGTCAGTTCAAAGCTGCCTAAGGAAGTGCTCGAGCGCATGGACGTAATGGGCGGCCTGAAAGAAAAGGTCTACAATTACTTCAACCAGAACTATCAGAACATGTTTAACCGTTATATCGTCACCGCTGAAGACGAGATGGTTAAAAAGGTTCGTAACTTTGTGGACCGTGAGGAGATGAAGGTTGCCACGCGGTATACTCCTAAAGAGATCTCCTCCCTGCTGGATGAAGTAGGCGGTATGGACCGTTTTAACACCGGTGAGATCGAGAAATCGATCGTGAATATGTACGGTCACCTTCAGGGACACATACAGCGTGGTGTGAACGATCTTGAAAACCTGACCAATTCACTATTGCGCCAGAAGACCGATGTCGGCGCGTTCATTCGCGGTGAAAACGCCTATTCTGTAGTAAAATGCGCCTTTAAGGACAGCATTCAGAAGCCAAAAACGGTTTCCGATGTAAAGTTGTCGGTCAATATTCTGGATTCGGAACTAATCAGCCCCATTTTCCACTACCAGGTGACTGTCGAATATCTGGTAAAAGACCTGCTGGCCAAGCATGTAATGGATCTTATCGATCGTGAAATCGAGCAGGTCAAAGATCAGCGCATGGATGAGGGCAAGGAAGAACTGAATGACAGTGAAATCATCTTTGAAAAGATGAAGCGGGTCGACAAATACACGGATGACGATGTAGAAAACCCGGATTCACATCGGTATCAAATCCTTGCCAAGAATATTATGGATCAGCTCGAAGGTCTTCGAGCGGAAATCGATCCCGAAACCTTCGATCCTCTGAACATCCGCGAGAATCTGAAGAAGATCGTCGACATGGAGAACATTCGCAACCGCGGTTTCAACACCGCGATCAACAGCATTACTTCCATCCTCGACACTTCTAAGATGGGATATCAGTACATCGAAAACCTCAAGAACGCTCGCGAGCTGGTCATACGGGAGTATGAAGAAACTGATCCTGAAAAACTGCCGGACGAGCGGTATCAGATCAAGATGAAGTACTTTGACAATGCCCAGTTAATCGAGGAGCGCAAGGCCTACGACGTTCAGATGAAGTCCTTTGAGGTCGAGATTCAGCATCTCTGGGACGTTCTAGAGATGGTCTATGAAGACAGCAAGCTCTTTAAGAGAATCACCGATTACGGCGATTTGGCTAAGATTTATAAGAACAAAATCAAGCGGAAGATCAAAGATAAGACCGGCGATCCCCTTTACGAAGATATTGATAAGGTGTGGGACGAAATCACCTTCGTGCAGCCCGCAGAGACCGAAGTAGAGAAGATGAACCGCACCTATCTGTCCAACAAAGACAAGATCTTTAAGAAGATCCTCCTTATGAAGGACAAGCTTCATAATATGTACGGCTACAAGTACCCCGTGCAGCGCCGGGTGATGGAAGAGCGGATTCAGTTTCTTGAACGGGAATTCAACAAGTTTGACTACAAGATCAATCCATACCACATACAACCCGGGCTCGTGCTTGACGTGGACATCGTCTCTATCAAGCGCAAGAAGGCGACGCTCGACGGAATGGCAAACGTGCTGAACGAGTTTTTGCACGGCGTTTCCAAAGGTTTCCAGGATGCAGCCTTCGCACAGTTCAGTCGCCGACGCTCAACCGTTCGAGAGGACATCGACCAGCAGTTTGGCACCGATGTCGGCGGCGGTGCTCAGGCCGGAGAAGAGTCCGGAGGAAAAGGACAGGGGTACCTCGACATGCTCAACAGCGAAGGAGCCGGTGCGGGCGAGACTGAAACCGTAGTCGGAGATCAGGGATCCGGCAGCAGCGGTTCCGGTAAGAGCAGCTCCAAGAAGAAGAGCAGCAGCAGCAGCAGCTCAAAGAAGGGCTCGAGCTCCAGCTCCGGGAGCAAAAAACGGGGGCGTCCCAAAAAGAGCAAAAGTGACGACGGATTAAAATCCCTGTAGTAAGCATTTCCTGCCCGCCTCCCAAAGGAGGCGGGTTTATTTCATGGAGGGGATTAACACATGCCAACATCAATTACACAATTCGAACATCTATCAACAAAGAACGGTTTCAACGAGGCTCTCGGCCACTTCCGGGCGGTGAGTGGACTCATAGAAGATTTTGAAAATCGCAATAATTTAGCAGATTTAATTAACCAACTCCTGGATGAGAAGCAGATTACATCCAGTCAGATACTTCCTATTGTCAGCGCTCTGCTCATCGATAAATACGGTTATAAGACCACCAGCTACACGATGGAAGAGAGCATCACCGACTTCACCCATATTTACGAACGCTGCGCAGAGTGGAACGCAGTGGATGTGGTGATGGTCTATTTTCATCCTGACCTCGGGCCAATGGCTATTAATCCAAAAAATAAGGACCATTTCCTTTCGCTCAACAATATGCGCGAAAATGAATTGGTTACCATGTACGCAGGGTTTTTCGCCGATGAGGGAGATGAGAAGCTTCAAAACCAGGCGATTAAAAGCCTGATAAAGCTACTCCAAGGGAAAAAGACCAAGAACCCGGAAAGCCTTACCCAGGGAAGTTACGGGCAGAAAAAGCGTACTCAACAAAAGGCTCAACCTGCCACGAAGAGAACTAAAAGCGGTGCCGCTACGTCAAAGAAGAGCGGACAAGCGGTACAAGAGAGTCAGGAAAGTGCCGCACCGCAACAGGAGGAAGCTCCTGCCACCGGAAAGCGCCGGATGACCCCCTTTTACTCTATCCAGGTCACCAATGAACTGTTCCATAACGGAAACGTCGAGGCTTGGAAAAAGGTTATCCAAAGCTATAAGGAAAAGTATCCGGGTTTGGAAGTATACATTTATTACGAGGGAGAGCGCATTCAGGATATTCATTCCCTTTTCAAATGGGGAAAAGTAAAGCACGGAAGCTCAATTCTGATTGCAGTCGCCGGAGAAGATATAAAGGATGTTGCGAAACTGCGGAGGTATCTCCAACAGGGGGCCAGCCCACAGTTTGAGGCCTTTCTAAAGGCACCGGTCAACAAAACCTTGACTCTGTTTTAATAAACACTAGGGGTAACGATGAAAAAAGCGGTACATTTTTTTAGTAACAATACATATGTAAAGAATCGGGAAGTGTGGGCCAAATTCGGTCTGCGGGGAAAACAGGCCATGGAGTTTGCTGAGCTCAATCTCCCGATCGTGCCGGGATTCATTATAGACTCGTCGGTTGCAGCTCATTTGGATGAGCAGGATGTGATGAGTGCAATAACGCCGGAGTTAAAAAAGTGCGAAAAAGAGATGGGGAAAACCTTCGGTTATGAAAAGAATCCTCTGCTCGTAAAAGTGGTAATCAGTCCCAACCTGGCTATCGTTAATTATCCTACATTGCATAATTTCGGTCTTACAGACCGTACCCTTCCCGGCTTTTCTGAATATGTGGGCGAGGAGTTTGCCTACCATGAAATCCTTTATCTGCTTTCCGGAGCATTGCAGGTGGAGCAGAAAGTCGCTGAACTCGAGGGACGTGAAAAAGAGGCCCAAATCCTCGAGGATAAATTGAACGGTCTCAAAGAGCAGATGTCTACCCAAAAAACAAAGCAACAGCTGCAGGCGATCTACGAATCACATCGATCGTTACTTCCAGATGACTTTTTTACCGATGCACAGGCCCAGCTTCGGAATATTTTGCTTCAAGTGAGTAAGTTGCTCAATCTCGACGAACTGGACGACGAAGACGCCGCTATACTGATACAGCCGATGGTGTACGGAAATTACGGTGAAGACAGCGGTAGCGGAGAATTTTTTACCCGCAACATCGTGACCGGAGACAAAGAGCTGCAGGGGTGGTTTCTCCCTAATACCTTCGATGCCCTTGAACGTGAAGGAAAAGAGCTGTCCACCTTGGGACAGGACTATATGAAAAAGCTCGAGCGGACCGCGAGAACGGTGGAGGATCACTTCAAAGAGATTCGCTCTGTCCGTTTTACCATAGAGAACAAAAAGCTGTGGTTTGTTGATCAACGGCCGCTGATGGCTAAATCCACACAATCCGATATTCGCACCCTGCTAGATTTGTACAAACGCAAGAAAATCGATTTGCCCTATATGGTTAATGCCATAAAGCCCGGACAGTTAAACGAAATCCTTCACCCGGTTATTGATAACGATTCGGTGAAGGACCTACAGGGCTTGTCCGGGGGAGTGGCCGGCGCTCCAGGAGCAGCCATCGGGAGAGTCTATTTTTCCACCGAATCACTGCTCGAGGCTTATAAAGAGGCCCTGCAGAAAGGTGAGGACACGCGTATGATACTGTGCATGCCTTCCACTTTTGCAGAAGATGTGAAGGCTATAGAGGTAGCTACGGGAGTGCTTTCTTCCGAGGGCGGATACTCTGCGCATGCTTCGGTTGTGGCGCGGCAGTACGGAAAAGTGTCCTTGGTTAACCGGGATCTTGCGATCGAGGAAAACAAAGCAAAACTGGGAAAAACCACGATTAAAGAAGGGGATGTGATTACACTGGATGTCCCCTACTACGGAGATCCGGTGATATACCTCGGCGAGGCGCGACTTATTGAACCCGATCCGCAAGAATCCGGACTTATCTCTTTTGTGGAAACGATCAAAAAAGGAATCGAAGGATTCAACGTTCGCGTAAACGCCGACAACCCTGACGATGCTGCATCGGCCGTCCAATTTGGTGCTGACGGGATCGGTCTTTGCCGTACAGAGCATATGTTCTTCAAGGAAGAGCGAATCAACGAGTTTCGGCGTATGATCGTCAGTTCCAATACAAAGGAACGCAATAAGGTACTGACGAAACTGAAAAAAATGCAGCTCGACGATTTTCACAAAATCTTTAAGGCGATGGACGGCAAAGAGGTAACAATCCGACTCCTCGACGCTCCGCTGCATGAGTTCCTCCCGCATAACGAGCGGCAGTTTAAGGCCTTTATAGACTACCTCAAGGAAAACGCCGAGGGAGAGGTAAATGAATCGGAAATTCGCCACTTCAGTGATTCACTGAACGAATTCAATCCGATGCTCGGCCATCGCGGATGCCGAATAGCAGTATCGTATCCAGAGATTTATGAGATGCAGGTTGAAGCGATTTTTGAGGCGGCTTACAAGGCTCGTAAAGAGGGAGTCGATGTTAGGCCGGAGATCATGATCCCGCTCATCATGAACGCGAACGAGCTGAAACTGATCATACACGGTAAGCGCATTGAGGGACAGTCCTACAAAGGACTTTCCAAAATAGAGGAAGAGGTCAGAGAGAAGCAGGATCAAAAGAAACCGGTGGACTACAAGTTTGGAACCATGATCGAACTGCCGGTGGCGGCGCTTGCCGCCGGGGATATTGCGCGGTATGCCGAGTTCTTCTCCTTTGGTACCAATGACCTCACGCAGACAACTATCGGTCTTTCCAGGGATGACTATACTTCCTTTATGGCCGATTACACCCTCTTTGATATTCTCAATGGCAATCCTTTCCAATTGCTGGAGGAGCAAGTAAAAGAGCTAATTACTACCGCCACCCGCCGTGGAAAGATGACGCGACCGGATCTGCACACCGGCCTATGCGGTGAGCACGGTGCGGTGCCTGAGAATATCGAGTACTGCATGAATGCAGGTCTCGATTATGTGAGTTGTTCACTGTATTCGGTGCCGATAGCACTTCTGGCGGTGGCTCAGCAGCAAATGCCGCAGCAAAGCGAAGGGTAACTCCCTATGTAGGAATCCGCTCCCCCAAACACAATAAAAAAGGGGGCGGGACTCCTTTGTAGAGCTGGTGTTGAGAACAGACACACACAGCCCGACCGTAAAGTCGGGCTATGTGTGTCTAATCTTTTAAGGTACAGAAAATTTTTTCAGAAATGCCTAGGACGGAGATGTGCTGAAAGGCAAAGAGCGAATATGTCGCCGACTACCAGATACCAAAGCGCTGTATCCCGGCGATGACGAGTTTGGCAGCCTCGCGGGCGTCAGTTTTGGGAATCTGGGTTTCTTTGTTGAGAGTTTCCTGGAAAAAGTACTCTAAAGTCTCTAATACTTCGTCGGTGGCGTAAAAGATTAAAGAAAAGTTCATTCCCTCCGGTTTGAGAATCGTGAAGGATGAGTAGGTCTCAATCGGTTCTTTACTAACCATGACTTTGGTTTGGTTTTTTGCCGTATAGATTTCGAGTTCATTAAAGCGGTGAGGAATCTTGTGCTGAGAGTCCCGGCGAAAGGGTTCTACATATTTTTGAGGGTAGATAGCCGGCTGCACTAGAACAAACAGCTTGTTGCCGTCCGTTTGGAAGGTGAGTCCCTCACTGGTGAGATAGATGTTTTTTACTCCACTGTAGGCTACCACTTCATAAATTGCATAGGCAGTCCCTTCACTAAAAAAAGATGAAACAATATAACCTCCTTCCCGGGGAAGTTTATCTTGGGAGTACGCCTGGAATAGATCGAGTGCTTTTGGTGCCATGAGCCGCTCCTTTACATATTCTACCTACCATTATAATTGGTATTTATAAACCTTCAAGCATAAAAACAAAAAACTCCATTTTCTTCTCAACTTCAACCTTTTTCCGAGGTCATACCGGACTTGAGACGCTCTGCTCGGTCAAGAAAGCGGCGGGCAAAGTCTTTCATCCCCTTACGCCGATATATTTCCCCGATATTGTAGTGCGGCCGCCAGTCTTCCGGACGCAGCGTTGATGCTTCCCGAAACGCCTCGAGCGCCCCTTCGTATTCACTATCGCGGTACAGCATCACTCCGTAGATGAGATACAACTCACTGTCAGGGTTAGAGAGGTACTGCAGTGCACGATGCAGCAAAGTAGTCGCGGTCTCCCGTTTTCCCTCTTTAGAGAGGCAAAAGGCGAGCGCGCGTAGATACTCTTGCTTTTCCGGTTCCTCAGCAAGCATGCGCCAGTATAGAGCGGAAGCGGCAGTATAGTCGCCGATCCGACGAAGGCAGACGGCCTTGATACGAGTGTAGTAGTGGAGATGCTCGGTATCCGGCAACAGCAATTCGAGCTGTTCGAGCACTGTGCGGTACTGCTCCCGTCGGAACAGGTGATGGACAAAGGCGCCGCGGGTACGGCGGTCTTTGGGCTGGAGATCAAGGTAGTGTTCATAGATGTTCTCTATCCCTTCTACCGGGGTGCCGCTGCGGTGCAGATCGATGAGGCGTGCGTAGGGAAAAGAAAGGGTGGGGGCGATTTCAACTGCCTTGTGAAACGCAGTACGCCCTTTTTCAGCTTCCGACAGGCGTAGATACGTATCTCCGAGGGCCGTATAGAGGTAAGCGTCTTTACCCAGTTCCTCGATACCGCGATGCAGCTCGTCCAAGAGCCGATCCGGCTCTTCTTCAAGCTTCCACCCACACAAGAGAAGATAATAACGGGCGTATTCGTTTCCAGGGTCCAGCCGTTTTATGCGGTGGAGACGGTTTGCCATCTCTTCAAACGATTGCTGCTGCCACATGACCTGAGCGATACCAAAATGCGCGCCCAAATGGCGGCGGTCGATATCGAGTACCCTCTGAAAATGGTTGGAGGCAAATTCGAACTCTTCAAGTTCCCGGTAACATTCTCCCGCTACAAGGCGCATTTGAATGTCCCGAGGGTTGCGCTTGACCGCCTGCAGTGCGTGGTGCAGTGCCTGAGTATAATTAGCTGTGTCGTAGAAATGTTCAGCCAAGTAGCGGTCGGCCTCGCGCTGGGCCAGTATTCTAGCCTGCGGAATAGTGCTGATGCGGTCCAAATGCTCGAAAGCCTCAGCGGTATGACCGTTTTCCAAGAGCAAGGTGGCCAGACGAAAACGGAGAAGCTCATCCTCCGGAGCAAAGCGCAGCGCTTTTCGGTAGGCATCGACGGCTGCCTCAACCTCTCCGTCCATCCGGTAGATCATTCCCAGATGAATATAGATGAGAATATGCTCGCGCCCGTGCTGTAAAAGGTAATTGAAGAGCTGGCCGGCATACCGGTAGTTTCCAAGGCGAAACTGCTTGAGAGCGTGAACAAAGAGAGAGTTAAGATACCCGCTAAAGAGACGCTGGTTTTGTTTGTCCATCTCTACCGCTCCGGAAAGCACCTTAACTGACTTCTCAATTGCACCGCTTTTTAGATAGGCGTAGCCCAGCAATTGTAGAGCGGAAATAAAGTCGGGACGCAGCTGAACCGCCTTCTCGAGGTAGTCCGAAGCGGTGCGGGCGCGACCGGCTGAGAGGTACGAGCGGCCGGTAAAGAAATAGCCGGCCGCAGAGGAGGGGTTGAGGTGGATGAAGTGGCGCAGCGCATCCACAGCCTTGGCGTACTCGCCGAGGGCGTGAAAGCTGCGGCCCAAATACAGATAGGCCTCGCTGTATTTATCGGTCTTGGAGAGAAGCCGCAGCAGGGTATTTGCCGCTTCCCTGTAGCGGCGCTCGCCTCCCAAACTGATAGCATGTTCAAGTAGTGCCGAGTAATCTTCCATTCTTCTTTGTAGGGTACACGGAAAGACTTTTGAGGACAAGTGTATTGCAGTGAGATTCCGTCTGATTCTGTTTTGACAAACTATATCTAATCTGCGAATATACATGCTGTGTTAAGGGGGTGATTATGAATCTCGTCGTTGTCGGAGCCCAGTGGGGTGACGAAGGCAAAGGTAAAATCGTCGATTATTTGGCTGAAAAGGCTGATTTGGTGGTCCGCTATTCCGGAGGTGCGAATGCGGGTCACACCGTGGTGCTGGGAGAATCGACGTATAAACTGCATCTCATTCCTTCCGGCGTGGTCTATCCGGATAAGGAGGTGGTGCTCGGTTCGGGTATGGTAATTGATCCGGAGAGTCTCTTTGAGGAGTTGGATACGATCTCCCGGCAGGGCATCTCTTGGAAAGGTCGCGTGCATATCTCTGACCGGGCACACTTGGTACTCCCCTCGTACAAGGAGGAGGATAAAAAAAGCGATTCAGAGCGGCGGAATCCTATCGGTACCACCGGCAGAGGAATCGGAATTGCGTATTCAAAAAAAGCCCAGCGCGATGCCGTGCGGATAGCGGATATTGCGGACGATGAGTTTGTGAAAACCCTTCGTCCTGATGAATACGATTTTCTAAAAGCGTATATACCCAAGCTCCGGGATATGCGGATTAATTTGGCTTCTTTTATGGAAGCATACCGTGATAAGCGGGTGCTCTACGAAGGAGCGCAGGGAGTGCTGTTAGATATCGACTTAGGCAGTTATCCCTTTGTATCCTCCGGCAACTCTGCAGCCGCCGGAGCTTGTACAGGAGGGGCAATCGGCCCTCGAGATATTGACAATGTCTTAGGCGTATTCAAGGCCTACACAACCCGGGTAGGCAACGGCCCGTTCCCCAGCGAATTTGTCCCCGAACGGGATGGAAGCCTAGGAGATTTCATTCGTGATCTGGGAAACGAGTACGGGGTAACCACGGGACGACCGCGGCGCTGCGGATACCTAGATCTTGTGGCCCTGCGTTATGCTTGCCGGACCAATTCGATCGACAACCTGGTGCTGACCCACTTGGACGTCTATGACAGCTTTGATGAGATCAAGGTGTGCACGGCCTATGAGATAGATGGAAAGCAGATAGAGCATTTTCCCGCTTCACCTCTTTGGCTGCAGCGGGCAAAACCGGTGCTGCGCAGCTTTCCGGGCTGGAAAGAGGACATCACAACGGCGAACAATTTTTCGGATCTTCCGGAAGCGGCAAAAGACTACGTAGCGTTTATTGAGGAATATACCGGCTCGGCGGTAGGAATTGTCTCCGTCGGACCGGATAGAAGTCAGACATTTGTGCGTTTCCCGGTGTGGGGATAAGCACTGAGGTGTTCTCAAATTACCTCAATTATTGCATTAAATATTGCATTAAACGGAATTCAAGAAACGTCCAAAGCTGGGGAGTTCAAAATAGGACGAAATTTGAACTCCCTAGAGCGTTTATTCTGCAGGGATTCCGGCGGCGCTGAGAAGGGCTGTTTCGTCCTGAAATTCCGCGCTGCGATTTTTGCCTTTTCCCAGTGCACTTGCAGCTCGGCGGTAGAGTTGAGCCACGGCCTCTCGCTGCTGGTCGTCCCATGGAGGAAAATCGCTGGCGTTGTCCAGGTAGTCCTGCGTAGGTTTTCTCTGCCAGAAATCTCCTTCGAGCTCGGCCGAACCGCCGCGAGCATAGAGGAAGAGGAGTAGTGAGCAAAGGTGATAGAGGCGCTGCGAATCGGCTTGTTCGGCCCGCGGGAGAAGCTCCGTACAGCGTTTCTCGAGGGAGCTCAGGGTCAAGTACAGCGTCCGCCACTCACCGTGCAGATCGAGTGCTCTGATGGCGGTTTTACGGATATTTACCTGCGCCATCACAATGTGGCGGTAGTAAGCTTCCTCTCCGGTTGCATTCTCCGGGTCAGGCGCATCCCGGGTCATCATTGAGTATAGTACTACACTGCGCGGGATATCGCGCTCTTCTCCGTACCGTCCGGGATAAAAATCTTCGATTCGCTGCAGCGGATCGCGGTGCCAGCTGGCAAGCAGCTGGGCGATATTGTGCAGGTAGTAGATTTCATTCTTTGATTTTACAAAGAGAATGGCCGCAATAGCGGCAAGGGCAATGGCGATAATCGGCAGGATATCTTCCTGCAGACGCTCTGCGAACGGCAATCCCGAGATAGATTCCTCGAAAGCCATTACAACAATCACGAGAATGAGCAGGAAAGGGATTCCTGCATCACGATAAGAAATGCGCTGCTTTTCCGACTTGAAGAACTCCATGCCGTACTATACCGCGGAGCAGGAAGATTGACTACCGGGTCGCCGGAGAAAGTTGGCATTTAGCCCAGTGCACCGAGGTGTACATCAGTGCCACGGAGGTTAAGAGCCTGTGATTCGAATAGCATTGCAGTTCGATGCGCTCTTTCATGCTCCCGCATCTGTGAAAGAGGAGAAAAAGGGGGAGGCGCTGTCCGTTTTTCCACGCAGTTGTCTATAGACAACTGCCGAGCCTCCGGCGAGGCTCGGCAGCGGGCATGCGGACTTTATGCGGTATTCAACCGCAGCGCCGGCCTTTAAGTGACAGTGCGGCGAACGACGGTGCTCAGCTCTTCAGCCGCTTTATCGTCAAGTTCGTACATTACCCTGGTGTTCGGTTTCTGTATATTGACGATGCGGTTGAGATCGATCGGGGTTGCGATAACCACTGCATCGCAGTCGGCGGCGTTAATCGTCTCTTCCAGATCCTTGATCTGTTTTTCCCCATAGCCCATAGCCGGCAGGAGCACTCCGATCTCCGGATATTGCTCAAAGGTGTCCTTTATGGTTCCCACCGCCACATTGCGGGGGTCGACCAATGCTTCGGCACCGTTCCTCCTGGCGGCGACGGTTCCCGCACCGTATTTCATCTCCCCGTGAGTGAGTGTGGGGCCGTCTTCTACCACGAGTACCCGTTTGCCGGCAATGACTGACGGATCTTCGACCGTAATTGTGGATTCGGCAGTGATGATTTTGGCTTTCGGGTTATACGTGCGGCAGTGTTCCACCAGGCGCTCAACTTCTTTGGGTTCGGCGGAATCGACCTTGTTGATGACAAAGAGGTCTGCTCGCAAAAAGTTGGTATTTCCGGGGTGATAGCGAAGTTCGTGACCGGTGCGGTGGGGGTCTGCGACGACAATTTCCAAATCCGACTCCAGGAAGGGGGTATCGTTGTTCCCGCCATCCCAGATGATTACATCCGCATCCTGTTCGGCTTCACGGGTAATCGCTTCGTAGTCAACCCCCGCGTAGATAATGCGGCCGCGGTCGATATGCGGTTCATATTCCTCCATCTCTTCAATGGTGCACTGATGTTTCTCCAGGTCTTCCTTGGTGGCAAAGCGCTGCAGCCGCTGGGCAACCAAGTCGCCGTACGGCATAGGATGTCGAATAGCCACCGCCATTTTTCCCATGTTGGTCAGGCAGTCGGACACCGCCCTGGTGGTCTGGGATTTTCCGCAGCCGGTGCGTACGGCGCAGATGGAAACAACCGGGACGGAACTCTTGATCATGGTCTCCGTAGGCGAAGGAAGGAGAAAATTGGCCCCTTTTGCCAGTACGGTAGACGCCACCCGCATGACATGTTCATGAGGAACATCGGAGTACGAGAATACGACATCTACCGTATGTCCGGCCTCCCGCTCGCGTTCCACGAGATCGGGGAGTTCCGATTCGCTGACGATGGGAATGCCATCTTTGTACAGGGAACCTGCGAGCTGGCCGGGATACTTGCGGCCTTCAATATCGGGAATTTGAGCTGCGGTGAAGGCGATCACCTCACACTCCTCGTTGTCGCGGTACAGCATGTTAAAGTTGTGAAAATCACGGCCGGCGGCTCCGACAATAATTACTTTTCGTTTGTTCATACGGATCTCCTTGTGTGCAGTTATTCTAGGCTCGTTATGGGGACCCTATCACCCAAAGAGAAGCATCTTTAGTCTCGGAAGGCCGCTTCTGCGAATGCGCTTATTCCAGCGATTTTGAAAAGAGCGTAAGATCGTTACGTTCTTGCCAACCGAGTTGTCTATACAGCTCCGCCACGGCGCGATTGTGTTCTTCTACAAACAGATGGACTTTTTGACAGCCAATCGCGCGGAACCGCTCTTCCAACTTTTCCATCAAGCGTGTTCCTATTCCCCGGCCCCGATAGTCGCGGCAAACTGCCAGATGGACTACGTAGCCGCGGCGTCCGTCAAAAGTGCCCCACACGGTCCCGACGATTTCATCGCCTGAATACGCAACGAGAAAGAGGGTAGAGTTGATTGCAGCGGCGCGGCCAACTTCCTCGGGCGTATCCGTTGCGGAGAGGGTAATGTCGTTGTTCCGCCAGAAATCAATCAGGGCCGCGGGATCGACGTCGGACCCGCGTGTGAACTCGAGCGGCGGAGGTGTGTTGTTCATCCTCCCCCTCCTTTCTAAAGATTACTACTATAGTAGCAACATATACAACGTTGTCAAGAAAAATCCGCTTCTTTCCCCGCGTGCTCCCGGCATACTCCCCGCGTACTCCCGGCATGCTACCAGCTTGCTTCCGGCATATTTCCGGCTGCCCGCTGCTGAGAGATGTCGTGTTTGTTCTGCTTCGGTCTTTCAGTGCCGCCTACCGCGCAGCGCTTCACCTGCGTTCATCTTTGTTTATCCGTGTGGATTGCCAAGCTCGTACGGAAGGTGTACTGTGGGAGAATCGTGGACCGAGAAACCCGCACTACACTGCAGGCCGATCTATTTCTCCTGATAACCGCCGCCGTATGGGGGACTGCATTTGTCGCCCAGCGAGCCGGAATGGAGTATATCGGACCTTTTGCATTCAATGCCATTCGCTTTGCTCTCGGAGCCTGTTCTCTGCTGCCGCTGCAGTTTCTGCAGATGCGGCGCCAAGGCGGAGGAGGGAGAGGATTTGCGGGAAAACGCCGGACGGGAGAACCGCAAGGGGCGGAAGCCTCGTATCGAGCCTTCTCCTCTGCTACCGTCGTTGCGGGCCTGCTGGCCGGGACACTGCTGTTTTTCGGCTCCTCTTTTCAGCAGGTAGGTATCGTGTATACCACTGCAGGGAATGCCGGTTTTATTACGGGGCTGTACGTGATTATCGTTCCGCTACTTGGGATGCTGCTGCGGCGTAGGCCCGGGCCGGGGGTCTGGGTGGGTGCCCTCCTTGCGGCGGCCGGACTCTACTTCATAAACGATGCCCCGGGGCTGCGCTTGGGCCGCGGGGATGCGCTTGTCCTAGTCTGTGCGTTCTTTTTTGCCGTACACGTGCTGGTGATCGGGCGGGTGGCGCCCGGATTGCCGGCTTTACCGCTGTCCGTCGTACAGTTTTTTACCTGTAGCCTGCTGAGCGGTGCTGTGGCGCTGGTGCTGGAAGAGACCCGTATAGAGGATATTCTTGCCGCCGCAGTACCTATTGTGTATGGCGGTGTAGGATCGGTGGGAATAGCCTATACTCTGCAAGTGGTCGCTCAGAAACATGCCCCTCCGGGACACGCCGCCATCATCCTCAGCCTCGAATCGGTGTTTGCCCTCATCGGCGGGTGGCTGCTGCTGAGTGAAGCGTTGCCACCGATAAAAGGCGCCGGGGCGTTGTTGATGCTCGCCGGTATGCTGTCCGCCCAATTGCAGCGCTACCGGATTTTCAGAAAAGCGGGAACCCTGCGACGTCTATCCTAAAATGCGTTTTCCCATTGCGGAGGCCGCGAAATTCTGCAGCAGGCGGCCTCTGCGTCCCTCCGCGGAGGCGCCGGAGACATCGAGGGCGCGTACAAAACCGGTGCGCGCGAGCAGTTCCATCATCAGGTGAGTTTCCCGGTTGGTCAGTCCCTCTTGACCGCCGTCACTGAGACGTTGGTCATAGTGGACGTACAGTCCGCGAGTTCCCACAACTGCCCGCTGCAGTGCTCGGCGCATAACTCCCTGTATGCCGGCTTGATCGATGTCTTCCATCGTGAAGGCGGTAATACCCAAACGACGAATCAGCTCTATCTCCTGCTGCTCCGCTTGCTGCAGCGCCACGATCACTACATTATCCGCCCCGGGAGGAATGTATCCGCCCTGTCCTTCGCGACGATGGGGGGGCTCTTCGACCAGTGCTTCGAGCAGCAGCCCCAATTGTTTGGACCCGGAGTGCGTAGAGGTGATGGAGGGGTAGGGAGAGATCCAAATAAGCCCGGCGCTCTCAATTGCTCTGGAGAAGCCGGTAAAGCCTGCTGCGGTCCGGGGCGTGCTTCCGCACACAATGGGGAATCCCCCGCGGCGGCAAAACTCCGCCATCGTTTCGACAAACGACTCTTCAGTGTCCGGCTCATACGGTTCCGGCTCCACATCATAGCCGATACTGGAGAGGGTCTGCAAAAAGGGTGAGTTCCGGTCTTCAGAGAGGGCGCCGCCAAAGAAGGCGAGGCTGCGCCGCTCATCTTTGCGGGGTTGCCCTATGATGCGTTTGTCTACATAGGAGGAGGTCATGGCAGCCAGGAGCGCGGAGTAGGTGAGGGTAAACTCGAGAGTAGAGCCCACCTGCAGTTGCCCGCCATGAGCACTCACATCGAGCAACAGATGGTCGCTCGAGGCTCCCAAAATCGAAAGGTGTTCATCAGCCGGCAAGAGCCCCTCCACATCGACATCTTCTCTGCCGACGTTGAGGATGGCCCGCAGAATATCGCCGCGGTCTTCGAATGTGGGGGTGTTGCCAAAGGCGTCCTGACCGGTCTCGCCGATAGGGACGGAGGGCTTCTCTTTCAATTCGATGATCTCCGCTTCGAGTCGAAAAGCGTCCTGCACCGTTCCAGGCCACGGTTCGCGATGGATGGTCTCACGGCCCAGGAGGATTCCTTCCCCGATGCGCAGATGATTGACCTCCTCGGGCATTTTTCCCGACCGCACGAGGGGGAGCGAGGAGGAGTTGCCTCCGGAAATAATATCGATGCCGGTGCCGGTAGCATCCTCTATCCGATGGGCCCAGTCGACCAGTCTTTGCATATTGTCCGGGGTGGGGATAACTCCTCCGTAACATGTGAGGTTGGTGCCTACACCCTTGAGTTTCAGGTTGGGAAGCTCCACTATCTCGCGTGCGGCGGGCAGTACATCGTCGGGCCAGAATCCTTCCCGGAGGTCGCCGAGGTCGATCATCATGATGACGTTGTGGACAATGCCCTGATCACGGGCGGACCGAGAAAGGGAGCGAATCACCGAAAGCTCCGAGTTGAGACTGATGTCCGCAGAACGGACGATCTCTTCTGTTCCGCTCAGCGGCGGGATGCGAAGCAGCATCATGTCAGCAAAAATACCGTTGGCGCGCAGACGGTGGATATTTTCGAGCCGCGACTCTCCGATACCGGTCGCTCCGCCGCGCAAAAGTGCGCGGGCGACCTGCGGCATTCCACAGGTTACCTTGGTCACCGCTGTGACCTCGATACCGTGATCGCGGCACAGTTCAGTGACTGCTCTGGAATTGTGTTCGATTTTGTCTATATCTACGAGTGCTGTGGGTCCGGCCATAGACTCTCCTGTAGGAGGGCCGCCGCCGCCTCCGGATAGGCGGTTCCCAGCGCCCCGGCGGCGGCCATAATGTAGTGATTGTCAAATCCAAGCTCTACGTTGTTTGGCGGCGAGAGAGTGTTGCCCGGAAGTCGTGAAAGTGCCTCACGATACACACGCTCTCTGCCCGGGAGCTTAGTAAGAGCGCCGCCGGTGGCCAGCGCATAGCGTACACTGCTGAGGTCCTTCCCCTCGGCAACGTTTTTCTTTCCCTCCGGCCCGTAGAGGCTTCTATATTTTCCGGCATGGCGCATGAGCGCTTTGAACGCCGCCTGGTAAGTGAGCTCTTCCGCCAGCGCTATCTCCTGCTGTGTCCGTGGAATGGGCGGAAGAGCTTCGATGGCGGCGGAGAAATTTTCCCGGTCCATGCCCAGCCGTTCGGCGCTTCGGTCCAGCTCTTTTTCGGATAGGATATTACGGCGGTTCACATAGGTGCCTAAGTCTCCCTCGACCGTCCGCTTGGCCTGTGGTTCGGGGGCGATCAAAATGCGCCGTACCTCCTCGCTCCCGTCGGTCACTGAGTGCACGTCGGTAGTCGCTCCGCCTACATCGATTACGATGAGATCGCCGATGTGCTCCCGCAGGAGCTTGGCCGCCTCGAGCACCGCCCCCGGGGTGGGGCGCACCGGGCCGTCGACACGGTCACGGATGTGCTGCATCCCTGGGCCGCCGGTGATGTGACGTTCGAACACCTCATGGATAATGGCGCGGGTAGGTTCGATGTTGAGCTCATCGATGCGGGGATAGACGTTTTCGGTAAGGTAGAGACGCCCTTCATGACTGGCGAAAAGATCCCGCACCTCTTCGTGATTTTCCACATTGCCGGCATACACCACCGGAATATCGAGCTCCTCCCGGTCGAGCAGGTCTCTGAGCACTTCTGCATTGTAGAGGGCCGTATCTCGCTCACCGTAATCGACTCCCCCGGCAAGGAGGATAATATTGGGTCGTATCTCCCGAACTCGCCGAAGATCGCTCTTCCGAAGCCGTCCGGCGGTAACGTGGTGCAGGTTTGCCCCTGCACCTAGCGCCGCCTCTCTTCCCGCTCGGACGGTCATGTCATAGGCGAGGCCGTGAACGGTCATTCTGAGCCCGCCTGCGGCGCTGCTGGTGGCAAAGAACCGGTTCCAGCTTAGCTGATCGGCCCCAAGGGACCGCCGGAGCTGCTCCACCGCCGTATCCAGGCCTATGCGCACGTCGCCTTCGTAGACCGAGGTAGGGGCGACGCCTTGGCCCAGATAGCGGGGCCGTTCCGCCGGACGGTCCTCTCTCGGTTTGTCCAGAGCGGTGAAAGCCGCCACCTCGGTGGTAGTACTGCCGATTTCCGCTACCAGGATATCTACATTCATTCCTTATTTCTCACCGCGTATCTCACGACGGCGCTCTACCAGAAACGTTGCCACGTGAATACCAGAGGTGCCGCGTCCAAAGCCGCGGTCCACCCCCTGCTCACGGGCAATTTCCGGCGAGACTTGTGTCCCCCCGGCTACAAGGATAATGCGGTCCCGGATCCCTTTTTCCACACACAGCTCGTGGAGCCGCTTCATGTGGCGGTAATGGATGTCGTAGTGGCTGATGATAGTGGAGGCGAGAATCGCATCAGCCTCTGTTTCGATGGCCGCATCCACCAGCTTCTCCAGCGGGACGGAGGTGCCCAAATAGTGACACTGGATGCCGAAGCCTTCCAAACCGCCGTGTTTGATATCCATGATCTCCCGTAGGCCTACAGAGTGCTCGTCCTCGCCGACGGTTCCGGCCACCACTGTCATGGGGTTTTCCTTGACCTCGACACGGATTTCCTCTTCGCTCAGTACTTTTGGAGCCGGAGGAATATCCAGCTCGGCGGTATCGATCTCTTGATTGAACTTTCCCTTGAGCTCGATGCGAGTTCCTTCGGCCGGCTGCATCACCTCCGAATGGATCACTTCCGCTTCTTCGAGCCCCATCCGGCGGGCTATCTCGACGGCGGTAAACTCGGCGGTGCGCCGGTCGAGAGGGAGAAAAAGATTGAGCATGATGATCCCGTCGCCCTGCCACTCCATCTCCGGTTTCACCTTGCTGGTGTGCCGCAGATCCTCGGTCTCCGCCAGCCGGCTATTGACGTTGTCTTCCTCGTCGAGTTCGTCGATATAGACGATTTTCTCTGGTTTTTCAAAGGTACAGCCGTCGATCAGGCTCGCCGGATCCTTTTCGGCCTCCGGCCCGTACTGGGCGAGATTGTTGTAGCCAAAGTGTCCCGTCACGGGGGCCATGTAATCGGAGTCGCGTTCGTAGACCGAGTCGGCGCTCACTCCTCCGTCGGTGGTCCGGACGATGCCGTCGCCGTTGCGCTCCGGATAGAGACCCGAGTCGACGAAAAAGCCCTGTTCAACCGACTGAAAATAGCCGCCGGTCTCGAGCATCTCTTCCAGGAAGAGCACCGCCCGCTCTTTCAACTCCCGGACCTTGCCGGACAGCGGATCCTCGTCGCGCCGCAGTCGCAGCATCTCCTTGAGCCCATCCATGCCGTTGAAAGCTTGTTTTGCCGTGTCCGAGCCCTCTACGTTATAGATGTGCCAGGGAACATTGCGCCCCTCGTCAGGGGTAATCGTTGACTGGATGTCCGCGCTGGTGAGTTCGGAAATAAGCAGATTGAGAGTGTGGGTGACCGTCGCCTCCCGGGCGGAGCTGGTCATGTACTTGGTGTTCTGCTGCGCCCGCATCTTGTACTCCCGGAAAAGCTCCCGCAGCGCCACTGCATAGGGCAGATCCATGCGCATTGCCGGAGCCGGGGGGGCGGTGGGCGGGACGGTGGAGAGGCAAATGTTCTCTTTTTTGACTCCCGCTTTTACGGAAAAGAGCGCGTTGATCCCGTGCTGGACCATCAGCTCCGGCATTACCTTCCACGCCTCGCGGGCGGTGGCGTTGGCGTTATGGGCGCCGTCGATTTGGGCGATACCGGACCAGGAAATAATGCGTTTGGCCTCCGCCGCGTCAACGAAACTGCGAATCATATTGACGTTGCGGTAGAGGACGTTGTACTGCGGGTCCTGGTGAGCACCGTTGACTCCTTCCTCGGCAAAGAGGACGGCGATCTCGGGGCCCGCCACACCGCTAATGTAGGAGTGGTAGTTGAGCGGCCGGCCGACCTCGTCTTCGATCATATCCAGCGCTTTGCGTTGGGCTCGGATCTGCTTACGGGTGATCGGCACTCCCCCGACGCCCTGAGGCGTCCCTTCGATGAGTCCGTCCATGTGGCTTTGTCCGGCAGTGCGAATGACCATCAGGTGGTCCGCGCCGTGCCATGCGGCCATGCGCATACGCCGGATGTCGTCCTCGAAACGGCCGGAGGCGATCTCGGTGGTAATTACCGGCTCCGGCTGGGGGTCGATATCGCCAAAGTAGTGTGCCGCCGGCAGGGGGGTGCTGTTGGCCATGGGCTCGGAGGTTTCGAGATATTCGAATTGCCCGATGGTACGTACCTGGCAGCGCCCTGCGCGCCAGGTCCAGCCGCGGCGGCGAGGACGATACTCTTTTAGGTTTTCCAGGATCGCTTCGATATCGAGTTTATTCTGCGGGCTAAGTTCCATCGTGTTTTCTCCTCTTTCTGCGGGTATACTCGGCCGCAGTGCGGTGCGTAGTACGGCGGGGATGATCAGGCAAAATAGCGCTCGGCCGTCTCCCAGAGTTCGCCGTTCATCAATTTTAGTCCGGCATCGCGAATGGGCAGCTTCTCCTCGGCGGCCACTGCATACACTAGGTGTCCGGCCCCTTTCCCGATCAACTCTCTGTCGATCGCCTGTTCAACGATCGCTTTGGCCTCTCCGCTGGAGAAGCCCATACGCAAGAGGACCGAGCGCTCGATCGATGGGCTGGTATGTGTGCGAGCTAAATCGAGCATTGGATCGACCAACTGTTCCGTTAGCTTCCAAAAGCGCTGTTCAAGCTCCTCCTCCGAGAGCTCCGCGAGGTGTTTTCTGCGTTCGGTAAAATCGTCTGCGCGTTCCATTACGTCTCCTTACACGGTTGTCTGCTGCACGTATCTATGCGCTGGGATGTATGTTCATTGAAGCGAGGGTCTGCCGTATCTCCTCTTCGCTGCGACGCGTCTCCTCAGCGAGAAAAGTGATATCCTCAGCATCAAAGCGAAGCGTGCCGTCGCCGCCTCGAGCCTGGTCCAACTCGCGGGCAAACTCGACGCTGTGCTTGAGGTAACTGTTGACGAGTTCCTGCAGGTCAAAATCTTTTACCCCGATCAGCGAAGGATCTTCGGGAAGCACGATAGAGCGTCCGGCCTGTTCATCCCGCGGGTCGCCGAACCTTACATCCGTCCCGTTCTCCCGGGCAAACGAAAGCTGCGACTGAACATGCTTGCCCGCGCCGGTATACTCGGTTTCCTGCACAACGAGCGTCTGATCGCGTTCCATCTCCTGCGCTATCGCAAAGGCCGCCGCCAACGATATGTTTCCCGCCGGCCCCCTCTCGAGCCCTTCGAGCCGAGCAAGCGCTTCCGTCATGTAAAAAACTTCCCCCTGTCTGACCGTCACATAGCGGTCCATATAGCGCAGGGAGCGAGCGGCAGAACGCGGGACATCGGAGCGGTCGGGAAAGGTTGCAAAGGGAACGCCGAAACCGGTGTGACCGGTAGTGAACGATTTGAGGTTGAACTCATGGTCGCTGGCCATGTTGAGCCCTTCCAGGTTGACGCTTGCAGCGATTACCTGCGTCTCGTCGGCACCTGAGGCCCTGAGGCCGCGGGCGGTTCCGGTGAGATTTCCGCCGCCGGCGTTGGTAACTACCACGGCATCCGGGTCTTTTCCGGTATGCTCGTGCATCTGTTCCGACAGCTCGGCGCCGAGCGGTTCGATGCCGGCAACCCCAAAGGGAGTATAGAGGCTCGCGTTGAAGTAGCCGGTCTCTTCGAGGAGTTGCAAAAAGGTATAGAAAAGCTCGGGACCTACGGAGAGTTGGAGCACCTCCGCCCCGTAGGCTTCGCATTTCCGTGCCTTCTCTACGATTTCCGGCTGGCCCACTCCGCGAGAGTCGTAACATTCTTGAACTACTATGCAGTCGAGCCCGCGCATTGCCGCCTGACTGGCAACCGCCGCGCCGTAATTACCGCTGGTAGCGGCGATGACGCCCTTGTAGCCGTGTTGTTTCGCATGATAGACGGATGCAGCGGCTCGGCGGGCTTTAAAGCTGCCGGAGGGGTTGGCGGCTTCGTCTTTTACAAAGATGCGGGCGCCTTTTCCCGGACCCGCATAACGGCGGGCAAGGCGAGTGAGGTTGCGCAGTTCGTAGAGCGGCGTTTCCCCCACCCCCGTCTCCCTGGCAATCGACCTGATTGCAGGAAGATCGTAGCCGACGCTCTTCATCAAGCCTTCGTAATCGAAAGCCACTGAACCCGATTCGAAACGGCTGTAATCAATTCCCACAGCTTTTTTAATGATCTCGCCCTTGTGGGACATGAGTGCTTCGTACGAATGTTCGGTTTTACTCATCTTCGGTCTCCCTCATCAGTTCACGCAGCTGCATACGCACCTTCAGGAGTTCGGGAACCGTATTGCCGAAAGAGTGAGAGTATCCGGGATTGACGGCCCGTAGCGTTCCCCGTTCCTTCCGGCGTATGACGGTCTCTATTTCTACTTCTTCTCCCACTGCGGCGCTGGGGGACAGCAGAAATCCGTTGACCCACATCTCAAGGGGGACGTTCTTGGTTGCCGCGGGCAGTTTGGAGGAACGTTCCTCCGGTTCAAGGACAGTGCGGTGGATCTGAACCCAATCGCCCTGCTGTGCTTTGCCGGCATTGTTGCCACTCATAGGCCCCTCCAAATATATTACTATTGTAGTAGTAAAGTTTCAATATTATATCAACGCCCCCCTGCGCTGTCAACAAAAGGCTCGGAAAGCAGAAAGGGCCGACTGAACCGGCTATCCCAAAAACCACTCCCGTAGCTTTGCAAAGTTCTTACCGTATTTCCGTACAATCACATCCCCAAAATTGCGTTCTATTTCTGCAAGGTAGAGGTCGTGACGCAGGTAGCTCTCCACCGTATGAACCAGGCCCTTGTTGCGTGTCCACACTACCCGGCAGGGGTCGATGTTGCCGAAGCGTCCTGTAATGCACCAACTCGTATCCACGGTACAGTCGATGGAACGGCCCATCTCCTCGAACATGGGAAGATTCTCCATGTCGTGATGGTACACCGTCCCAAAATCCGGCTCCTCCTCGCCGTAGAGCAGAATGAAAAGGGCGACGTTCCTTTCGGCAGCGCGCCGCAGAGGCTTGCGGAGACGATCCAATTCCTGGTCCCAAAGACCGATGTAAATGGTTTCAGAGGCCTCGTCGAGGATGCGACTGGTGGTCTCGTAGACTTCCTCCGGCTCCGTCAAATTCCAGACAGGATCAAAGTCGGGGTGAAACTCGATGTTTTTCAGCCGTTTTTGCAGTTCCCTCGTATAGTGGCTATATTCACGCTTAAGTTTTTCGATGAGTTCATCGGGAGAGAGGGGGCTGAACATCTCGGGCTTTGTACTAGTGGTGGCGACAAAACCCCGGCTAATAAGCCGGCGGGTTACATCGTAGACGCGGGAGTGAGGGACGTGAGAGTCCTGCGAGATGGTATAGGCGGTGGCTGGATGCCGTCCGAGGAGGGAAATGTATACTTTGGCTTCGTATTCGGTAATACCAAACTCTTTGAACAGTGCAACAAGTTCGTCGATCGAATGTGTCATAGGGAACAAGGATAGTACGAAAAGCGGAATCCGGGGAAGGGGCACCCTGTGCGCTCCACGCAGCGCCGGTAGTCGCTCGGCGGAACTATCCCAAAAACTTTTCCCGAAGCACCAGCAGGTTTTTCCCGTAGCGCCGCTCTACTTCTCCCCGGAGTTCGCGGGTAATTTCTGCCAGGTAGAGGTCATGGCGAATGTAACTCTCGATCGCCTGGACGAGTCCCGGATTCCGGGTCCAGACAATCCGGCAGGGGTGGGAACCGCCGAAACGGCCGGAGATACAGAAACGGGTATCCACAGTGCAGTCTATAGAACGGCCCAGCTCCTCGTTCTTGGGTAAGTTTTCAGTGTCGTGATAGTAGACAGTGCCGAAGTCGAGTTCCCGCTCGCCGTAAAGCAAGATAAAAACTTGCACTCCCTGTTGAGAAGCCTCCCTGAGGGAACCGTGCAGCTGCTCGAGTTCTTGCTCCCACAGTCCAATGTAGACGCTTTGTTCGGCTTCTTCGAGGATGCGTACGGTGGTCTCGATCACCTCCTCATAATCGGTGAGGTTCCACACCGGGTCAAAATCGGAGTGAAAGTGAATTTCGCGCAGTCGTTTCTCGAGTTCTCCCGTGTAGTGCTGATACTCCCGCTGAAGCTTGTCGATCAATTTATCGGGAGAGAGGGGGCTAAACTTTTCGGGCTTTGTACCGGTAGAGGCGACTATCCCGCGTTTTATGAGCCTGCGGGTTACGTCATAGACCCGGGAGTGGGGCACCTCAGAGTATTGTGAGATGGTATACGCACTTGCCGGATGGGTGGCAAGCAGCGAGAGGTATACCTTTGTTTCATACTCGGTTATACCGAGACCTTTGAAGAGGGGAATTACATCATCGATCGAATCAGCCATAGTGTGAGGAGTATACTCGCTCCTTCCCCGATGTCAATCCGAAAAACGCTCGAGCGGCACAAATATCACCACTAAAGTAGTGAAAATTGCTTGACAGTACGTCATTCCTGCCGTATCCTCGCTTCGTATAGAGTCGCGTTGGACCTAGGATATTCATAAAAAGGAGAAAGAGGTATGAGAGATAAGGTAAAGGTGGTCGTTCTCGGCAGCGGACACATGGGCTCAGGCATCATAAAACTGCTGCTCGAGAAGGATGGCTTCGAACTTGCCGGGGTGTACGGACGCCGCAAAGAGCGGGAAGGCATGGACGTTGGAGAGGTGTTGGGCCTCAACAGAAAACTCGGCGTACAGCTTTCTGCAGATCTTCCCGGCATGCTGGAGAAGAGCGCCCCGGATGTGGTAGTGCAGTCTACCAGTTCTACCATGAAACAGTCTCAAGAGGAGATGGAGGCGGCTTTGAAAGCGGGCGCCGATGTGGTTTCCATCTCGGAAGAGGCGAGTTATCCCTGGTACGGCTCCCCGGGTATCGCAGAGAAAATCGATGCCTTGGCCCGAGAAAAGGGCAAGACTGTGCTGGGAACCGGTATTAATCCTGGTTTCGTCCTCGACCTACTGGTCATCGCGCTGACCGGTGTATGCTATCGGGTGGATAAAATCAAGGCCACCCGCATTAACGACCTCTCCCCCTACGGCTACAACGTGATGAAAACCCAAGGGGTGAACCTCAGCAAGGAGGATTTCGAGACAGGGGTCGCCGACGGCTCTGTGGTCGGCCACTTCGGCTTTCCCGAGTCTATGAGCATGATTGCCGCCGCTCTCGGATGGGAGATTGACCGGGTAGAGCAGAAGCGGGTGCCGATCATAAGCAACGTGGAACGCGACGGCGGCGAAGCAGGGACCATCAATCCGGGATACACCGCCGGCTGCAACCACACCGGCATTGCCTACGACAAACAGAACAATCCCATCATCGAACTCTATCATCCTCAGCAGGTCCATCCCGAGGACGAAGGTCAGGACACCGGCGACTACATCGAGATCTATGGCGAGCCGAACATTAAGTTATCCAGCGGGCCGGAGATCCCCGGAGGCATCGGTACCGTCGCACTGGCTGTCAACATGATTCCGAAGACCGTGGATGCTGAGCCGGGCTTCAAGACTATGGCTGATTTACCTGCCCCCGCTGCTATCATGGGCGATGTACGGGATCTGCTGAAGAAGTAACCTGCCGCGGCGTTTGCCTCGGAGTTTCATATATGCGCCGGCTCTCTGCACGGAAGTCGGCGTTCTGTTTCCTCTCCGTACTATACTGCACTACTGTGTGCAATCGACAAGAGTGAAAGAAGTTGCTTGCGTTTGCCCGTAAAGCGGGTTACGATATGGTAGAACAGTAAAGGAGGTGCAAAAGATGAAAAAGTGGCTCATGCTCGTACTGGTAGTGGTCCTGGCTTCCGGGACGCTCTTTGCCGGAGGTCAGCAGGAAGGCAAAGAGGAGCTGGTCGTGGGTACGTCGGCCGGATTCCGGCCCTTCGAGTACCGCGAGATGGGTGAAGTTACCGGCTTTGACATTGACCTCATGAAAGCCATCGGTGAAGAACTGGGGCGTGAGGTCGTGATTCGCGACATGGACTTCGATGCCTTGATCGAGGCGGTCAGTACCGGCACCATCGACGTAATTGCCGCCGGGATGACCATCACTGAGGAGCGTGAACAGAAGGTGGACTTTACGGAGCCCTACTTCAACGCCGATCAGGCGGTGTTGATTCGCAAGGAAAGCGACTTTGGCATCAGCAGTCCGGAGGATGTCAACAACGCCGATTTTACTATCGGGGTTCAGAACGACACCACCGGCATGATCTGGGTGGAGGAAAATGCGCCCCAACCCACGCTGAAGAAGTACGGCAAATACATCGAGACCATTCAGGACCTGGAGAACGAGAATCTGGACATAATTGTTCTTGATAAGCCGGTGGCCGAGGCTTTTGCCAAGAACCGGCCGGTGAAGATGGTCCAGGTCATCCCCACAGAGGAAAAGTACGGTCTGGCGGTCAAAGAGGGCTCTGATCTTCTGGATGACCTCAACAGCGCCCTGGCCGAGGTAAAAGGCTCTGAGACCTGGGATACGCTGATGGCCGAGTACTTTGGTGCCGAGTAGAGACTTCCTGGAATAACGTAATCGTATGGAAAACCTGGGAGAGTTTATTCTCTACTCCGCAATTGCCATAGGAAAGGGTATGCTGGTTACCGTCTCCGTGACGGTAACCAGTTTCCTACTCGGTTTTGTGCTCGCCGTGCCGCTGGCGATCGGCAGGACCTACGGCAGCACCACCATACAATTTCTCATTAAAATCTACGAAGGCTTTTTTCGCGGCACCCCGCACGTCGTGATGCTCTTTATTTTCTATTTTGGCTTGCGGCATATCGGCGAGCCTTTTGGGGCGCCGGAATTTCAAATCGGTTTACCGCCCTTCCTCGCGGCAGTGCTCACCTTGGGGATGATCAGCAGCGCGTATCAATCGTTGATTTTTCGCAGCACGATTCAGTCCATAAGCAGCGACCAATATCACGCCGCCCGTGCGCTGGGAATGGGCAAATGGCAGGCGATTCTTCAAATCGTTTTTTACCAAGCCCTGCGTCTTTCGATTCCCGGTCTCACCAACGAGGCAACAATCGTATTGAAGGACTCACCGGTCACCTATCTGGTGGCGATTCCGGAAATGTTGACTCAAGCTCGGGGAATAATCGATTCGGCCATGGGGAAGGTGTTTTTCGAGGTTTTGATACCGGTGGCGCTGCTTTACTACATTCTCTTTCAAGTAGCCAACAAGCTCCTCATGATCCTCGACCGCAAACTGCGGATTCCCGGCTTCGAAACGGAGAGCAGATAATGGAATTGGAAACTAGCTCCCAACCGCTTTTAACGGTGCAGAATCTGGTAAAAGATTTCGGAAAGAACCGAGTTCTGGACGGCCTCTCGTTTACCGTTGCCCCTGCAGAGGTCGTCGTGGTCATCGGACCGAGCGGCACGGGCAAGAGCACGCTTCTGCGCTGTATCAATCTGCTTACGGATGTCAACAGCGGGCGCATATGGCTCGAAGATGCCGAGATCACCAGTTCCGACTCCGATATCAACCACCTGCGGCAAAAAATCGGTTTTGTGTTTCAGCACTTTGCGCTCTTTAATCACCTCACTGCCCTCGGCAACGTGGAAGTGGGACTGTTGAAGGTCAAAAAGGTGGACAAGAAACAGGCACGGGAAAAAGCACTTGCCGAGTTAAAGCGAGTGGGTTTGGACGATCAGAAGGACCAGTACCCCGCCGAACTCTCCGGCGGTCAAAAACAGCGCGTGGGGATTGCCCGGGCGCTCGCAATGGATCCGCAGATCATGCTCTTTGACGAACCAACCAGCGCTTTGGATCCAGAGTTGACCGGGGAGGTACTCGAGGTGATGAAGAACCTTGCTCTGGAAGGAATGACGATGGTCGTGGTCAGCCACGAGATCGGTTTTGCCCGCAGCGTGGCGGATCGAATCATCTTTATGGAACACGGCGGAATCGTGGAAGAGGGGCCTCCCGAGCAGATTTTACGGGGGGCTGGCAAAGAACGCACCCGTGAGTTTTTGAAGAAGATCACCGAGCTGTACGGAGAGTAGGCATGCTTGAGTTGTTTTACTACTTCATCGATGTGGCTCCCGTGCTGGGACAGGGCTTGATTTACACCCTTCTCTTTACCTTTGTGGGAATCGTGGTGGGCTTTTTTCTTGCCGTCCCCCTCTGCCTGGTCTCTCTGTACGGTCACGGACCGCTGAAGTGGCTCACTGACGCTTACGTCTCTCTGGTGCGCGGCACCCCGCTGCTCATTCAGCTCTACATGATCTACTATGGCTTCCCCAAGTTCCTCCTGCCGCTGGGAATTACCGTTTCACCGTATGAGGCCGCCTTCCTGGGTTTTATCCTCAACAGTACCGCCTACCAGGTGGAGTACATGAAAGGCGGCTTCAAGGCGATCAGCTTTGAGCAGCTGGAGGCGGCCCGCTCGGTCGGTATGAGCCGCCTGCAGATGGTAATTACTATCCTTCTGCCTCAAGGACTGCGCTTCTCCATACCGGCCCTCTCCAACGAGCTCATCTATCTTCTCAAGTACACTTCGCTCGGATTTGTCATCCAGGCGCCGGAGTTGATGACTAAAGCAAAGGAACTCGCCGCAACCCACGCCCGCTACATGGAGACCTATCTGCTGGCGGCGCTCATTTACGTAGCGCTTACCTTTATCCTCTCCAAAATCACCGATAAAGTTGATGAAAAATTGCGGATCCCAGGTTTTGCTCCGGAGAAGATCCGCTAATTCCGTCAGGGCGCGTTTCCAGCGGTAAGCGGGATTGTGTCCGGAACACGTTTTACCTATCGTAAAGAGTACGCATATTGTGTGCAAGCCAACCGTGTGCGAGTTGAGAAGTGCAGAAAGGAGAGAAGGCATGGCCAGTTCAGGGACTGGTTCGGGGAATTTTCTCAAAGTTGAAGAACTCATGGAAATGGCGATTCAGTTCGAGCACGACTCGATGCAGTATTACCACGACCTGCGTAATTTTGTCAGTGACAGCAGAGCGTTGGGGCTCTTGGATACGCTCGAGCATCAGGAACGGGAACACCGCGACCTGTTGAAAAATTACGATCTGGGAGACAAGCCTTATCCCCTGATCCAGTACGGCCCCGCCTTCGATCTGACTATGCCGAAGCTCGAAGAGGAGGATCCCGACCTCGATGCCTTGCTCAACGTGGCGATCGAGCGGGAAATCGTCTCTAAGCAGGTCTATGAAACCACCGCCGGGCAGGTGTTCGGGAATCTTGCTGAGTTGCTCCGCGACCTAGCCGGCTTTGAGGAAGAGCATGAGCGAAAGCTGAAGGATCTGCGCGGGTACATGAGAGGTGGAGAGGCATATTGAAGCGGCGATGCGGCCGATTATAGGAGCCCGGCCCGTTTTATATACCGGTACTGCTCGCTGAGTGCGGCCGGCAGTTGCTTCGGAGGCGCTTCGAAAACGTGCAGACCCTGCCGGCGTAGACGTTCTATCGTCTGTCGCCGTCGCCGCAGGTATCGGACCGCCGCTGCATGCACGACTGCCTGGTCAAACTGTGAGGGCAAGGGGGTGAGAAGCTTTCCGATCGCCTGTTCCTCTATGCTGGCAAGCAGTACCATGTGACGGCTGCCGATTGCGTTCGCCGCTTCACAGAGCCGTTCTCCGTCCTCTTCCTGCAGCTTGGTGAGCACTACGAAGAGCGTTCGCCGTGTTGCTTCTCCCGCCGCCTGCTCCAGTGCTGAGCCGGGGTCCGTGGGAATCCCCTGAGCCTGCAGATCAAATACGGTATTCATGAGCAGATTGATCATTCCGCCCCCCTTGCTCGGAGGAAGGCGCCGCTGGTCGGCGCCGAAGGTGAACAGGCCCACTTTGTCGCCCTGTTGCAGGGCTATGTAGCTGACTAAAAGCAGCGCATTGAGCATGTGATCAAAGTGACTGAGTTCCTCTTGCTCTCCGCCAGCCACCCGATAGCCGGTGTCCAGCAGGAATACGACTCGCTGGTCGTGTTCCTCTGTATATTGGCGGGATATGAGCATTCCGAAACGAGCAGTGGCCTTCCAATCCACCTTTCGCAGAGGATCGCCACTCCTAAACTCCCGTAACTGCTCGAACTCCGTCCCCTCTCCTCTGCGCCTACTGCGGCGCTCTCCCGTAAAGGGAGTACGTCCCTCTGCGGTGAGCAGCTGATACCCGAGTACCGCCCGAAAGTCGGGATATACCCGGATCTGTTGGCCTTTACCGCTCCGCAAATGGCGCCGCCATAAGCCCCAGGGGGAAGAGAGGAGGAGCGCCGCCGGGAAGAAGCTGAGCACCCCCCGTTCAAGAGGGGTATAGCGGTAGTAGATACTGAGCTCTTCTCCATGAGGCGGAAGCTGGACAGAGCACGGTAGACCGGATTGACGGCCTGCGGGAGGATAAAAGTCGGTGAGCAATGCTCGTACCGCTCTAGGGCGTGCAGAGGCCCTCCGCTGAGGGGATGGCACGTGAAGGCGAAGTTCCACTTTACAGACTCTTCCTACCGGAAGAGAGGATGCGACCGAGCGCCGGACCTGCGGCAAGGGGGATTGGAAAAGCCGTAGCGCGTCGACCGCAGCTGCCGTGATAAGACTACCGAGAAGCGTCCACCACAGTACGGCGGCGGAGGGAAAAAAGGGGAGAGCGAGCGCCGGCAGGAATAACAACAGCGCTACCGGAAGGAGACGCGGTGCGGGGCGGAGCGAGATCACTGCTGCTCGCCTCCCGGGGGGAGAATCGAGTCGATAAGATCCTGCAGCACCGCCTCAGTGGTGCCGCCTTCGATCTCCGCCTCGGGAAGTAAAACGATCCGATGACGAAGCACCCGTTCAGCGGCCGTTTTGACATCGTCAGGGGTTACGTAATCCCGGCCGCCCAACAGTGCGGCTGCTTTTGCGGTTCGTATCAGCGCTATGCCGCCCCGCGGCCCCGCGCCGGTATAAATTCCGGGCCACGAGCGGGTGGCGCGGACGATGGCGGCGGCATATCGGCTCACCTCCTCGGCGGCGGTAACCTGCATGACGGCCCTCTGCGCGCTGCGGATCTCCTCGGGGGTCACCACCGCCTCCACTGGATCGAGATAAAGTTGATCCCCCGAAACAGAGGAGGTGATGAGCTGCATGATGCGAATCTCCTCCTCTTCGGAAGGATACGAAAGATCGATCTTCATCAGGAAACGGTCCAGTTGCGCATCGGGCAGAGGATACGTGCCTTCGTGCTCCTGCGGATTTTGAGTTGCCATGGTGAGAAACGGGGGAGTTAAGGGATACACGGTGCCGTCTATACTCACCTGACGCTCTTGCATCACCTCAAGAAGCGCCGCCTGCGTCTTTGCGGGAGCCCGATTTACCTCGTCGGCAAGCAGAATGTTGGTAAAAACCGGTCCTTTACGTATCTCAAAGCTCCCCCGCTGCATGTCGTACATGCTGTGTCCGGTAATGTCGCCCGGCATCAAGTCGGGGGTAAACTGTATGCGTGAGGAGGAGCCGCCGAAACAGGCCGCCAAGGCCCTCGCCAGCAGCGTCTTCCCCATTCCCGGAAGCCCCTCCACCAGGAGATGGCCGGAACAGAAGAGCGCGGTCAGTGCGGATTCCACCGCCTCTTCCTGTCCTATCAAGACTTTGCTAATCTGCTCACGCAGTGCCTCTCCGGTGGCCGCAAAACGCTCTATTGTCTCTTTGTCGAGTCTCTTCTCCATCTACGTATCCTTTCTGCAATTGTAATGTAGCGCTGAGCATCCTCTTCCCCTACGGCAACCTCGACGGTCAGAAATGTCCGAATCGTCTCCCGGGGATAATCAACGAGTTTGCTCAGCAGTTCTGTTTGCCGCTCCAGGGGGATGCGTGCGAATCCGGGAATGCGGTGTTCGACGTTCTCCAGGGCTGCCGCACGCATTTCCTGAAACAGCAGTTCGGAATGTCCCTGCTTGACGAAAAACCTTCCGGCGGCAGCTACATGGTGAGAAAAATCGCCCCTGGAGTGTCCGCGCTCCGGAAGTACCGGCCCAAACCGGGGAGCCCACGTCCATACCGCGAGGGTGGCCGAGATCAGGAGGGTGACGAGCGCCATCCACCCTTTGTGAAGTAGCACTGCCCACAGCGACGGAAAACCGCGGGACCTGTAAAACCACACTTCCCGTTTTCCCGCCGCCGGCTTCAGCTCTGCGCCCTTCTCAGCAGCCGCTATGGAGCAAAACAGCTGCAGGTTCTTCTTTTTCCCGATGTAGGAGTTACGGGCGAAAAGGGGGGATCCAAAGGCTGACACCGTCCCGCCGCCGTAGGCCACTGACACCGCATGACTATGCGCTCCGGAAGGGTATCGCCACAGTACGGTCGCATCTCCCCGGGAGTAAAAACTGAAGCTGGAGTCCATGTCTACAGGGAGCTCTTCATCATCCGGTGTGCTTTGACCGGGGGAGAAGGCCACTCCCGCCTCGCCGAGGAGTCGGCGGGCGAGGGACTGCAGTGCCGCCTCCCTCGCCGAAGAACTTCCCCGGGCCGCCTCGTCGGAATCCAGCAGAGAAACGCAGTGTCCGCCCGCTTCGATCCAGTCCATAATCCGTTTCAGCTGCCGGTCACTTTCTCCTCCGCTCCTGTCAAAGAGAAAGAGGCTGGTCACCTTTGGAGAGAGGTGCTTTAGTTGACGGGGGGAGTGAATTGTCCGTACCCTAAATCCTTGCCGCTCCAAGAGCGTTTGCGCAGCAAGGTAGGGATTGGACTGTGCCTCCCCGCTGTAGCCGGTGTACTTCCGGTACCGCTCACGTTCGAGGTTTTGAACCAGCAACAGAGCGATTGCACCGACGAGTAGAGCCGCTGCTGCAGCTATCAGCGTACGCGGAGCGGGACGTCTCACGACTGCCGCTCCTTTGCTTGCCAGCGTGCACACAGCTGACTAAATTCGCTGTCTGAAGGACTACGCATGCCGTAAGCCCAGGCGCTCCACGCCGCGGTGGTGCGGCTGAACAGCGCAACAAGTTCCTCGTCCTTCGGCAGCTGCTCATCTGCGGACTTCCCGCATCGTCGGGCGAAGAAGCGGCTTCGCTCCTCCTCTGTGGCGCTTCCCGGAGGAGCCGCACCGCAGCACCGCTCGAGGAAGGCGGCGGCGCCGAAATAGAGCTCTTCCATCGCATCGATGCTCCGGCCCTGTTGCCAGGCCTGCAGCGCTCTGCTGCTGAAGCCCGGCGCGGCGCGGCGGGAAAAGCGGCTCGGCTGCACCGGGCTTCGGTCTCTGCGCTGCGGCGGCTCGGGAGCGGAGGATGGAGAGGCGCCGGCGGGACGGGCCCAGCGCCCTGCGTAGCGGGTGAAGGTCAGAAGAGCTACTGCCAGCAGTACCGCGGCGACGGTCCAGGGCAGTATACGGGCCATTGCCCGAAAAAGTTCTTTGAGGAACTCAGGCTGCGGAAGTTCTGCGTTCCACTCAAAGCCGGAGCCGTTTTTCCATCTCCACCGAACCGCCTGATCGTAGCGGTCGAACTGCGGTTGGTCGAGAATGTGCTGCAGTTCCCGCTCGATCTCGACTTGCCGCTCCTGCGGGATGCGTTTCGTGAGTTCCCGGGGAAGCTCCTCGGCCCTCGCAGACTGCGCTGTAGAGAACGTCAGGGCCGTGAGTGCCCACAGTACAACAAAAACCACCGGGGGGCGGAGACTTGCTCGCCTCCGCTGAGACCACCGACCCGAGGTGGTGGCCCCGCTATGGGCGGCTGAGACCCGCTCGGCCATGACAGTGAAACTGCGCTCTATATCCCAGCCCTCGAGCCAGATTCGACGGTTGATGTACAGGCCAAAGGCGGAGGCGGCATGCAGGGCTTCGCTGACGGTCATTGCCCCGCCGTACAGCACCAGGAGTCCTAGGGCCGCGAGCGATTCTTCCGCTCCCAGTGCTCGGCTAAAAAAAGCAGCGGAGAAGAGCCACTGCAACAGCAATCCGCTGCCAAAAAAGGCTCCCCACTCTACACAGACGGAGAAAACACGTAGGGCTGTAGCGGGCCAGACCCACTCTGCAGAGATCGTTTTCCGGCGTTTGCGGAAGGCGGCGCCTCTCTGGCGCTCCAAACAACGAATAGGAAGGAGATAAAGCCGCCAGGGTACGGCGCGAAACCATGTCGTCTCCCATATAAGGGCAGCGGGAGCACACGAAAATGAACGCCGGACTAGGGAAAACGGCGAGAGCTCCTCGCCTATCAAGGCTGCGCCAAAACCCGTCACCAGTATGCGGTCGAGCAGCGGCTTGAGGAGCCAGAGCACGAGAATGCCCAGCCACGGATTGCGATAACCGGGGACCGCTGCGAGGAGGATGCACGGCAGCAGTGCGAGCGCCCAGGCTGCAAGGACCCGCCAGCTCCGGCGCAGCAGCAGGATGCCGGCGTCGATGGCCTCCCAGGGTCCCCGTTCGCGAATGACGATGCTCTCACTCTTCATTGCGCAGCCGCCTGCCGGAGAGAAGCGGATAGAGGATATGTGCCGCCGCGATCGTGACGGCCACCGCTGCCTTGGTTGTCAACGGCAGTGCTCTGGAGGACCAAAATGCTTCGATTGCTGCCGCGGCCACGAGCATACCTGCCCCGCCGTAAATGAGCGGCAGGGTCTTAGAGGCCGCCCGCCTCAAGGCAGCCGAGCGCTGCAGTGAGCCCGGAGCGGTGACGGCCCACCCAAGATTGAGACCGGCGACTCCGCAGAGTATGAAGGCGTTCAGTTCCAGAAAGCCGTGACCTATCACGAAAGAGAGAAAGGCCTCCTGATACCCTACGTTCACCAGATGAGCCCACACGGTTCCAAAGAATACTCCGTTGAAGAGCAATAAAAAGAGACTCCCGATTCCGAAAAAGACTCCGCCGGCAAAAATGCGGAAAGCAATCGAGACATTGTTGTAGATGTAGAAGGCGAACATCCCGGCATCGGAACTCTCTCCGCGCAGAGCAACGAGCCGCTCGCCGGAGGGACTGTACATTTGTTCCAGGGAGGAGACGGTCTGCTCACCGGCAATGATGTAGGCTGCGTCCGGATGAGCCTGCACCATGAAAAACGAGAAGAGTCCCAATCCGTAAAAAACCAGGGCGACGCAGAGTATTTGACGGCCATAGTGACGCACCGTTTCGGGGAAAGCGGCTCGCCAGAAAGCGGCCATGCGCCGCAGGGAAAATGCACGAGCCCGGTAGAGTTTTCGATAACCGGCGTGAACCAGACGGTTGAGGCGAGCGACGAGAGAGGGGGAGTAATTATTCGCTCTCGCCGTCGTCAAATCGTGGCAGAGCGAGAGGTATAATTCGGGAAACCGTTCCGTCTCTTCGGCATTCATCCTGCGGCGGTGAAGAAGCGTCTCGAACTCCTTCCATTTGTATTCTCTGCTGCGGAGGAAGCTTTGCTGTTTCATCTCTCCTCCGTTCTCCCGCCTCGAATCCAGGCCGCCAGGGCTGTGAGCCGCATTTGGGGGGAAGCGGTTCCCGGTGGAAGGAGAGAGGGGGCCGAACGCTCAAGAATTTCGGCCAGTTCACGGGCACGTTCTTCTGAGAGGTAGGGCCGCCGATCGGCGAAGGCGAGAATGGATTGCTGTTCCGCGATAGTGAGTTCCACCGGCGGCACGGCGGGTCGGACCTCCAAGGGGACTGCTGCGGCGGCGGGAAGGTGCGGCTTGACGTACACCACTATGGTACTGGCGGCGTGGTCGCCGATACGGCGAAACCCATCTGAGCAGCACATCACCGCGAGACCTACGACGTAGTTGAGCAGAAATCCGTCAGCCGCCCGCAACAAATTCCTGATGATAGAGGCGTTCCAGGTGAGAGAAGTCCCGTTGTCGCGGATCACGCGTATGTTCATCGCCCGCTTCCCCGGCGTCTGTCCGTCCATAGCTCCTTCGAAGAGGGTGAAGTAAAACCACTGTATGAGAAAGAACAGGAGGAGAAAGAGCCAGGTTCCCGACTCCTCCGTCATACTTATAAAGATGAGAAGAGGTATGAGCAGCAAAAGTCGTATCATTCCGTCGATTAAAAAGGCCAATAGACGCACCGGTGGGCCGGCGGTGTGGAGTTCGATATCCACTCCCTCCGGCGTACTCTGGGTGCGCAAACTGTCCCGCTCTTTCATTGCAGCATCCGCTTCTTCTTACCTGCAGGGGTACAGGCGGCTGCCTCTAGCCCATAAATCCTGCGGCCATACTGCCGAGGCCAATCACGGTGCCGATTATTGCCACGAGGATGGTAATGAGGGCAAGGATTCCGGAGAATTTCCAAAACGATTTCTGATATCCTAGGGCATGCTCCATTTCTTCGCTTGTCCCGGATTCGAGAAACCGGGTGATTGATGAGGCATAGCGGTGGAGAAAAAGAACCGGCGCCGCATAGAGTACCGCCAGCACTATATACACGATACCGATGAGGGCTCCATAGCCGGCTGGGCCCGACCCGAACATCATAGCCACCGATGCAACTACCATGAAGCCAAGCCAAACAAACCCGAGAATAGAGAGAAACCGCACCCACGGGCGCGTCTGCTTGAGGCTGAGGGCCATCGCAGAGGTGAAGCCGCCTTCACTTCCCTGCGGAACCGATTGCTGTTTTAAGTCCGCTTGCGGAGCTTTGTAAGGATTCTGTTCGTCCGACATGACACGTCACTCCTTTTTGCTCTGTTGTGCGAGTATGTAAGAAGCCGCACGGGGCTTGAACCTCGCCGGCTACAGCATATTCGGAGTGAGCCACTGGGTCAATGATGCTAGGATAGTTGAGGCATTTTCAACATGCTAATTTTGAAAGAACTTCAGTTTTCAAAAAAGGGGAGAAGGGGAATGGAGGTGAGGGGAGTCGAACCCCTGTCCTGACGGGCATCTCGAACGCATCTACAGGTTTAGTCCCGTCTTGTTTTCTCGGAGAAAGGACGGTGACGGAACTGAACCGCCTTTCTCCACAGTTCGGCTAAGTGTCCCCGACTTCCGCCGAACGGGAAGCCGGGCAAGTCCCGGTTTCTTTCAGGCAATCATCCGACTCGGAACAGCGCCGGATGCGCCCGAGACAGCTTTACGCTGCCATTGCGAAATCTGCTTCGTTATTATCGGCAGATAAATTTGATGTCCAGTTTTAGGAGTTAGGCAGCTCCACCTGCAACGAACGGGATTGCGTCCGCCAGTCGAATCCGGTACACCCCCGATTCGATCTCTTCTACTGTAATAAATATACCAACAATGCAGTGAAAAATCAACAAGTGCCGGCAGATACCAGCGAAAAAGCGATTCGCTTACTCCTCGTGAGAGGAAAACTTCAGTGGCTGTTTTTAACTGTGATTAACGGAGATGTTCCCGCATTTGTCGTTCGGCATCCCGCTTGAGGTCCCGCTGCTTGATCGATTCGCGCTTGTCATGCACCTTCTTACCGCGCCCCAGACCCAGCTCCAGTTTAATCATTCCGCCTTTCAGATACACCTTAAGCGGCACCAGGGTAAAGCCGCGCTCTTCCACCCGTCTGCGCATCCGCTTTATTTCCTGCTTGTGGGCCAGGAGCCGCCGTTCTCTCTCCGGCTCGTGATTGAAAATATTACCCTGTTCATAGGGCGCAATGTGAAACCCTATGAGAAAGAGTTCCCCGTTGCGGATGCGTCCGTAGGAGTCGGAAAAGGAGAACTTACCGTTGCGGATAGATTTCACTTCGGTCCCCTGAAGTTCGATACCGCACTCAAAGGTATCCTCGATTTCGAAATGGTAACGAGCTTTTCTGTTGGATGCGAGAGTTTTTATCGCCAGCGTCGTATCTTTTGCCATGTCGTTAACTCCTGCGTTAATTCGACTCGTCTCTTGGAACCAGAGCAACTCTGAAACCGGTAAAGGGAGTGCACCAGGAAGGCGGCTGGGATGCACGTCTCCAGAGCAGCTCTTCATCGTTGTCGTTTGCCCAGCTTCCTCCGCGTACGGAGCGTTCCATGCCGCGGTATCCTAAATCAATGGCAGAATCATCAAGGCCATAGGTGCCGTCCAGCACGTCTGCCGGAAAATACCAGTTTGCATTCCATTCCCACACATTTCCGGTCATATCGATCAAACCCCGGCTTCCTGCTCGAGAGAAGACCGCAGGCCGCGGAGAGCCGGCGCGTACCTCCGCGCTCACCGAACGGGGACGGCCGTTTAGTCGAGCGGCATATTCCCACTGCGCTTCCTCGGGCAATACGACCCGGTATGCACTACGCAATTCGTCCGGCAATTGGTCGGTGAGCCAATCGCAGTAGGCGCGAGCGGCATACCAGGAGACGTGGGTGACGGGAATGTCGTCACCGTGCTGTGCGTACTGAAGGTAGGTATCGTCAACTTTTCCCTCGGCAACCAGCTTCTCGGTATTCTCTTTTTGCCAACGAGGATTATCTTCCAGAAAACGGCTGAACTGACCCTGAGTGGTCTCTTTTGCTGCAAGGTAAAAGGACTCCACGTGCTCTTGGTGAGGAAACGCGGCGAGCTTCTCATATGTGAGCTCATCGAGGCTGTACGAAATATTCGGATTGCCCACCGGAACGAGGTCTTTGGGAGAGAAGGGAATAAATGTATGACTGGCAGTCGACAGCCGTTCACCTTCCGTACGACCGCTGTCGTTGGAATAGGTGGCTTCAAAGGGAAGCTGTGAGACGCTGCGCTCGAGTGAATGCAGTACATCTTGGACAGAAAGCGCCTCCGCTATGGCGGAGGTCTCCTTTTGCTCTGCGGATTGTTCCGCGAATTGTTCCGCGGAGAGGTACAGGTAAAGAGGAAGGAGCTGAGATTCGATATCAACCTGTCTATATAATTTTACAGCCATCTCGAGTATCGGAGCCGAGAGGCGGCGTCGGGGGCTGGATGGATAGCTTTCCGACCGCAGCGCGGAGAGGCGAGGCTCTTCGTGTATCATGCCAAGAGCTGCGAGAGAGTCCGTGGCAAGCTCGGGAGAGTTAAGAGTGTTTATAATGTAGTGTAAAAAAGTGTACAGCTTTTCCCGATATTCCTCCGACCTTTCTGCGGATTCGTTTTTTTCGCTTCCCTGAGTAGCGCTCTCCTGAGAAAGGAGAGCCGCCGCAGTATTGGAAATGAGCGC
>CAYFUX010000002.1:91543-172835 GCA_964346455.1 uncultured Spirochaetaceae bacterium
CCTGAGTAGCGCTCTCCTGAGAAAGGAGAGCCGCCGCAGTATTGGAAATGAGCGCTGGGTAGCGGTAACGCTCATGAAAGGACCCGACCATAGACCAGGAGGAGATCTGACGAAACCGTTCGGCCAGCAGTCCCTCTGCATCGGTCAACTCCAACTCGGTATGGATTTCTTTTTGGCGGGGGAAAAAGAGTGAGCCTATAGCGCGGCCGCCGATATCTGACGTGACCGTACGAGAGGCAAAATACTCCTTTTCCAACTGCAGTGCATGTGAGCCGGCGGGGAGAAACAGCGTTACCGGAGTAGAGCCGCGATATTCGCCGTCTACGTAGAGAGCGGCGCCCTTTGGCTCGCTCATCACCGTTACCTCCGAACCAAAGTTTTTGAGTCCGGGGAAGATAAGGAGAAAAAAGAGTATGAGCAGCAGAAACAGGGAGTATAAAATGCTAAGGTATTTGCCGGGGTGCATGCCGAAGAGGGGTTTGAGGTGTACCTCTTCCACCTCGGGAGGCTGCACCTTGGCGGTTTTCTTTTTCATGGCGTCAGCGTACAGAGACTCCCGAAACTTGTCAATGTAAGGGGAATGTGCTACTGTCGCCGTATTACCACAAGGAGCCAGAATGGAGCGCCTGTTTGAATCCGTGCAGCGCTGGACGGAACGCTATTTAACCCGCAGAAAACGTAAAAAGGCTTATGCCAAGGCCAAGCAGCAGGCCAAGAATACCTTAGTAGATTGGATAGAAGCCTTTTTGTGGGCGGTGGTGGTTGTACTGCTGATCAACCAGTATCTTGCTCAGGCTTATGTCATCCCTTCCGGATCGATGAAGAACACACTTCAGCTTCAAGACCGCATCTTTGTCAACAAGCTCATCTACGGACCGGAACTTGTTCCCGGAGCCTTGAAAATTTCCGGCTTCAAGAGCCCGGAGAGAAACGAAGTCGTGATTTTTGAAAATCCGACCTATATCTCCAAAGGCCCCCTCTTTGACACCCTGCAGAGAGTCATTTATATGCTCACCTTTTCCATGGTCAACATTGATACGGATGAAAAAGGCGAGCCAAAACCGCAGTTTCTGATTAAACGAGCGGTGGGTTTCGGCGGCGACCGCCTGCGCTTCGACAAAGGAGAACTTTATATGCGTCCTCCGGGCTTTTCGGAGTGGATACACGAAGAGGAGTTTCGCCGGCGTGCCGGCTATCCGGATCCCGCTCGCAGGACAATAGAGCCGGAAAAGTACCGCGCGTTCAAAGCGTCGGCGTATGCAGACGCCTACCGGAGTCAGGGAGTACCCGTCCCGCAGTACATATCTGCACGGAGCGAGGATCTGCGAGGCTCGGTGGATATGTTTGCCTGGATGAAATACCGCGCCGCGGCCCTCTACTCCATCAATCCGCATGAGCGGCGTTTTGGCCGCAGCTGGAGAAAATATGAAACCGGGTGGTATATACCCTCGGACTGGATTTTTCCCTTTGGCGACAACCGCGACAACTCGCGTGACGCCCGCTATTTTGGTCCGGTCTCTTTGGAGAACGTCCTCGGGAGGGCGATGTTCAAGTACTGGCCTCCCGGGCGAATAGGCCCAATACAGTAACTACGGCAGGAGTTTATGTCCAAACGATCGCGCGCACTGCGCCATTATCGCAGTTATAAACCCCGGAGTTTTCTTACGAAACTGCTCTCCACGCTAGTCAAAGTGGTGGTCGTTCTCTTTATCGGCTATTACCTGGTAAGCGGATTTTTTTTGCGAACTTACCAGGTCCACACCTCGGCAGGACTGCCGCAGCTTTCACTCGAGGACCGCATCATCGCTACTCCGCTTCCCTACGGCCCGCAAGTGCCCTTCCTGCAACATGAACTACCTCCGCTCCGCAGTCCTGAACGAGGAGAACTGGTGGTGCGAAGCAACCGCACCGCATCTGGAGCCGGAGTTACCTTGCGTATTGCCGATCCACTGGTTCGTTTCTTTACTCTACAGCGTGTAAGTCTGCTCTCCAACGACTCCGCCGGATTGAATCCCGCTCGCTCCGTACTTCGCGTTGTCGGCCTTCCGGGCGATACAGTTCAAATGAGAGAGTACACGGTGTATGTTCAGCCGCCTTCGAGCGGGGACTTCATACCCGAGGGACAGCTTATTGAACGGGAGTACCGGCTGATCACTCCCCCGACGCCTCCGGGCGGAGGGGAGAACGTTCCTCTCAGCGGCTATCATTCCGCTTTCACCCTGGAAGAGGGGGAGTATCTGTTGATGCCGGATAACAGAAGTTTCGCCGCCGCCTCCGCCGCCTGGAGGCCCACGAAACAGTGGCATATTGTTGATAAGGTGATGGTACGGTATTGGCCGCAGTTTACCCGTTTCTAGAGCGGTTTTCCCTGCTCGAGGTGCCTCTCTCCCTCTACATCCATGTGCCTTTTTGCTCCCGCAAATGCGGGTACTGCGACTTCTACTCCCGCCCGCAGGTTTCTGCGGAACAGCGGCTGCCGATTATTCAGCGTATTGCCGAGGAGCTCGGCAGGTTCTGTGAGGCTCTCGACCCGCCCTCGATAGCCTCGGTATTCATCGGCGGTGGGACTCCCAACTCGATCAGCATGCAGGAACTCGATCTCCTTTTTTCCGCCGTACGCGAACAGCTTACCGCTCGAGGTCGGGGTAGCGAATTCGAATGGACGGTAGAAGTGAATCCGGAGTTTCTTAACCTCGAACAGCTTGAGCTAATGGACAGGTACGGGGTGAGCCGCTTGAGTATGGGGGTTCAGAGCTTCGATCCTCATGCCCTCGAGCTCCTGGGCCGCAGCGCGGGCTCCGACACCGTCTTCAAAGCGCTCGAACTGCTTGCCGGCGAGTGGTCGGGAGAGGTGAATCTTGATATGATGACTGCCCTTCCGGGGCGCAGCATAGAGGAAGAGGCAGCGGATATTCGAACCGCTCTCTCGTTTTATCCCGATCATCTCTCCGTCTATGCTCTCACGATAGAGGAAGGCACTGCCCTGGCAGCCGCCCATAAAGAAGGCCGGCTGGAGCCGGTGGAGGAGGAGGCCGCTGCCAATGCACTGCGTGAAACTGTCCGCTTGTGCACGCAAGCCGGGTATCGGCACTACGAAGTCTCCAATTTTGCACAGCCCGGGAGAGAATCTCTTCATAATCTTCGATACTGGCGGATGGAACCTTACATTGGTGTGGGACCGTCAGCGGTCTCCACTGTACCTGTGCGTAGCGGAGTGCTGCGGATAGCCGGACGGCGGCAGCGGGAGGGCTATGAGACCGAAAATATAGGAGCGGAGGATTTTTTTCTCGAACATTTAATGATGGGGCTGCGGACCGCCGAAGGGCTTTCCTTCTCCCGGCTCGCCCGCATTTTTCATCTTGACCCAGCTCTTCTTCTGCCGCGCAGCGTGGAACGCTGGAGGAAGGCTGGACTGCTCACCTTTGACCGTTCCCGTCTTCGTCCTACCGAAGGGGGGATGTTGATGCTCGACCGCATTCTCCTCGATATGTCGTTGGAGTTGGACAAGCACCGGGAGACCCTGCAATTTGCGGAGCTCAACTGGCCCCTGGCGCCGGAACACCCCCCGCTACCGAGAGAAAGGCAGCAATCTTGACACCCCAAAAGCGCTTGTGATAATTTTCGACTACACTGGTACATAAGGAGCTCACATGTCCGGCCACAATAAATGGTCTACGATTAAACATAAAAAAGGCGCGCAAGACGCAAAGCGCGGTAAAATATTTACCAAGCTCATAAAAGAGATCACCGTTGCCGCCCGCGACGGGGGCGGAGACCCCGAAACCAACCCTACGCTTCGAACAGCGATCACCAAAGCCAAATCGGAGAACATGCCCAAGGATAATATCGAACGGGCAATCAAGAAGGGCACCGGAGAAATCGAAGGGGTCAACTACGAAGAGAATGTCTACGAGGGCTATGCCCCCGGCGGCGTTGCTATTCTGGTAGAAACGCTCACGGATAATAAGAACCGTACCGCCGCCGACATCCGCAGCATATTTACAAAGCACAACGGCAATCTTGGTGAATCGGGCTGTGTTTCGTATCTATTCAAACGTAAGGGGCTCATCACTTTTGACGCCTCCGCCTATTCGGAGGATGATATCCTGGAGGTGGCGCTGGAGGCCGGCGCCGAGGATGTCAGCAACGAAGGGGAGGAGATCGAAGTTATTACCACCCCGGACGATTTCAACGAAGTTGCCGATGCCCTCGAGAAAGCGGGGTTTCAGTCCAACCGTGCAGAGGTTACCCGGATTCCCGAGGCAAACGTGTCTCTTGATCAAGAGAGCACTCGCAAAGCGCTGAAGCTCATAGAGAAACTCGATGATCACGACGACGTCAACTCGGTCTCTACCAATCTCGAGATTCCCGACGATTACGACCCGGAAGCGGAGGAATGAGCACGATAATGGGCATCGATCCCGGTCTGGCAGAGACAGGCTGGGGGATGCTCAGGGCGGACGGCAACCGTTTCGCCCATCTGGGCCATGGAACCATTACCACTCCCTCTGACTGGTGCGCGCAGGATCGTCTGCTCGCTATTCATGACCGGATCGTCTCCGTTATTGAAGAATACGGCCCCGCTTTTTGCGGCGTTGAAAGCCTCTACTTTGCCAAAAATATCAGCAGCGCGATTCCCGTGGCCGAGGCGCGCGGTGCGGTCCTGCTGGCCTGCGCCCGCTCCGGCGTTCCGGCCCGTGGCTACTCCCCGCAGGAGATAAAACAGGCGCTTACCGGGCACGGACGGGCGGAGAAACAGCAAGTACAGGAGATGGTCAAAATTATGCTCGGTCTCGAGAAGATTCCCAATCCGGACCATGCCGCCGATGCCCTTGCGGCGGCGATCTGCAGCTATCATATGCGCGATTTCAACTCCAGGTTGGCGTCTTCGCCCCAGTACTCCTCCACGCAAGATTCCACGCACAAGAGGGAGGCACCGTGATACAGAGCATCCGCGGGAGAATCAGCGGCCAGCGGGGGCGGGTGCTCTACCTCGAGCATCAGGGAATCGAATGGGCCCTCGAGGTTTCTCAGCAGTCACTGGAGGATATCGTCTCTGTACAGGGGGAGGTGCGGGTTTTTACTCATCTCTACCATCGCGAAGACCGCATGCATCTCTACGGCTTCTCCACCGAAGCCGAACGGGACATTTTTCTTGAACTCATCAAAATCGCCGGTATCGGCCCGTCTCAAGCACTGCGAATCCTCTCTGGACTTAGGAGGGATGAGTTTCTGCGCTGCCTCGAAGCGGAGGACACGGAAACTCTCTCGGGGATCCCCGGAGTAGGGAAGAAGACCGCGGGTAAAATAATTCTGGGGATGCGTGGCACGATCGCTACAGAACCCAAAGGCTCGGCGGTGCAGGATTTCCCCGATCTTGCAGAAGCGCTGAGCGAAATGGGCTTCGACAGGAAAAAGGCGGAAGAGGCGTTGAACGAGGTTGCCAAGAGTCTCGAGAACTTGGATAATAGCACCGTGAGCGAACGGGAGCACGAGTTGTTCCGCGCGGCGATCATCTACCTCAGTTCGCAGTAGCAATAACTATGGATCAAAAACAGTTTCTTTCCGGTGACTACGCCGGCGAAGACGGAGAACACGAACAACTCCTCAGACCCCAGTATCTCTCCGATTTTCAAGGCCAGGAGACGCTGAAGGAAAATCTCGCGGTGTTCATCGAAGCCGCTCGCAGCCGCGGGGAAAGCTTGGATCATGTGTTTTTCAGCGGCCCGCCGGGGCTCGGGAAAACGACCTTGGCGGGTATCATGGCACATGAAATGGGCAGCGAGTTCAAGGTGACCTCCGCCCCGGCACTGGAGAAGCCGAAAGACCTGGCGGGCATTCTCACTACACTCTCGAAAGGGAGCGTGTTCTTCATCGACGAGGTGCATCGGCTAAAACCGGCGCTGGAGGAGATGCTGTACATTGCCATGGAGGATTACGAAATCGACTGGGTGGTGGGACAAGGCCCCTCGGCGCGAACCATTCGCATTCCCATCCCCGAGTTCACGCTGATCGGCGCCACCACCAAGGCGGGACGAGTAACCGGTCCCCTGCTCAGCAGGTTTGGCATCTCCGTACGGATGGATTTCTACTCTCAAGCGGATATCACCAGAATTCTGCGCCGCACCGCCGCCATTCTGCAGGTGGAGGTCGATGAAGAGGCCTTGCCTGTGCTTGCCCAATGTTCCCGGGGGACCCCCAGGGTGGCCAATCGACTACTGCGGCGCATGCGGGATTTTGCTCAAGTACTCGGCGACGGACGGGTGAATCAAGAGGTTACTGAAGAGGGGCTGCAGCGCTTGCAGATCGACCGCTTTGGACTGGAGAAGCACGACCGAGAGATTCTCAGAACCGTCATTACCCAGTACGGCGGCGGACCGGTTGGCGCGGAGACACTGGCAATCTCAGTAGGCGAGGCGATCGAAACGCTCGAAGATTTCTACGAACCTTTCCTCATTCAGCGCGGCTTCCTGCAGCGCACCCCGCGCGGCAGAATAGCTACCGACATGGCATATTCACATTTAGGACTGCAGCGAGAGTATCATGAAGACCAGCAATTTCTCCTTTGAACTTCCCGAAGAACTAATAGCCCAGCACCCCTCGCAGCGGCGGGACGAAGCCCGCCTCATGCTGGTGGACCGTGCCGCCGGAGCCGTCTCTCACCACATGCTCGGCGAGTTGCCGCAGCTTTTGCCGCAGGATGCACTGGTGGTGCTCAACAATACCCGCGTCCGCAAGGCGCGTCTCTTTGGGACCACCGAGTACGGCGGGGAGGTGGAGTTTCTCCTCCTCGAGCGCTGTGACGAGCGAACGTGGAAAGCCACTGTGAGCAAAGCAAAGCGGCAAAAACCGTGGCGCCTCTATCATTTTCCAGAAGAGGTGGAGGGGAAAATCGCCGAGGCGGAGGATGAGTTTAGGTATGTGCGCTTTACCCCGCCTATAGATGAGGAATACCTGCAGCGCTGGGGACGCATTCCTCTGCCGCCGTATATCAAGCGGGAGAGCACTAAAGAGGACGAGGAGCGGTATCAGACGGTGTTCGCCGAGCGCACCGGTTCGGTGGCCGCCCCCACCGCTGGTCTCCATTTCACCCCCAAGCTCTTCAAGGAGCTTGAGGAACGCGGTATCGAACGTGCAGACGTGACCCTCCATGTGGGAGTAGGAACGTTTCAACCTATCCGCACGGAGGAGGTGGAGAAGCACCACATGCACGCCGAACAGTACGAGATCCCGGAGGAAACCGCGCAGGCCGTGCGACACGCCCGGGATCGAGGGCGCCCGATCTGTGCGGTAGGCACCACTTCGGTCAGAACCCTCGAGTCGGCTGCAGACGAATCGGGCTACATCGCCGCCGGACGAGCTTCTACAGAACTGTACATTTATCCCGGGTACCGGTTTACGGCGGTGGATGCTATGCTGACCAACTTTCACACGCCGGAGTCGAGTCTGTTGGTGATGGTGTCTGCATTTGCGGGGAAAGAACTGATCGACAAAGCCTACCGCGAGGCAGTTGAGAAGCGGTATCGCTTCTTTTCGTACGGAGACGCGATGCTGATCGTATAGACAAGGGGTTCTGCGGGAGATGAGTTTCAGTAGGTATCCTCGTCCATCTCCTCAAAATCTTTCCGTACTCTCAGAAGACGGTTCAAGTCCTCCTGGATGATCGCGCCGTAGTCGAGGTCACCGTCGCGGATGCGGGCGTATTCGTCTTCCCAGTGCTGCACGCGTTTCAGCTCCACATACTCTACGTCCCTGAGTCTTGCCCACCAGGTGAGAGCCTGGTCCCAGTAGTAGAGTGCTTTCTGGTAATACTGTTCGGCAATGGAGAGACTCTTGATATTTGCCTGTTTCCATGGGTAGTTATAAAAATATGCCTCCCGCTTGTCGTACTCCGCCGCCCATCGCCGATACTGTTTTACCATCTCCAGGTTCAGGTGCATGGAAAAAAGATAGCGATAGCGCCGCCACTCGAGCTTATTGTCGATGTCCGCCATGGCGTTGAGAGGATTGACGAAGGGTCGTTTGAGAGCACGCTCGAGATACCAGACGTTTTCTCGAAAGTCCTGGGGGTACTGGTACATGTTTTGATGATAGAGCTTGTAATACTGCTCGGCATAAAGAATATTGTAGGCCGAGACAGTCGCGGGGGGCAGCACTGCAGCCGCACACACGATCATAGCGATTCTCATCACGAATACAGTTCGTAACTTCATACCTTCATTATCGGAACGAAGAGAGTTTACTCCAGATGCAGTCGGCCAGTTTTTCCCGGGGGAGCGTACCGTCGAAAATGTGAATGGTCATACCGGTATCTCGATAGAGGGAGAAGATGTGAAAATAGGTATTTCTGATTTCTACCTGTAACTCACTCTCTTCATAAATCTCCCGCTCGGTAGCCCGGTTATCGAGGCGTTTACCGCACTCTTCGGGGGGAACATCGATGAACAGTAAGTGTTCGGGAAGGGGATATTCTTCATTCAACGCCAAAACTTGCTCAAAAGGCCAATCGAGAGACTGGTAGGCAAGGGAGGAAAAGAGATAGCGGTCAGAAACCACTGTAGTGCCTTTTCCCACTGTGGGGATGATCCCTTCCCTCGGGTGGTAGAGATGGTTATGACGATCGGCGGCAAACAATTTTGCAAGTGTGCCCGGGGCGACCTCTTCCTCGCTTCGCAGGATTTTGCGCACCGTCTCGCCGATAATCCCTGTGCTGGGTTCGCAGGTGTAGATCGACGGCCGCCCGTACTCCTGATAACGCGTGACTAGCTGCCGTGCTTGGGTAGTGGTCCCGGCACCGTCGAGCCCTTCCAGTACTATAAAGTTCTTAACGCTTTCGTACTTATTCTCTCGTATCATTATGTGCCCTGAATAATATATAATAACCGAGTATTTGTCATCTTATCTTGCAAAAAAGATAAAAATCGCGGTAAATTTACAGAGGATGGAATAAGCGTCTTCTTCAATGCAATATGAACCTTCTTCAATGAGAGGTCACTTCTGAGTGTAAAAAGCACCCCGGCTGTATTGTTACGGTTATTTATATTTTTCCTCCTCTTTGCCCTTACAGTGTTTCTGCTTCTTCCTGTCCAGCGTCGTATCGACGAGTTTTCCGAACGACTGCAGGCGAGAACCATAGAGCGACTGGAAGAGACGATAGACCGGGAGATTTCTTATCGCAGCATGTCCCCTTCAATACTGCTGTTTCTCGAGATTCGTGGAATAGAGGTAAAACGCCGGGGGGACGGAAGAAATCTCGCCCTGGAAACGATTCGGGTTCATTACTCCTTTCCGGAATTACTGCGGGGCAACATTGCCGACTCCGTGAACACGGTGCGCATCATCGACTCTACGGTTCGTTTGGACCGCCGCAAGGATGCCCCGCTTATAGCGGATATGCGAAGTATCCTGAAAGGGGGCGGTGAGTCTGACGGCGAAATTCCGCGTCTTGTAGTGAACGGGGAAAATGTGACCGTCTTCTACACCACTTCGGAGGGGGCGTTTGATCTGCGTAACTTTTTTTTCAGCGCCCGGTATGACCGGGAGGAGGAACGCTATGATATAGAAGGACGCGGCAGAGTACACGGGGAACTGAAGACGCCCATGCAAATAGCCGATTTTGCCGTCTCACGAGGGGAGAGCCGCTTCTCTTTTCGCAGTTCTATCACTCCCGACTTTTCCGATTTGAATGCACGGCTCACTTTGCGACAGTTTGACAGTGACTTGTTGAGTTTCAGCGGCCTTACGATCGAGCTCATTCGCGACGAGAGCCGCACGGTGCTGCGTAAAATCGAAGACAGCTCTCCCTGGGATCTGCAATTGGTTCTGAATCAGGAGACGGAGACCCTTACGGGAAGCCTTCGAGCCCGAGATTTCGTCCCTGCAGACAATATACAGGCACAATCGGGCCTAGAACCCTATGGAGAGTGGTTGAGCACGAACATCAGCGGAGAGGCCAGCTTTACCGCCGGACTTGACGGGAGTCTTCACAGTTACCGCGGAGATCTTGAGCTCTTCATAAAAAACTCCAGTTTACCGCAGCCCCTTACGGCGGACCTCGAGGCGGAAGGTGATCTGGAGAAGATTCGTTTTGAGCGATTGCGCGTGGAAACAAAAAGCGCCCGCGCCCGGTTTCGCGGACGGCTGCCGTTGGATAGTCTTTTACCCAGCGGTTCGCTGTGGATAGATCGGCTACAGTGGCAAGATTACCGCGTGAGCGGCCGCTGTGATCTCCGTTCCAGAGACAACGAACTGACCGTTACTGCTCCGCAGCTTTCCTTCAATACTCTCTGGCTTAAAGAGTTCAGCTCTTCTATTCGGCTCATGCAGGATGAGGTGGAATTTGACTTCGAAACCCGTATTTTTGGGGCCCGTGCGCAGGCAGACGAGGGAGGCATTGCGGGGCAAGGAACCTACAATCGGAGCAATGGCAATTTTCTGGACATTTCGATGCACCTGGAGAGTGTCGCATTGGCGCCGGCGCTCGAGGCGGGGGCTCCAGACGGGATGCCGGGAGATGTTCTTCCAAAAGACTTGCACGTATCGAGTGAGCTCTACTTCTCCACTGATTTCGAGCGGTACTCTTTTTCTCTGTTGCCGCTTCGTATCAGCAACAGAGACGAAAGCCTCGTCTTCCAAGCCTCCGTAAGCGGAAACAATGAGAGTGTCATTGCGGAGCAAGTATCTCTTCAGACAAATGACCGGAACTTCAGAGGACGCGTACAGATGAGCAGGCTGCAGGGAAGCTCGTTGAACTTTCAGGCGGAGTTCTCCCACCGTAACCGAAACTACAGTTTCGAAGGCTTGTATCGGCAGCCATCTACGATTCTCCTTCGGGGAAACCACGGCTTGCGGGGTACCGTTTTTTTTCGGAATGACAGCGCCTCCTTCAATCTGCGCGCTTCCTCGTACCCCTTGCCTTTAGGAGAGCAATTTACGGAACTATCTCTCAATGCCGCCGGTGAGTTTCGCTCTGCGGAAAACTGGCAGCTCCGTATCAGGGAGCTGCGTGCGGTCGGGCTGCCGGGAGTCGGGCAAAACAGCTCTCTTGAACTGGCTCTTTCGGCCAATGCGGAGACGGTGCAATTGACGGAAGTCCAGTATCGGGACGGTCTCTCCACTCTCGAGGGGGAGGCTGAGATCCGCAATATTGGTTTTTCTCCCCCTCAGGGCGATGTGTGGATACGGATGAACAGCAGAGACGGCGAAGAGTCGTACCGGGGCATAGTTTCGTTTCAAACCCAGCAGTTGAAGGGACGTATATCCGCCCAGGGCTTTCCCCTTGCAAGAGTCAAAACGCTCCCCATGCGGGGCACTCTCGACACCACGGTGGATATTCACGGAACCCGCAAAAGCCCGCAGCTAGATTATTCCCTCCAAGTGGAAGACGCCCAGTACAACTCGGCGAGCGTGGCGTTTTCCGCAGAGGGTACGGCAACCCCGCAGGAAATGAAGATGAAAAACATGAATGCGGAGTTTCGCAACCATCTCTTCAACGAAGGCGCGGTCGAACTACGTATTCCCTCAGGGGAGTTCTCCCTTGAGGGGCAGTACCGGGGGATTCTCCAAAATCGCACTGCTGAGGCAGCGGTGAATGCATCCGGTACCATTGAGAAGCTCCAATCAATTCGCGGCCTTACAAAGGTCCCCGCAAAGAACGTTGAGGCGAACATCCGTTTTTCCGAGTTCACCTTGTTTCAGCAGCAGCTAGACCCGTGGGAGTTCAGGTTCTCGAAAAAAGAGTCGGTACACATCGTAGGGGGACCGGAGGACTCCGTGAGCGGTACAATGCGGCCCGACGGCTCGTTCGACTTTGACCTGCGTGCCCCCCTGCCGCTGCGTGTTGAGGGAAGCGGCTCTCTTGCGGAGGGACAGATTGCCATGAATCTGCGCAACTTGTGGGTCGATATGGAGGTTATTAATAATTTTGGAATCGAAATGCTCGATTTCAAGTCCGGTATTATTGCGGGAGGCCTGGATATCGAGGGCCCCACCGGGGATCCGGAGTTCTTTGGAGAGCTATTCATAAACGAAGCTTCCTTCGGCATCGATTATGTGAAGGGTACAATACGCCCCTTCTCAACTACCGTTTCGATTTCAGGTAAGACGGGAACCTTTGAGGCGACAGAGATACAGGCCGGTGAACAGCGAGTGCGTTTGAGCGGGGGGATGCAGTTTGATCGCTGGACGCCGGATTCTCTCCGTATCGTGATACGGACGCTCTCCCCTAAAGGGGTGGAGACGAATTACGTGATAGAGCGGAGCGGCTTGATTGCCCGCGGGTTTGCGCGCGGCACGTTTTCCTATGCAATGGATGGGAATATGAACCGCATCGAGGGAGACCTCGAACTCAATGACTTTACCATTACTATGCAGGACAAGGGGCCGCCGCCACTCATGGGGAAGCAGCAGTACAGTGTAGACCTTGAACTTAGCACCGGTTCTAACGTCCAGTTTCTCTGGCCGCGGAGCAATTTTCCTATTCTGCGAGCCTATTTGAAGACCGGACAAGAGATACATATCACCTATCAGACAAATCCGGAAAGTTATTCTATTCGCGGCGATGTAGGGCTACGGGGCGGCGAGATCTACTACTTTCAGAGAAATTTTTACCTTACTGAAGGGGCGATTCACTTAAATGAAGATGAAAACGCCTTCAATCCATTGCTCGAGCTCAGAGCCCGTATTAGGGAAGTCGACATGGAAGGCCAACCGGTGACCATCTTTATGATTGTTGAAAACGAGCCGCTTAAGACATTTACGCCTCGTTTTGAATCTCAGCCCGTGATGGCCACCACCGAGATTATTCAGCTACTTGGCGGTCAGCTTTATGCACCTCTCGGCAGCCCGCAAGGCGAACTAACTTCAGCTTTGCTGTTAACCGGTGATGTAGTAAGCCAATTCGGTATCATACAAACATTTGAACAGCGCATCAAAGACACGCTGCAGTTAGATCTCTTTTCGGTCCGCACACAAATGATTCAAAACGTGATCCTGGAGCGAGTACTCAATCGGCCTCTTCTGGAAGGGGAACAACAACTTACTACCGCTGAACGCTATCTTGACAACACTACCTTATTCTTGGGAAAGTACGTGGGTAACGATCTCTTTCTGCAAGGCATGGTTCAGCTCCGCAGAAGGCCTGTAATCGAGACTGGCGAAATTGGCGAAGAGGGGCTGAGTGTCAATATGGAGATCGGTTTCGAGTGGCAAACGCCGCTTTTTCTACTCGATTTTTCCATAAATCCGGTTCTCAGTGAACCGAAACAGAGTATTTACAATACCAGCCTGGGATTCTCCTGGGATTATTCCTACTGACGCAAGGAGACTTTATGCGCCTTCGAATACTGTTTTTTCTCTCTCTTTCGTTCTTTCTACTCTCCCTCACAGCTCTATATGCCCAGGATTCCTCCCCATGGTATGTTGGAAAGCCGATTGCTGACGTCAGATTCGAAGGTCTTCAGCACGTGGATGAGAAAGAGTTGGAGCCCATAGTCGAACAATTTATCGGTCAACAGTTCTCCAATACATTGTATATGGATATGCAGAGTAAACTGTACGCGCTGAACTACTTTCAGCGTCTCAAGGCGGAGGCAGTGCCCAAGACTGTAGCTCGGGAGGAAGTGATTGTTCGCTTCACCGCCGAAGAGCGTCCGATCGTTGATGAAATAGTGATCGAAGGCAATAATCAAATCCGGGACAACAAGATAAGGGATAAGATTCTCCTCAAACGGGACGATATTCTCACTCAGAACAAGATCAATGCCGATGAAGGCTCTATTGAGGAACTGTATCAAAAACAAGGCTACCCGGATGCCACCGTAGAAAGCCGCAAAGAGGTGGACGAGGAGAATAATACCGCGACTCTCTATTTCGAGATAGAAGAGGGGCGGCAGATGAAGGTTCAGACAATCCGATTCGAAGGGAATACCTTTGTTTCGGGCAAAACACTCAAGGGAGAGATCGAAACAAAAGAGCAGTCCCTCTTTCAAAGCGGTATTTTTAAGGAAAGTCAAATTGAGAACGACAAGCAGGCTATCGAGGAGTATTACCAGTCCCGGGGTTTCATCGACGCCGAGGTCGAGGAGACGACTCGAGATGTCGCCGAGCAGGAAGAGAACCGGAATTTACTGACCCTTACGTTCTATATAAACGAAGGAAGCCGATGGAGCTTTGGGGGCGTTCGTTTCGAGAGCAACACGCTCTACAGCGATGAAGAGCTGCGTGAAAAAATCACCCTGGAAAACGGCGACACTCTGGATCTAGTCCAGCTAAAAAAAGATTTCACCAAGGTATCCGATCTGTACTACAACGACGGATATATCTTTAATTCGATTGAGCGTGAAGAACAGCGCAATGAAGAGCAAAACACTATCTCCTATACGATGAACATCGTCGAGCGGGGGCGTGCCCATATCGAGAATATCATCATCAAAGGAAACGATAAGACAAGAGATCGGGTAATATATCGGGAAGTACCCCTTGAGACCGGAGATGTGTTCAGTAAAAAGAAAGTTATCGAGGGAATGCGAAACCTCTACAATACCGGTCTATTCTCCAATGTCAGCCCCGAGACGCCGTACGGGAGTGCGCAAGGCTTAATGGACTTGGTCATTAACGTAGAAGAGTCTAAGACCACGAGCATCAACTTTGGGCTCACTTTTACCGGTCAGGCGGGCGAGTTTCCCATGGTGGGGTTTCTGAAATGGACGGACAACAACTTTCGCGGCCTGGGAGAAAAACTCTCTATCGGAACCGAGCTCTCGGGAAAACGGCAAAATCTGAATTTCAGCTACAATACTGATTGGCTCTTTGGCCGTCGCTGGTCTATCGGAACACAGTTCAAATTTGAGCATTCTCTTGTCACAGATGTCCAGCAAGACAGAGACTTTCCCCGCTATGCTGACAGTGAAGGGTCCGACAGCGACAACGTTCCGGATCCCAACGACTTTGAGGGTGAAGACAGTACAGTAGACCCCGCATTTCTTATGGACTACGATCAATGGGACCTGTCGCTCGGGCTTAATACCGGTTATACCTTTCATACCGACCTAGGCCGTTTCGGTACGCACACAGGCGCTGAAACCGCTCTCTCTTTTGTAAGTTACGACGAGTCCCTTTACCGTCCGGACAACAAAACAACCCGGGAGAATAACAACGAATGGCGATTTAAGAACCATTGGTGGAGCAGATTGAGTTGGGACACCCGTGATTTTAACCTGGCCCCCTCCAGCGGCTTTTATTTTTCTGAGAGGTTTACCTATAGCGGCGGTATTTTGGGAGGAATCAATAACTACCTCAAATCGGAATCGAAAGCGGAGTACTTTCTTACGCTCTTAGATATACCGGTCAGCGAGAACTGGAACTGGAAGAATGTGCTGGCACTGCATTCCAAACTCTCTTTTATATTCCCGCAGCTGTACTATGATGGCAACTCCTGGACCACGGACATAGCAGCGGATACCACCAATATGCTCTACACCGATACGTTCAATACCGACCGCGGCTTTGAAACTTCTCGTCAGGGCGGTCAGGCTATGTTTGACAATTATATAGAATTGAGAATGCCTATTTCCGAACAAGTGCTCTGGGCGGACCTCTTTTTCCGCGGTACCGGACATTGGAACGATCGAAGTAATTTTGACCTTTCCCTTGAATACGATCCCGGTACGCAAGACGGATATCGGTTCAGCTACGGAGGCGGTATACGCTTTACCATGCCCAATCTTCCTCTGGGCTTGTATTTGAGCAAAGGTTTTACCATTCAAGACGGCAGCATCGTCTGGGACGAGGGGGAACTGTTTAAGGACCCGGATAAACCAAACTCAGGCCTTGATCTGGTCCTTACTATCAATATGGACTTAATGTATTAACGTTCTTTCAGAACAAGTGCCTCTATTAAGAGGATAAGGAGAAGAGAGTTTTGAAACGCATAGTACTAATAGCACTTTTAATAAGCTTCATTATCCCCGTTACCGCTTCGGCAGCCAATCTCACGATGGTGGGAGTAGTCGATCTTTCCCGGATCGTCTCCGACTTTTTCCAGGAATCCTCCGCCTGGAGGGAAATCGAACAGCTGCGGGAGAAAAAAGAGAATACCATGGAGGAGCGGAAGGACGAGCTCAATAAGCTGAAGCAGCGTAAACTCGAAGCCCAGGACGAGGGCAAGGAGAATCTTGTACTGCAGCTCGAGGAGGAAATTCGGCAGAAGGAGCAGTACTTAAAAGAGTACAACCGCATAATGAGCCAGCGAATCGAGTCGAAGCGCAATAATCTGCTTACTTCTTCCGATTTCTCCAAGGAAATCGTGCAGGCGGTGGAGTATGTTGCCCAGCAAGAGGGCTATTCTATCGTGCTGCGTAAGAAGGATCCCAATATCGTCTATTACAACTATGAGGTAGATATTACCGAGAAAGTTCTCGAGTATCTGCGTCAAAAGAGCGGTTCCGGCAACTAGGCGACTAGAGGCAGCCGAGAGCATATTACGCTGCGGGGGCCAACCTAGGGAGGTCCCCGTATCTGCGTCTGCAGTACCGACATTTTCCCAGGAGAGCCCATGTCTGATGCCACACCGATGATGAGTCAGTACCGCAGTATAAAACAGACTCATCAGGATGCGATTCTCTTTTTTCGCCTCGGTGATTTCTATGAGATGTTTGATCGAGACGCCCGGGAAGTCTCTACTCTGCTGAATCTTACCCTTACAAAACGGAACGGCGTGCCGATGTGCGGCATACCGTACCACTCCTCCCACCTCTATATCCCCCGGCTCCTGCGGCACGGCAGGAAAATTGCCATTTGTGAACAAACCAGCAGTCCGGAGAAAGGCAAAGGAATCGTTGATCGTGAGGTGGTGGAAATCATCAGTCCCGGCACGGTCACGGAGGAAGACTATCTCGAGGCGACCCGGAACAATTACATCGTCTCTCTCGCCCGAAGCGGCGAGACGATAGTGCTTGCCTCCATCGACATTTCCACCGGCGATTTTCAGATTCGCGGTTTTCCGATAGAGCCTCACGATCAGAAAGTGAGGGAGGAGTTCATCCGTCTCGATCCTTCGGAGGTGATCATCCAGGAGTCATTGCTGGAAAAGCGTTCGGGCCTCGCCCGAGTGATGAGCACCGGGCGGGAGCGGATGGTTGACCGCTATCCGGACTGGAGCTTCGATATTCCAGCAGCGCAGGGAGCGATAGAACGTATCTACGGCGTCACCAGCCTGAAAGGTTTCGGCTTTCGGGAGGAGGATCCGCTCCTGGTTTCCTGCGGGGTGCTGCTCGAATATGTGGAGGAGAACTCCAAGAGCATTCTCTCGCATCTTCGAAAACCTACTATTGTCCATTCGGAGGAGTATGTAGGGCTTGACGAAGCGACCCAAAAAAATCTTGAACTGGTCTACAATCTCTCCGACCGCACCACCTCCTACACCCTTCTTCACGTGCTCGACTATACAAAAACCGCTATGGGCGGGCGTACGCTCCGTAGCTGGCTTTTGTATCCTCTTCGTACCGTTGAACCCCTCCATATTCGTCAGCGGCGTGTGGAGTTCTTGCTCCGTGAGCAGATGCTGCTCTCCGGCCTGCGGAATCGTCTGGGAGGCATCCGAGATCTGGAGCGTCTTACCTCTCGGGTGGCTATGGAGAAGGCTCACGCCAAGGACCTCCTTGCCATCGGAAGTACGCTGGAGGCGATACGGGATATTGCGGAACTGTTGAACGATGGAGAGGCCCGTCTCGGTTCGCTGGGACAGCTCGATTCGGGACTAGGCGATATCGACGCAGCTCTCGAGGCGGGCGCTGATCTCATGGCGTTGCTGGAGCGTGCGATCCATGAAAACCCCTCTATCTATCTCAGCGAGGGACGTCTCATCCGTGAAGGCTACGATGCTCAGTTGGACGAGCTGCGCCGTTTGAAGGCGAACAGTAAACAGGTTCTGGACGAATATCTTGAAGAGGAGAAGCGCAGTTCCGGCATCGGAAATCTCAAGATCCGCTACAACAAGATCATCGGCTACTTTCTCGAGGTCACTAAATCCTACGCCGATAAGGTCCCGGAGCATTTTATTCGCCGCCAATCTTTGGTGGGAAGCGAGCGGTTTACTACCGAACGCTTGGGGAGCCTCGAGGAGGAGTTGAACAATGCCACCGAGAAAATAATCGAAACCGAGAAACGGCTTTTTCTCGAAATCCGCGATCAGGTGAAACAATACACTTCTACACTTTTGACCTGCGCCCGTGCGGTAGCGATCCTCGATACGCTGCAGTGCTTTGCCTATGCGGCCACCGTTCACGGTTGGAGCCGCCCGGAGGTGGATGAGGAGTCGAGAATCACCATTACTGAAGGTCGCCACCCGGTGGTGGAGGCGTATGAAGCTCCGGGAAACTTTGTCCCTAACTCGGTCAGTTTGGAAGAGGAGAGCACCTACTTTGACCTGATCACCGGGCCTAACATGTCAGGAAAATCGACCTTTTTACGGCAGAATGCTCTTATCGTGCTATTGGCGCAGATTGGCTCGTTCGTGCCCGCTCAAGAGGCGCGGATCGGGGTGGTCGACCGCATCTTTTGTCGGGTCGGCGCTTCTGACAATCTGGCCAGAGGGGAGTCGACGTTTTTGGTGGAGATGAACGAAACTGCGTACATCCTCAATACCGCCACTTCGGACAGTCTGGTTATCATGGACGAAGTGGGACGCGGCACAAGTACGGGGGACGGCATTTCCATTGCCTGGGCGGTTACCGAGTATCTTCTGGAGGCGCGGATAAAGACCCTCTTTGCAACTCATTACCATGAGCTGACACGTATTGAAAAACCCGGCCTTCACAAACTCTTTCTAGAGGTCAGGGAGGAACAGGGAGAAATCGTGTTTCTCAAACGTGTGAGGGAGGGAAGCGCCGGAAGCTCTTATGGGCTGCACGTCGCTAAGCTTGCCGGTTTGCCGAAAGAGGTACTCAGGAGGGCGGAGGAGATCCTCCATGCGTTAGGCGACCGGGAGAATGCGCTGGCGGAGATTCCGGAGCACCGCGGCTCGGATGCGGGCGGCACTGCGGCCTCAAAGTCGGGGGAACTGCAGAGCTCTCTCTTTAGCGAAGAGGAAATGTTGATGGGAGAGCTTGCCGGTCTCAACATAGATGCTACCACACCGCTCGAGGCGTTGAATTTCCTGGCCCGTTTTAAAGAGCGTGCTGAAGCGGCGCAGAGAAATCGCCGGTAATAGAGGGCATGAGGCCCCCAAAAGTGCTGCATGAAATAGAGCAGGTGCTTTTTCCGAGCCGCTGTGTACTCTGCGGAAGATATCTTTTACAGGAGTATACGGACGGCTATCCACTTTGTCGCAGTTGTGAGCAGGAACTGCGGCAGCGGATGATCGCAGGACCGCGTTGCGGCTGCTGCGGGCGGCCCCTCCTCGGAGAATTGCAGTTCTGTACCGCCTGTAGATCCCGCAGCTTCTCCTTTGCTTCGGTATATCCTTTGGGCCTTTATGAGGGGGCGCTTGCGCGAGTCTTAAAGGCCTACAAGGCGGAGGAGCACAAGCTGCTGGCCCGTTTTTTTGCGGATCTTCTCGCTCCGGTATTGTCCACCAGAGGGGAGGGAGCGCTGCTGGTGCGGGTGCCGAGTCGTCCGGGCACAGTCCGCCGTCGGGGTTGGGATCACACCGGCGAGATAGTGCGGCATTTGTCCTCCCGGTACGGACTGCATTTTCTTCCTCTCCTGCGGCGCGGGCGCAGCAGAGCTCAAAAAGGGCTCGATTACCGTGAGCGGGGTCGAAACCTGCAAGGCAAGATCGATACTCCCGCCTGCAGAGACTTACAGGGGGGCGCTGTACTCTGTTTTGACGACGTTTTTACCACCGGAGCAACCTTGGATGTCTGTGCAGCGGTTCTGAAGTCGGCCGGAGCAGGAGAGGTGCGGGCGGTGGTAATTGCCGCCGACCCGTAATTCGAGCAGGGCTTGCTCAAAAGGATCTTGCTCAAAAAAGTCTCGCCTCTTGACGGCCCCCACCTGTTCTGATATAATACTTATAACAACTTTGTTCGAAAGGGCAAAAGGAGTCGAACCACGACTCCTTTTTTATGATCCCATGGAATGGAAAATCGATGAAAGCAAGCTCTACCGGGAAATGGAACCCGTAATCCGCGGATTGGGGTACTCACTGGTAGAGTTCAGTCACAAAAACACGAAGTATAATCTGCAAGTCCACGCAGTTATCTATACTCCTGAGGGTGTCAGTCTCGATGACTGCGAACGCGTCCACAAGACCATTATGCCGCGTATCGAACTGATTGAAGATACCGAAGAGATTCATTTAGAAGTATCTTCGCCGGGAGTATCTCGGAATCTGAAGAATGCGGCGGAGTTTGCCGTGTTCGTAGGACGGTACGTTGCCGTACTGCAGGAAGGCGAAAGCCAATGGCTGTACGGAACCGTCCAGGAAGCCTCGGCGGAAGGAATAACCGTCCACACCAAAGAGGGAGATTACACGCTCAAGCCGGGAGATATTCGAAAAGCGAAACTTGCCGTTTCACAGGAGGAAAAAGAAACATCATGAGTTCAGGATTGACGGAAGCGATACGCGCGCTTGTTCATGATAAAGGAATCTCCGAAGAACTGATCCGTAAGACGATCGAAGACTTCCTCTATGCCGCCTATAAAAAGAAGTATGGCACTTCGGAAAATGCGGTGGTACGTTTTAGCGAAGATGGCAACGACGTTTCGCTGTTTGCCCAAAAGCAGATCGTTGAAGAGGTGGAAGACCCGGTGCTGGAGATCTCTCTGGATGAAGCCCTGGAGTATAACGAAGAGTGCGAGGTGGGGGACGAACTGATGATCGAGATCGATCCTCAGAAGTTTGACCGCATCGCGGTACAGAGCGCCAAACAGAAGGCGAAACAGACTCTTAGGGAGATACAAAAAGATACCCTCTACTCCGAATACAAGGACAAAGAGGGAGAGATGATCATCGGCTACTACCAGCGGGAACGCAACGGCAATATCTTCGTCGACCTCGGCAAGGTGGAAGGTATTTTACCTAAGCGCTATCAGTCCCCGCGGGAAGTATATCGTCCCAACGACCGGATCAAAGCGCTGATTTACGAAGTGAGCAAAGGCCAGACCGGGCTTCAGTTGGTGCTCAGTCGGACGCACGCAGAGTTTGTAAAGCGCATATTCGAATTGGAAGTGCCGGAAGTCTACGACGGGACGGTGGAGATCTTCAAGATCGTTCGCGAACCCGGTTACCGCACTAAACTGGCGGTCTACGCCGGCCGCGACGATATCGATCCCGTAGGCGCCTGTGTCGGCATGAAGGGAGTGCGGATTCAGTCGATTGTACGGGAACTCGAGGGAGAGAAGATCGATATTCTCAAATACGACAACGATCCGCGGATTTTTATCAAAAATGCCCTCTCTCCGGCAGAAGTGGATAATGTCTATATTATCGATGAAAGCAAGCGACAGGCCATGGCAGTGGTAAAGGAGAATCAGCTCTCCCTTGCTATCGGGAAACAGGGCCTTAACGTGCGGCTTGCCAACCGCTTGGTAGACTGGAACATTGATGTTAAGACTGAGGAACAGTTTGCCGAACTGGATTTTTCGGAACGGAGCAAGCAGGAACTCAACGCTCTCTTTTCCGATTCTGCGGCGGAGCCGGAAGAGATTACCAATATCTCGGAGATGCCCGGTATATCAGAACGCCTTGCGGAGCTTCTCTATCAGAACGGTATAGAATTGATCGAGGACCTTATCTCCCTCAACAGCGAGGAACTTTCGAAGCTCGAAGGCATTACCGCCGCCGATGTAGAGAAGATTCAGGCGATTATCGCTGAGAACCTCGATATTATCGAGGAGAGCGAAGAAACCGGAGCACCGGAAGAGGCAGGTGCGGAAGCCGAAGAGGCGGAAGAGGCCGAAGAGGTTGAAGAGTACGAATGTCCGGAATGCGGAAATCCCATTACTATCAATATGACCACTTGTCCAAATTGTGGTGTAGGTTTAAGCTTTGAAATAGAAGAAGAAGAGTAAGAAGAACAGGGGCGGCCCGGATGCCGGAGATGACAGAACCGGCATTCCCGCAGGCACAAGAATATAACGCCCGGGAAAAGGATGTGTATGGCTGAAGAAGAGGAAAAGAAACAAGATAAACCCAAGGCAACGCTTATTAAACATAAAAAGACGCAATCTCCTCAGCAGAATGAGGCGCAACAGAAGTCTCAAGCTCAGGAGCAGGACGAGTCGCAAAAACAGAGCTCGGACCAGCCCGGGGAAGAAAAATCGTCTGCCTCCGAGGGCGGAGAACAAAAGCAGGAGAAGAAAAAGGTAGTCGTTGTCCGTAAGAAGCCGAAAAAATCCGCCCGGGTGGTAGCCAAGAAAAGCGGCTCCCAGGAAAGTAAGCAGGAGAGTAAGCAGGAAGGGGCGAAGAAGAGTGCTCCCGCTTCCGAGGCTAAAGCGGCCGAGAGCGAACAGAAGAGGACTTCTGAAGCCCAGGAGGCGGCTAAACCCTCCGAACCAGCCGCCAAGACGCCCGAAGAGATTGCGCGAGAACAGTACAGCCAGGAAGCCGGCGGCTCCACTCCGCAGCAGCCAAGCGCTGCGCGTTCTCAAGGTCAGCCTGTTAAGGGCAGAGGCAGCTCCGCTCCAGCTTCCGGCGGAGAACGCCGGGATAAAGCTCGCGAGGGGACCGGTACCCGAGAAAGCGGAAAGCGCGAGAGCGGCGGAAAAGAAAATGTCTCTGCAGTAGAACAGGGAGGAAAAGCTCCCGCCGGCAAGAAATTCAAGACGAAAAAGAAGGGCGGCTACCGCGGCAAGAAGGAAGAGAAAGAGAAAAATCTTCAAAGCGGCGGCAAGAAACAGCCGCAGCCTAAAAAGCCCAATCCCATCCCTAAAGAAATTGATATAATGGAAGTGATTACCGTCAGCGAACTGGCTAAGAAGATGAACGTCAAGGCCTCCGAGCTGATAGGTAAGCTGATGAACATGGGGATGATGGTGACGATAAACCAGCAGATCGACGCCGAGACTGCAGAGATCCTTGCCAACGAGTACGGATGCAAGGTGAACATCGTGTCTCTCTATGACGAGACAATCATAGAAAATGAGTCGAACGAGAACGCCGAGTTGAAACCGCGTCCTCCGATTGTCACGGTCATGGGACATGTCGATCACGGAAAGACCAAACTGCTCGATGCAATACGCACCACCAATGTGGTGGACGGCGAGCATGGCGGTATTACTCAGCACATAGGTGCGTACAAAATCGAAAAGGACCGAGGCGATATCGTGTTTCTCGATACACCGGGACACGAAGCCTTTACTTTGATGCGTGCCCGCGGCGCCCAACTCACGGACATCGTCGTGCTGGTCGTTGCGGCTAACGATGGGGTCATGCCGCAAACTGTCGAGGCTATCAATCATGCCAAAGAAGCGGGGGTTCCCATCATCGTGGCAGTGAATAAGGTTGACCTTCCGGAGGCCAATCCGGACCGGGTCAAACAGCAGTTGTCGGAATATAACCTGTTACCCGAAGAATGGGGAGGCAGCACGCTCTTTAATGAGATTTCGGCCCTGAAGCTCGAGGGGATCGACGAGCTGATGGAAACCATCCTGCTGCAGGCGGAAGTGATGGAACTACAGGCCAATTACGATTGCCGTGCGGAGGGAAAAGTACTCGAATCTCAGGTGGACCATGGGCGTGGCATCGTCTCCACTGTCGTTATCGACCGCGGTACTCTCAAAGTGGGAGACGCCTTTGTCGCCGGTGTATATCCCGGAAAAGTACGGGCTATGTTCAATGACAAAGGGGAGAAAATCAACGAAGCAACCCCCGGTGATCCGGTAGAAGTGCTCGGCTTCACCGGCATCCCCGATGCAGGTTCCCCGTTTCAGGTCACCGCGAACGAACGTCAAGCTCGGCAGGTGGGCGACAAGCGACAGGAGTTGGAGAAACAGGGCGAGGCCCAGAACGTCAAGAAGGTCACTCTCGACAATCTCTACGATTCGATCCAACAGGGAGAACTCAAAGAGCTCAAGGTCATTATCAAGGGCGATGTGCATGGTTCGGTAGAGGCATTGCAGACTGCGCTTGAAAAGCTATCGACCAACGAGGTGAGGCTGAATGTCATTCACGCCTCCGCAGGAGCAATCATCGAGAACGATGTCCATCTGGCGGCCGCTTCCAATGCTATTATTATCGGCTTTCATGTACGTCCGACGACCAAGGCGCAAAGTCTTTCGGAAGAAGAGAAAATCGATATTCGCAAGTACAACGTCATCTACGAGGTGGTCGACGATGTCAAAAATGCCATGGAAGGCATGCTCAGCCCGGATTACAAGGAAGAGGTTATCGGAAACGCCGAGGTTCGGGATACCTTCAAGGTTCCCAAGGTCGGAACAATTGCCGGGTGTTATGTAACCGGCGGTAAAGTGAAGCGCAATGCCCAGGTTCATCTTATCCGCGACGGCGTAGAGATCTTTGACAGTAAGATAAACAGTCTCAAGCGGTTCAAAGAGGATGCAAAAGAGGTCGAATCCGGCTATGAATGCGGTATCGGAATCGAAAACTACAACGATGTCCGCGTGGGCGATCAAATCGAGGTCTATGAGATCAAAGAAATCGCCAAGAAGCTATAGCCTATGGATGATGTACGCATACAACGCATTGCCCACAGAATACAAACGGAGATCGGGGAGATGATTGTACAGGGGATCCTCAAGGATCCCCGGGTCACTTCCAGCCTCACCGTTACCGAGGTTATCGTCTCGCGCGATACGAGCGTAGCCAAGGTGTACATCTCCTCTTTCCAGAACGAGGAAGAGCACCAGGCGGGAGTGGATGCTCTCAATCATGCCGCCGGTTTTATTCAGGGGCGGGTTGGTAAAATACTTCACACCCGCAATACCCCCCGGCTTACATTCTACCTCGACCGCTCCATTGAGCATGGAACGGAGATGATCCGCAAGCTGGAGGAACTGGATTCTTGAATGTACGCCGCTCCGGACTTATCCTCCTGAATAAACCGGAAGGGGTAACCTCTTTTCGGGTCATGGGACCGGTAAAACGTGCGGTGGGTCATAAAAAGATTGGCCACACTGGAACGCTGGATAAGTTTGCCTCCGGGGTATTGCCGCTGCTTGCCGGCAGCTATACAAAGCTTACCCCGTTTTTTACCAATCTCGAGAAGGAATATACCGGTACAATCCGCTTTGGCTCCACTACCACTACCCTTGATCCGGAAGGCGAGGTGACTGCAAGCGCAGAGATTCCCTCACAGGAAGTGATCGAAGCCGTGCTCCCCCGTTTTCGCGGATCCTTTGAGCAAGTCCCCCCGGCGTATTCAGCCGTTCACGTAGACGGAAAACGTGCCTACCGAAGAGCTCGCGATGGGGAGGAAGTGATCATTCAACCCCGCCCGGTTACCGTCTATAGTCTTGAAGTGCGTGAGTGGAATCCGCCTGAGCTCACCGTCACCGTACGCTGTTCTAAGGGAACGTATATACGCTCTCTTGCTCGTGATCTTGCTGAAGCATGCGGCAGTGTCGGATACCTTTCTGACCTACGCCGCACGGCAGTGGGAGCATTTGAACTGTCGAACAGCGTCGATCCGGAGCAATTTGACCCTGACCGTGATCTGCTGGACTCGGCTGGAACGGTCGCGCAGCTGCCCGGCATCGGGCTGGTATCAGTGCGGGAAGAGGCGGTACCTCTGCTCGCACGCGGGGTTCCGCCAAAGCCGGATTGGTTTACAGAAGCGCCCCGCGAAGAGGGGGACTATGCAGTTGAAGATACGGACGGGACGCTACTGGCACTGCTCAATTATAGCGGCGGACGTTGGCAGTATCACTTTGTAATCGGGAGGCGCGCCGCGTGAGAGTCCTCAACTGGGATGTGTTTACCGGTGCGAGACCCCTGGTCTCGCAACCAGTTGCTATGACTATTGGGGTGTTCGACGGAATACACCAAGGACATCGGGCACTCGTGGAATCGATCACCGGACAAGAGGAGAGTTCGCCTGCGGTAATAACCTTTCGGCACAATCCGCGGATATTTCTCAAACCGCACCTTTATCCGGGAGATATCTTTACGCTGCAACAGAAATTACAGATTCTTGAAGAGCTTGGGATAGAGACGGTTATACTCATTGACTTTTCCAGCGATTTTAGTAAACTGTCATGTAACGATTTCGTAACGGCTATTCGTCAGAGTTGCGATATACGCTATTTGACATTGGGTGATAATTTTCGCTGCGGCAGAAACGGGGCTTCCAGCGCGTACGATGTTCGTGATTACCTTGAATCTCACGGTGTAACGGTACATATAGAAGCACCGGTATCTTGGAACGGCGCGACCCTCAGCAGTACCCGGATTCGAGCCGCAATCCGGGAAGGTAAACTTGAGGAAGCCCGAGAAATGATGGGAAGAGATTTCGTACTGGATATGGGCGTTTCCCACGTTCATTATCAGCACAACACGGTTCGAGTAGAAAAAATGAGTCTCAGTCAGGTGCTGCCTCCTCCGGGCAGTTACCGCGTGAATATAGAAACCCCTACACAGAAAATTCCCACGCATATCTCCATAGACGAAGAGGAGATTCGTTGGAATCAGCAAGAAGAAAATGAGAGCGTGAAAGCCATCCGCTTCACAGAAACAAACGATGAAGGAGAAACAGATGCTCACTAAAGAGAAGAAGCAAGAGATTATTAGAGAGTTTGGCGAGAACGACCAGGATACCGGTTCCACTGAGGTGCAGATTGCTCTGCTCACCGCACGGATTCAGGAACTGACCGAACACCTCAAGCAGAACAAGAAAGACCATAGCAGCCGGCGGGGTTTGTTGAAGCTCGTCGGTCATCGCCGAAATCTTTTGAAGTATCTAAAGAAGAATAATCTTGAACAGTATCGTGCCATGCTCAAGCGATTGAACCTAAGAAAATAAGAAGAAGGAAATAACTATATGTCCCAACAAGTAACAATTCAACTGGGAGAACACGAACTCGTACTGGAAACGGGAAAGATGGCCAAGCAGGCTAACGGGGCAGTGTTCGCCCGGTATGCCGGAACGGCTGTTCTGGCTACCGCCTGCTGTGGCAGCAATGAGCTGGAGGGGGTGAGCTTCATCCCTCTGATGGTTGAGTATAATGAAAAATATTATGCCGCCGGTAAAATTCCCGGTGGTTTTCTCAAGCGGGAGGGACGACCAAAGGACAAGGAAATTCTTGTCAGCCGCTTGATCGACCGGCCTATGCGCCCCCTCTTTTCCAAGGACTTCAAACGGGAAATTCAGGTCGTTCCCACTACCATTTCCGCCGACCAGGTGCACCCGCCGGATACGATTGCGATGGTAGCTGCCTCTGCGGCGGTTACGGTCTCCGATATCCCCTTTGACGGCCCCGTAGGTGCGCTTCGTATCGCTTCGGTTGAAGGAGAGATGGTTATAAATCCCACCTTTGACCAAATCGAGAACAGCGAACTCGATATTGTTGTCGCCGGGACGGAAGACGGCATCACGATGGTCGAAGGCGGCGCCAAAGAGGTCAGCGAAGAGCTCATGCTAAAGGCGATCGAGCGTGCCGAAAAAGAGATCTACGAGCTCTGCAAAGTGCAAAAAGCCTTGGCGGAGATGGCCGGTAAAGAGAAAATCGAAGTTGTTCCGCACGATGAAGAACTCGAAAAACGGCAGGAGATTTGGGATTGGACCTATCCCAAGATGCAGGAAGCCTGCTTTGTAAAAGGCAAGCACACCCGCAGCAATACAATCAGCAAGGTAAAAGAAGAGGCTAAGGAGCATTTTGCCGAGGATATCCCCGAAGGTCAGGAGCACCTTTTCTCCAAGATCATGGATGAGATGGAGAGCGAGATAGTTCGCAGCTCCATTCTCAATGATAAGGTACGCACCGACGGAAGAAAACCGGATGAGATTCGGCCTATCGACGTGGAGATAGAGGTCCTGCCCCGCACCCACGGCAGCGCTCTCTTTACCCGCGGCGAGACGCAAGCTCTTGCAATTACCACCCTCGGTACAGTGCGCGATGAGAAACTGGTCGACGATATCGACGGTGAGGTGAGTTATGAGCACTTTATGCTCCATTACAACTTCCCTCCCTTTTCGGTTGGTGAGACCGGACGCCTCACTACCGGACGGAGAGAGATCGGTCACGGCCACCTTGCATTGCGTGCGCTGGAGTCAATGCTTCCTAAAAAAGAGGATTTTCCCTATACCATACGGATTGTTTCAGAAATCCTCGAGTCCAACGGCTCCTCCTCGATGGCTACCGTATGCGGTGGCTCTCTCGCATTGCTGGACGCGGGCGTACAGATCAAGGCCCCGGTGGCGGGTATAGCCATGGGCTTGGTGACCGACGGGGATGAGTCGGTTGTCCTGAGTGACATCCTCGGTGAAGAGGATCATCTAGGCGATATGGACTTCAAGGTCGCCGGTACTGAAAAGGGCATCACCGCCTTCCAGATGGATATCAAGATTGCCGGTGTCTCCAGCGAACTCATGGCCCAAGCTCTCGAGCAGGCCCGGAAGGGCAGATTCCACATTCTGGGCATTATGAACGAAACCATCAGTGTCCCGCAGGAAGCTCTTTCCGAATATGCTCCCAAGATCTCCACCATGAAGATCGACGCGGAGAAGATCGGCACGGTCATTGGACCAGGCGGAAAAATGATCCGTCACATCGGAGAAGAGAGCGGGGCGGATGTGAACATCGACGACGACGGAACGGTTACCATCTATGGAAAGACCAAAGCCCAGTCGGATAAGGCCGAAGAGATGATTCGCCAACTCACTGAAGATCCGGAAGTAGGACGTATCTACACCGGGACCGTCAAGCGCATCGTCGATTTTGGTGCTTTTGTCGAGATACTGCCCGGAAAAGAGGGGCTGGTACACATCTCCAAACTCTCCCGTAACCGGGTGGAAAGCGTGCGGGACGTACTGAAAGAAGATCAGGAAATTCCCGTAAAACTCGTCGAAATCGACCGTATGGGTCGGCTGAATCTCAGCTACATCGATGCTTTCGACAACGATGAGAGCGGCTCGCAGAAAAAAGACGGCAATAAAGATACATCCCAACGGAGACGGTAGGGATGAACAAGATTATCGTGCATGGAAGTTTTGAGTCCGAAGGTATTCCTCAATACTCTTCGGCTCACTCTTCCGGTGCCGATGTACGGGCTAAGCTCGACGAGCCGGTGGTGCTGAATCCGGGAGAACGTTCGCTCATCCCCACCGGAGTGTCATTGCAGATACCGGAAGGATTTGAAGCTCAAATTAGGCCGCGTTCGGGTCTTGCCCATACACACGGACTCACGGTACTCAACTCCCCCGGAACAATCGATTCCGACTATCGGGGCGAGATACAAGTAGTCTTGATTAATTTGGGGGATGAACAGTACACGGTCAACGACGGAGACCGCATTGCACAGATGGTTTTTTCCCCGGTCATACAGGCGGAGTTCTACCATACGCCCTCTTTGGAAGACAGTGAACGAGGAGAGGGCGGCTTTGGTTCTAGCGGATATTGACCGCATCCTATGCCAGGCCGTCGTGCATCCCGCACCTACAGAGTAATCAGCCTTTATATAGTTAGAGAATACCTCTTCTCGTTTTTGGTTGCCTTCCTCTTTTTCTTTGCCGTATTTTTTGTCAATCAACTCCTTCTCCTTGCAGAAGAGATCTTGTCAAAGCACGTCGCTCCCGGGGATGTGGCGCTACTTATTTTCTATAGTCTTCCGGCTATTATTATGTTTACCTTTCCTTTTGCCTCCCTTGTCGGAGGGCTTATGGCGATGGGCCGGCTCTCTTCCGACAATGAGATCATGGCCATGCGCGCATCCGGAGTATCGTACTTCAGACTGCTCGTACCTCTGTTATTAGCGGGAATAGTCCTGGCTGCAGCGGCGTTTTCGATGGGGGATTACTTTCTTCCACGGGGGACAGTGCGATTTGGGAATCTCTACCGCGAGATCCTTTACAGCAACCCGGCGGTGGAACTGGAGCCCAACTCTGTCAACCGCTATCGGGACACCGTGCTCGTGACCGGTGATACCGAGGGCGGCGTCATCAACGATCTGGTCATCTTTGACAGCAGCGATAAAGGAGGGTCCCGTGTAATCCAATCCTCGGAGGCACGGCTCGAAAAAAACGCTCCCGCCGGCGGAGTGATCACCCTCAATCTACAGGAGGTCTTTGGGCATACTGTCTCCTCAAAGCGAAAAGGCAGCTACGAATACTTTTCATCCGAGCAGATGGAATACAACATTCTTTTGCGGGACATAACTTTTTCAATCGACAATTTAACTGCCCGGGAGATGAGTTCGGCGGATGTCTACCGTGGGATCGTCAAACGGCGGGAGGAACTTAAAGAACGCCGCCGGCAAAACCGCATCAGTATCCAGCGCAGTACAGCGGAGCTTAGGGAACTGTATTACGAATCCGCCTTCGGTTTTGCTGCCGGAACATCGGAGACTCAAACGCAGAGAAACCGGATAGAGAAAGCCGAGCAACTTACCCGGGAGGCTCGCCCCCTGCTGCGGCAAATACGGGAGCGGGAACAACGAACATTTCAAAACAGCAGCCTGCAAGTGTATCGGCTCGAGTTTCATAAGAAGCTCGCCATTCCTTTTGGATGTATCGCCTTTATCGTTTTCGCCTTCCCCTTTGGCAGCTTTTCCGGACGGGGGGGACGTTCCGTAGGGTTTGGAATCGGGCTCATCGTATCTGTGTTTTACTGGGGAATGCTGTTTGCCGGTCAGACTTTGGGACTCCGTTCAAACCTTTCGCCGCTGCTGGCCATGTGGGCTCCGAACATCGTATTGCTCACCCTGGGAATCCTCGCGTATCGACTGAGGCTACGAACATGAAAGTGAGCACCCTTGACCGCATGCTGCTACGCATTTTTATTCCTATTTTTGCTGCAGCATTGGCCTTTTTCGTAACGTTGCTGGAGATGGTAGATCTCTTTTCAAACCTCTGGCGCTATCTAGAAAATGATGCCGCCGTTGCGGAAATTCTTCGGGGCGCCTGGCTCTATCTTCCCAAATGCATCTCCTATGCACTGCCGGCGGCGCTGCTTTTTGCTGTCTCCTTCACTATGGGCACTATTTACTCTCGGAACGAGCTGATTTCCATTCTGGGGGCCGGCATCTCCTTTCTGCGCCTTATTACTCCGCTGCTTTTGCTGGGCATTTTTTTCAGTCTCGGCTATTTCATGTTTCATGAGCATGTGGTAATCTCCAGCTACGAGCAAAAGAACTCTCTTACACGGGAGCTGCTAGGGCGACGAGTCTCTCAGAGCAGTTCCAATGTGACGGCCATAGGCCCCAACGACCGGTCCATTTATCATGCCGGTTTTTTTAATGATGCCAACGACACCCTCTCGGATGTAATTATTCTTCACCGCTCCCGGGAGGGAGATTTTCTACGCCGTATAGATGCCCGTAGTGCGGTGTACGAAGCATCCGGAGGGGGAGGGTGGCTCCTTCAGGATGTAACTGTGTATGAACTCGAGGAGCAACAAAAAGGGGAGGATGAGGAGAATCTAACCAAGGATATGGGGGTAAGCCATCATTCTACCTACACTGACCCGGGTTTTGTCGTATCGCCTAACAGTTTCAGACGCGAGGTGATGCAGGTAGAGGAGATGTCTCGCCAAGCGGCGCGGGACTGGATCGCATCGCTCCGAAAAACGGGACAACCCCGCTATCGAGCGGCGCTGACGGAGTACTATCAACGCTTCGCCTTTGCCATGACCCCGTTTATTGTCATGCTCATCTCCTCTGCAATCGGGAGCAGTTTTTCTAAAAATATCCTTCTGATGAGTCTTCTCACAAGTCTCCTTGTTTCGGTAATATACTACGTGAATAATATGCTGCTCGTCCTCCTTGCTAAACAGGGTATCCTTGCGCCGGCACTCGGCGCGTGGGGAGCGGTGCTTCTCTTTTTTGCCGCGGGAATCTTACTGCTGCGTACCGCTCGTACATGAGTGCGCAGTAGATGGGAACCCTTCAAAGTACTATGAAAGGATCGTTGTAACTATGATATTTTCAGCAACCCATGTAGACTCGCACACCCGCGCTCGCTGTGGCGTACTTTCACTGCCGCATGGCGATGTAGAAACTCCGGTGTATATGCCGGTGGGGACCAACGCCACGGTAAAGGCGATACATCACGAAACGGTGGAGCGTATCGGCTACCGCATGATACTCGGCAACACCTACCATCTTTTTTTGCGCCCCGGTAAGGAGGTGCTGGAACATTACGGAGGACTGCACGCCTTCAGCGGCTGGAACGGGAATATTCTCACCGACAGCGGTGGGTACCAGGTTTTTTCGCTGGCCCCATTCAGGAAAATTCGACCCGAGGGAATTCGCTTTCGCAGCCATATTGACGGAGGTTACTACGAACTCTCGCCAGAAGATGTGATCGATTTGCAGGAAACCTTTGGCAGCGACGTCGCTATGTGTCTGGATGTCTGCACTCCACCGGATATCTCCCACAAAGAGGCGGAAGAGGCGCTCAAGACTACCACAGACTGGGCTAAGCGCAGCAAAGAACGCTGGTTGCAATGTGGGGAAGGCTATGAGGGACAGCTGTTCGGAATCATTCAAGGAAACTTTTACAAGGACCTTCGTAAGCGCAGCGCCGAAGAAATCGGAGCGCTCGACTTTCCGGGTCTCGCTGTTGGCGGTCTCTCTGTGGGCGAGAGTTTTGAGATGTTTGAGGAGTATCTTGCCTACACGGCCGAACTGCTTCCGAAAGACAAACCGCGCTATTTGATGGGCATCGGCACCCCCGACTACATCCTCGCGGCGGTGGAGCATGGGATCGACATGTTTGACTGCGTGTTTGCCACCCGTATTGCACGCAACGGCACGGTGTTTACCTCCTACGGTACGATAGCATTAAAAAAAGCGCGTCACAGCCAAGATCGAGGCCCCATTGTGGAAGGCTGCAGCTGCCGCGCCTGCACTCGCTATTCCCGGGGATACATGCGGCATCTTTTTAAAACGAATGAGATTCTCGGTGCTATGCTCGCGACAGAACACAACCTTCAGTTTCTGTATGACTTTCTCGAAGATATAAAGGAGAGTATTCGCCAGGACAGATTCTCGCAGTTCAAGCACAGCTTTTTAGACCGCTTTTTTTCCGGAGAAGCGAATCGCTGATGAAAGAAGAGAGTAAATCCCAAAGCACGGCGGCTACGGTCATCGTCATGACCAGCACCTTTGTTTCCCGTCTGCTCGGTTTTGCCCGCACCGCTGTTATTACCGCCGTGTTTGGAGCTACGGGAAAAGCGGATATCATTAATGTCACCTTTGCCGTGCCGAATAATCTGCGTAAGCTATTGGCCGAAGGGGCGCTCTCTTCCGCGTTTATTCCTGTACTCAGCGAAGCAATCGTCCATGAGGGCGAACGGCGCGAACGCTCCCGGAAAGTGGTACAGAACCTCATCGGCTTTCAGCTGCTGGTCATTATTCCTATCTGCATCGTCTCCATCATCTTTAGCGAAGAGTTGATCCGCTTTGTCCTGACGCAGTTCGATGATCCGGAACAGCTGGCCGTATCCTCCTCACTGTTTCGATATTTTATCACCTATCTTCTCTTTATAAGTGTCAGCGCCGTGTTCATCGGACTGCTCAACTCTCATCGCCGATTTTTTATCCCGGCTATTACCCCAATTATTTTTTCCGTAGCGGTGATCCTTTCCATCTTGCTTCTGCATCGACAGCTGGGAGTTTTCTCTATGGCCGTGGGCGTCATTCTTGGCGGGGCGGGGCAAGTCTTGTTTCAGTATCCTCTGTTTCGATCACTCGGGTATACCATCAAACCCAGTTTTATCTTTTCAAACCAGGATTTCCGGCGTATCATGCGCCAATGGCTTCCCGTGCTGGCTACCAGTTCGGTTTTTGCACTCACCCAGCAAGTCGCCTTCATTCTCGCCTCAGGGCTTGAAACGGGAAGCGCTTCATCACTCTCCTATGCCCTGGTCTTTTGGCAGCTGCCGTTTGGGATATTTTCAGCATCCATTACTACTGTGCTATTCCCTAAAATGAGTCGACAGGCGGCGCAGGAAGATACCCCGGGGCTGCGCGACAGCCTACAATTTGGCATCCGTTTTCTCCTGGTGGTACTATTACCCTCTGCTCTCGTTCTCGGAACGCTGGGCGAGGAAATTATTTCTATTGCGCTGCAGCGGGGGAAGTTCTACGGCGAAGATACAATTCTGACCGCTCAAGTACTGCGGGGCTATATATTTGGCCTCTTTGGCGTGGGGGCGTTCAACTTTCTACAGCGCTTTTTTTATGCTGCCAAAAACTACCGCCTCCCGTTCATTGTCGGCGCCAGTGTATCGGCCCTCGACATCGCTCTCTCAATTACCCTGAAAGAAACGCCGCTGCGGGTCGTGGGCCTTTCGGTGGCTAACTCCATCTCGTTTTCTATCGGTTTTTTCGTGCTGATATACATCGCCCACCGTTTTCTGCGTGGACTGGACGTCGTAGATATGCTGCGTACCGCGGGAAAAGTGCTGCTCTCTTCCGTCCCTGCCTACGGGGTGATCTGGTTCTCGTCCCGTCTTACTGGTTCGTATTGGCAGGGCGGCAGCAGCGTAATCGGACTGGGATTGCTGCTGCTGCAGTTAGCTGCAGTTAGCGCCGTGTATCTGGGATGTTACAAGCTTCTCAATGTTGAAATGATTGATTATATTCTAAAAAGAAGGAGAGCTGACGAATGAGACCGTCCAGATTGACCCTACTGAACTTTCACCTCTTGCGCATCCCTCACATTCTTCTCTTCTCTGCTGTACTTCTTACTGTCCCGGGGGGGATATCCACGGAGGCACAGGAAAACGGGGAGAAGCAGAAGGAAGAAAATACCGAGAGTGAGCAGGATGAGGAACTCAAGAGTCTACGGGAAAAGCGACAGCTTACCCTGCAATACGGCATCGAATCTCAGATTCTGGGCTTAGTAAAAAAACTCAAAAAGACGGAAAACACTCATCACAATGAAGCGCTCATTGAGGTGTTTGAACGTACCACGAATCCTACACTGCAATCGAACATTGCCGACTTTTTCAAGAGCATAGAGAGCGATGCCCTCCGGGAGAAGGCGTTTACCAAGCTAAAAGATTACGATGAACTGCGTCCCGACCCCGTCTCTTCCCTCATTGACTACCTAGAGGAGTATCAAAACGAGGAGATTACCGCCCTATTCCAAGAAATGATGGAAGACCCCCGCAGCAATGTCGCAAGCAGAGCGGTACAAGCACTGGGCAAATCCGGCAATGAGGGTTACACAGATAAGCTTATTCAACTCTACGAAGATTCCTCCTCCGAACGTATGCAGGAGTCTATACTCGAATCTTTGGGGTACATAGGCAGCGATGAGGCTGTTGAACTGCTTACCCAGGTGGTAAAAAATGAGGGCAATTCAAAGTCCCTGCGCTGGAAAGCATGTACCGCCCTCGGGAGGATTGGAAATCCCGATTCCCTGAAGACTATTGAATATCTTTTCAGCGAAAGCGATCCTTATCTGCGAATGTACGCAGTCAGGGCTTTGCAGCATTTCGAAGACGACAGAGTTATCGATCTTTTGATGGAAGCGCTTAAAGACAATCACTGGCGCGTACGGGTTGCAGCCGCCAAGAGCCTTGGTGAGACCAAAGCTGAGAAGGCCGTTCCTATTTTGAAGTTCAAGGCGGAACACGATCCGGAGCGCAACAATGTAGCACCTGCAGCGGTGCGTGCACTCGGAAAAATTGGCAGGAAAGAGAGCTACTCCTTTCTGCGGAAGCTGTATTCAAGCGAGGATTACTCTTTTTCTCTGCGTCTCACTGCTTTGCAGATGCTTGTGCAGAATGATCTGCGAAACTCGTTAGCCACTATCAGAAAAGTAATCGATGAAGAGTGGAATGAAGAGAACTCGAAAATTCTCGAATATACGTGCAAAGAACTCTCCACCACCGAAGACCGCATCCTTCAGCCCCTATACCAGAAAATGCTCTCCCATCCGAAAGGTTTTCACATTCCCATCTACGGTCTACGCGGCATTCGTCTCAACAATGTGCGGGCTTTGAAGTCGGAGGTAAAAAAACTCACTGGAGAAGGGTATCACCGTGCGGTGCGGGAGCTGGCTAAGAGCGTTCACGACGAGCTTTGAGCCCATGCACTAAAAAACCGGGGAGAGTAAGCCTGCAGGCTATCTACAGGCTATTCTCCCCGGCACTCGTTTTGTCTCTGTTTTGTCTCTGTGCGCAGCCGTTTCGATTAAACTCTCCGTTTCGCGTTAGTGCATGTATAGTGCACGTTAGTAATCGAAATCCGGTTTTCCAGGCTTATCGATAAGGTGCATAATGCGATTTATCCGTTCAAGAGGATGTATATATTCCCGAAAGCGAAGGACCGTCTCTTCTTCGTTTTGTGGGGAGCGCACCATGATAGGTGTTTTCATACAATCCCGCACCGGTTTATCCAGCTCGGGAAAGTAGCGACGCGATTCTGAATAAAACACCAATTTTCCTTTTTCCATAACTACGTGGCCTATAATGCCCTCCACCGGTATAGCAGATATGGCAAACTCGGCTTCACCCGGGGCCCCGACGGAATAGCTGGTCCCCTCCTCAAACCACAGAAGATTTGTGAGAGTTCCTGTGTTCCGTTGGAAATCCACCTTCATCTCTACAGGCTTCTTTCCCTCGTTGCGCAAAGTCGTGAGGGTTTTTACATTCGACTCTTTAGGAGAGGGGAGGACCGGACCGCCGCTGCGGGTGCCCCTGCGAGCCGGCAGACCTGCTTTTGAGGAGCTCTGTTTTGCCTTACGCTCCTGCGACGCTTTCTGGAGTTGACGCTCAGGACTCTCCGATTTTCCCGCGGCTGCAGGCGTTTGGCTCTCGCTTCCGCGGGAGGAAGCACGGGAGAGGATATCGGCGGCTTCACTCATCTCATCAGCACCGCTTTTGCGGAGGGGATGCTCCTCTTTTCTCTCACTAGCACGTCCTGCCAAAGTACTTTCGGCATCATCGGTTTTTGCGGAGCTTCTGGCTTTGGACAGGGTATCAGCCGCCGCACCGGAGGATGTGCGGTGACGGGCCGCCCCTTTTAATGTGTGCTCCGTCTCGTCCTCGCCGCCCTTGCCTGCACGTGCTTCGGAAAGGTCTGTACCGGCAGAGGTTCCAACCGGTCTTCGATCCTGTGTACCGGTAGTGGTAGGGGCGGCAGTGACGAGTCTTCGCACCAGCAGGATGATAAGGATAAGCACCACGAGTCCTACAAGGATCCAAAGAACCGGTAGTCCCCAATTTACACCGGCAAAAAGCCCTTCAGTACGCCGCATCCGCAGCGCTCCTTCAGACGGTTCAAGTGGACCGCCTTGCGAGGGAAGGATTTGCACGTCGATGCGGCTTTTCTCAGTGCCTACCCCCTCGGGAATCTGCAGCGGCAGCGACAAGTTCCGGGTCTCCCCCGGAGTGAGGGTAACGGCCTGCGGTTCCATCAGTATGTTGTCGCCGCTGTGGCGAACTTCCTCAATCCGCAGAGTTCTTCCTTCTTCACCCGGATTAGTAAACTCAAAGCGGGCGACGACCTGCTCTTTTCCGCTGAGCTCTCCTTCGGGAAATCCCACCTGTACGTGCGGACGGAGCACTTCATCCTCGGTCGTACTCTCGCTTCCTTCTACCACGATCTTTTTGTCAAAACTCTCCTCGAGTTCCCTCATCAATGCGGATGATTTCCCATCGTCAGTATCCGAGTCAAAATGCAGGGCTTTAACATCCCACCCGTTGCGTTTCATGTAGTTAGAGAGCTCTTGAATCCGACGGCGGTTCTCCTCGGGATCGTGATATGGACTGTCGGGAGGAGGATCATTATTGCCGTCGGTGACAATCAAAATTTGCTTACTGCTTGAGAGAGAGAGGCCGTCCACATATTCGACAAGATATTTCATCGCCGCCGTGAAGTCCGTGTGAACATCGAGAGGCTTCAGCAATAAAAGATGTGAAACGATATCCTCTACGCTTTGGCGTCCTTCGATGCGCGACCGCAGCTCGAACTCGGGGCTGCCGCCGAAACTCAAGAGGTGGAACGTGTCCTCGCTGTTGAGCTGCTCGGAAACGATTCCCTCTAATACGCGCACTACCGTGTCCTCATGTTGATCAAACATACTTTCGGAAATGTCGACCAGGGCAATGTAGTCGGTTGAAGACTGCGCATCGACAGAAAAAGGGAACGATAAAACGACGAGGGCAATTATCACCGTTGTGATTATCACCCTCGAAGCTGAGAAAGATACAAAGTTCTGTAGACCGATATTAGAACTCTGCAGCCTCGATTGACTTGACCGTGTAATGGTAAACTCGCTCATTGATCTCAAACTTTACCTCTTCTCCCTCAGTATGATTCCAGAGTTTTCCTCCGAAAGGGGAAAGATACGAAATGATATGCTCTTCCGGATTCGACTCCCAGGGACCGAAAATTTTGTAAAACTCTTCCTCATCACTCTCGTGATTATACAGGGTAACTTTTGTGCCAAAGGAAATACGAGAGCTGTCAATATCCTTAGGTTCAAAGATAGTAGCTTTTTCCAGCTCTTCTTTCAATTTTGCAACCGTAAGATTCAGCATTTCCTGCTTCTCTTTTCCGGCCTTATATTCGGCATTCTCCGAGAGGTCTCCCATTTCGATAGCCGCACCGATTTCTTTGGAGTTTTGCGGAATTTCAACATTGAGAATGTGTTGAAGCTGGTTCTGCTTTGCTTCGTAACTCTTTCGGGTGACAATGAGACCGCGGGATACGGTCTCTTTTGCTTCCTCCCCGTAAAACTTGAAATCGGGGAAACGTTCCATAATTTTGTGTTTCAGCTCCAGCCGTATTGAAGGATCGAGATCGTTGATGTCATCGACCAGTGTGAAGAGCCGATTTACCGACTCTTCATCGGATCGCATCATGTAATCGAGTAGATGTCCCTCCTGAAAGAGGAAGTTCTGAATTTGCTTGCTGATCTTGCGGTTTGCGCTGACATCTCGTTTATTTTCAATTTCTCTAAACGAGATATCAAGCAAGTGGATCAAGCCAATGAGCACTTTTTCATAGGAGATTCCGTACTTCTTTTCCCAGGTCTCTTCACTCGTATTCCGGGCCGCCCAAATGAAGGCCTCCCGTTTATCCTTGAATTGATTGGCAACATTGATGAATAATTCGCGAATCTTTTCCTCATAGCCATGGCGCCGTAAGTCATCGAGGATCTCCTTGGTCAAGTGGTAGGGGAAAAGCCGCACATAAATATTCGGCCAATGATCTATCTCTTCCTTCACGCGCCGCAGGAAATCCTTTCGCAATTCCGCATCTTCGATTTTCTGAAAGAGCTCTTCCATCTCCCGACCTTCGATTTGATCAAAGAGCTCTTTGAAACCAAAGTCGATACCGGGATTCAAGAAGGGGTAGTCCTTGACCAGAGTGCTTACAATGAGATAGCTGGAAATGATTGTTTCATTGACTTGACTGTAGGTTTTGAGGAACCCTACAAAATATTCGAACATCTCCGCAAAATAGTCGGATTCCGGGTTTTCGCTGTCATTGAGAAACTCCCGAAGAATTTTAAGACGGCCGAAAAAGCTTTTTTCAGCCCTGAAGCGGTTGTACGTCTTTTCCTCAAACGATATGGGAGTATCCCGCACTACGTAATGATCGATTTTCTCCGGTAAGTTTCCGAAAGATTCGTCGGTCTTGAGAATCTTTCTGGCTTGACTGTTCCAGGAGGTCCACTCTTTTGCATTCAGAACACTGGGAACCAATTCCGACTTTATTTGCTTCATGTTGGCGGCGTTGCCGTAACTCTTAATAATCGTCTTTAGTGTCCACAGAATATCGCTCTTTACCTTTTCCTGCAGCTTTTCTCTGGGCCATACCGCCTTGAGAACCCAAATATGATCTTTATTGAGACTGGTAAGCGCGTTGACCGCCATCTGAAGGCTCATTTGATGGCCCCGCTTGCGGGTAAAGTCTATGGTAATCGAGTTATCTTTGATCGAACGAATACGGCCGATTCCCCATGTGCGATGGTGAACAAAGTTGCCCACATCAAAGGCAATATGCTTTTCAAAATCCTCGATCGCCTCGTGTGCGTTGCGCCAGTTCTGAGCGAGATTGGAGATTTTAATATATTCTTCCAGGTGACTATGATTCTGATACTTGTTGCGGTAGCACTCGATGATCTCCGAACGCGCCCACTCGTTGCGCGGGTCGTAGCCGAGGATACGCTTTAGAATGTCGATTGCTTTATCCCAACTCTCCTGTTCTTTATAGGTAGCGTAGAGGACCTCTAACAGCTGCGAGGCCCGGTCGGCGTTTATCGCCTTCTCGACCTTCTTTTCTATGTGGAAAAAGAGATCCGTCTCCTGAGGGATATATTCGATCAGCTTGTTCCAGATTTCTTTGATATTGGTGAAAAGGCGTTTGCCGATGTAGCGGTGAATAGCTTTTTTATAGTACTCTACCGCCTCTTCGATATTCCCTTCTGCTTCCTTTTTTTCAGCGATGTGCTTGACGATATCGGCCTCTTCGAAGTCAACTTTGATGAGGCGTTCCCAAATTTGGTACTTTTTTTCTTCTTCTCCTTCGTTGTCGTAGGCGTGGACAAGGGTGCGAAGGGCGAATTTGTTTTCTCCGAAAGCAAGGATGCGTTGACACAGATACTCAACAATCCGCCATTTGTGGTTATCTGAAAAAATCGAAATAACCTGAATCAGATTCGAATCGTCAATCATCTGCTGATTGAGCGCTATAATGCCGGAAATATAGAGCGCAATAATGCTGTTTTTTGTGTGCTGCAGATGCTCATCGCAAAGCTTCTTGACTTCTTCCAGTTCCTCTTGAGAGGAGATGCTATCGATAATCCCGTCGAGGTCTTTGAAGTTCTGAATCGTATAACTGTTCAGCGTCGCGCGTGTCCACTTTTCTTCATTCAGCAGTTCGCGTATCTTATCAAGAGTTTCTTCAGAGACGCTTGGTTTCTCTATCTTTTCTTCAGACATGGTCTACTCCACCTAGTTTATATATTGATCGTAAATTTCAGCATCAAGAGCCTTGATTTTCTGAGTAATCTCCTCTATTCGTTCCCTGTTCTCTTTGGAGATGACAAAATGATCGATGAGCCAGAAGTATCGATTGAGCAGTCTCGGCACGATATAGGCGTCCTCGGGCTCCTCGTGATCTCCATCGATCTGTTTCTCCAGTGAATAGATCGATTGTTTGAGCTTGCCGTACTCCAGGGGGCGAAGCTCCCGCTTGACATTGAAAATACCGAACAGCACTCCGTAGACGGGGATCCATTCGGCAAGTTCACGTCCAGCATACCCCATATCCTTCAATCTTTCAATAAGCTTTACGATCAGGCCGGATTCGAGATAGGTGAAAGTAACCTTCTGCGGGCCAATGAAAAAGGCTTCCCGAAAGAAAGCCTTTGCGGCTTTTGTCTCATTGACCAGCGCATAGCAGTCGGCAAGTTCGGCAAGTACCGCAGGATCCTCTTTGCTGCGCTGACCCACTGTTTCGAGGTACTCCAAAGCCTTCTCATACTCTCCCATTCCCTTGTAACAACGGCCAATCTGCAGCAATATCTCCGGATCTTGACTTTCCGCATCCCTGAGGACCCGTTTATAATTCACTAACGCGGTACCAAAAACCCACTGCCGCAGGGCGTGGAGTTCCATTTCCAACGGGTCGGTGAGGCGCGTGCTAAACTCCAAAAACTTTCCCCAGCTTTCCAGCAAGAAACCGGCCCGGTCGTAATCCCGGTGGAACATATTCAAGCGGTCGATGCGCTCTTTCCAGAATTTGCAGCATTTTAAGGCGGAGAGAACCCGGGGATGTTCAAAATTCACCTCCAGAGCCTGTTCCAGGTACTCTTCGGCCTCGGTAAACAACCCTTCACGGATTTTTCCCTGCGCCTCGCTGAGGAGATCTTCGATTTTGTCGGTTTCTCGTTCTCGTGTGTGTTCATTCATATATAGTCTGCAGACATCCGCCCCTAGCCATTATATCATTCACCAACCTTTCGTCAATCGGAGCTGTGTCCCTCTTCCAGCAGATTGCAATAACGGGAATTATCTGCTACATCTGTATATATGAGAGACTCTGCAGTAGAATTACCGTTATACGCTCCCTCGATCCTCTCCGCCGATTTTGGCGCACTTGATGCGGCGGTGGAAAGAGTTCATGCATCGGGAGCCGACTGGCTTCATCTCGATGTGATGGACGGACATTTCGTTCCCAATATTAGTTTCGGCCCTAAAATGGTATCCGACCTCCGTTCCCGTACGCATTTGCCGCTGGATGTACATATCATGATTGACGAACCGGAGAAGTACATCGATGCCTTCATCGATGCGGGGGCAGATTATCTCACCTTTCACATTGAAGCCGCCGTGCACGCTCATCGGCTCATCCAGCGCATACACGGCAAGGGCGCCCGTGCGGGGATCTCCCTTGTCCCGTCGACCCCGGCGCGAGAGCTCGAAATGCTTCTGCCGTTTCTCGATCTCATCCTTATCATGACCGTGAACCCGGGGTTTGGGGGACAGAAGATGATCCCCGAATGCTTGGAGAAGGTCAGCTATCTGCATGCGCTCAAACAGCAGTATGCGTATGACTACCTTCTCTCGGTGGACGGCGGAGTAAACTCAAAAACTGCAGAAACGGTACGGGAAGCCGGAACAGAGGTCCTCGTAAGCGGAAGCTCCTTCTTCAAGGCGGAAGATCCGGTACGCGAAGTGCAGCTCGTTCGCGGCCGGTGAAGGGGCAAAGACACGGGATGCGAAGGACGCGCAGACGCAACACGTAAAAACAGAGATTTTTGAAATAACTTCAGATAGAATACAAAGGGGCCGACAATGAAGTGGGGGCATATATCATGGTCAATATGAAAAAACTATGCACTGCGGGAATGATCATCCTCCTTTTGTTCACCTCAGCTGTGCTGTTTGGCAGCGACTCCTCGGCTTCCGAGATGCTTGCTCAAGGAAAAGAGCAGTTTGGCGAGGGCAACTACCAGGATGCACTACTCACCTTTCGGGATGTGGTGCTCAACCCATCCTGGGAAGATGCGCACGGGAGCGCGTATTACTGGATCGCCAGAAGCTACATGGCGCTCGATAAGGCCGAAAAAGCGCTCGAAAATCTGAACTTCTTCCTGGAAAATTACCCGGGGCATGATCAGTACCCCGTCGGTTTGTATCAGAAAGGTCGGATGCTTATCGAAGAGGGGAAACAGCAAGAAGCGATCAAACTCCTCTATTCGTTTACCGACACCTATACTGAACATCCTTTCAGGGGGAACGCGTTTTTTTGGATCGGTGAAGCCCTCTTCTCGATGGGCCATTTTGATGAGTCCCGCCGGCTGTTCTCTACAGTGGTCAATGATTACCCTCGCAGTTACAAAAGCGAAGCCGCCCGGTATCGTCTCTCGCTTATCGATCTGAAAAAGCGGGAGCGTGAATTGTTGAAGCTGTTGCGCATCAGCCACGAAGAGTACTTAAAGGCACTCGAACAGTTTCGCCGCAGGGAGAAAGAGTACGAATACGCCATCAGCAGTTACCAGCGAAAACTTGCCGCTGCTATGTCCGAAGATGAAGAGACTCTTGCGGCAGAGTTGAACCGAGAGAGCGAAGAGCAGCGCAAAGAACTGCAGAAGCTGCGGCGAGAAAACAAAGAATTGAAACAACAAGTATCCAGGCTTCAAAACGGCACGGGAGAGGTTCCGGTCGAGAAAGCTCAACCGAGTGATGTAGGAGATGAGGAACTGCTGCAGCGCCTGCTTGAACTTAAGAACGAAGCACTTAATTTGAAAAACAAGTATCTGGGAGAGAAGAGAAAGAGGGGAGGGGATTCATGAAGTGCCGCACTGCAGCGCTGCTGGCCGTCGTACTCCTGATTCCGGTCTTGTCGTCAGCGGCACTGGAAATCACACAGGGACGTATGCGGTTAACGCTTCACGAGGACACCGGCCGTTTCAGCCTAGCCTATTTGGAAAATATCAAGGACGAGCAATATACCGAACTCTTGTTCAGCCAGGATCCCAGGACGAGTTCACTGGGAGTGCTTTTGGGCAACCGTATTGTCACTCTCGGCTCCTCTTCTGACTTTTCTCAGCGGGTAGAAAAACGCAGTGACGGTGCTGTCTTTATATGGAAGAATAGTCGTTTCGAAATACGGGAGCGCTTTTCATTCGTGCGCTCCTCCGCCGAGAAGCTTGCCGACGGTTTGCGTATCGACATTTCCATCGGAAATACCTCCGACACCGCCCAAACCGTGGGAGTGAATTATCTCTTTGATACCTATCTTGGAGAGCGACGTACGGAGCATTTTCTCACCTCTACCGGCGATGCACTTACACGGGAAACGGAATATGTCGACAGCGTTCCAAGATGGTGGCTCTCTCCCGCCCCTGACGCCCACTCCTTTCCCGGCCTCAGAGTGGTTACCCGCGGCTCATCTCTCACTGCCCCTGAGCGGATCGTGTTTGCAAATTGGAAGCGGCTCAGCGACAGCACCTGGAATATGCAGGTCCGGGAGGAGCGGAAGTTTAACTTGCTGCCATATTCGGTAAACGATTCGGCGGTGTGCCACTTTTACGAACCTCGCCGCCTTGTCCCCGGGGCACTCAGGAAGGTCTCCTTCATCATTGGCACGGGAAAGAACTACCTCGAGACCGCTGCAAGAACAGCAGGACAGCAAAAGAGCGGCGAGGTGGAAAAACTCACAGAAACAGCGGGAGATAGTGGCACGCGAGAGCCGCTAAGGCTTGAAGAGCGATTGCTGCGCGTCAACGATATCCTGCAGGCTATCGACTCTCTCCTCGAGTCCGAAGAGGTGCCGACAGGTGAAAAGGTAGAGGTGCTCGAACAAAAACTCGAGGAGCTGCAGCGCCGTTCACCTGACAATAGCCAATCGCAATAGCGGTACGACGATATGGCGAAAAACGATCTCAAGAGGGCCGCAAAACTTTATCATGCGGGTAAATACTCTCAAGCGATACAGCTTCTTGAGTCTCAAGTGTTTCGTTACCGGGAAAGTTACCGGTTCTTTTATATTTTGGGAATGTCCTGCCTCTACATGAACGACTTTGGCGGGGCGTACTCCTACCTCCACAGAGCCCTCAACATCAAGTCCTCGGATATCCCTGCTCAACTGGGACTTGCCGTAGTCTATCTGCGGCGCGGCGAAACGGCGGAAGCCCTCAAAATATGGTTTAACATCCTCGATCAGGATCCGAAGAACCGCCAGGCTCAACGGGGGCTGAGACTGCTGAAGCGGCATATAGAGCCGGATTCGTTTGTGGAGCTGACTGAATCCAAACGCATCAACACTCTGCTTCCCAAAGATCGGACCCGGCGTCCTTATCTCACCGCTGCACTCATTATCCTCGTGCTCGGCGGCGGAGGGATCTTTTCCTATCCGTATCTCAGCGGAGTCGTCAGCAACATGACCAGAGAAGAGCCGCGGGATAATATTGCCTCTCTCGATCTCTCCGTCGATACCTACGGCAGCGACCGTAGCTCCGATGATCTTCTTTTCGAATTCGAAGAAGAGGAACTGCGGCGACGCTATCGCAGAATTATCGAACTGTTTCACGACTATCGGGACAACTTGGCCCACAGGGAGATCAACCGGCTGCAACTTTCCAACATCTCGACGGAACTCAAAAAGAAACTGAATCTCCTGGAAGGGTACATACGTACTCCGAGTTTTGGAACTCTGCAGACCGATTTCAGCTATGAAGAGGTGGCTGAAACGCCGCAGTTGTACCATGAATGCTTTGTCAGCTGGAAAGGCCGGGTAAGCAACCTCTCAGTTGGCAAAGAGAAGATAATTTTCGATTTGCTGGTAGGCTACGAAAACAAGAAGGTGGTGAAAGGGATCGTGCCGGTAGAGCTTGATTACGCGGCTGAGATCGACCCCGCCTTTCCCATTGAAGTGCTGGGCACGATACAAACCTCTGGTAACTCCTTCAAAATTATGGCACACTCGATTCATCAGTTTTCCGTCGAAGAGAAGGAGGAGTAGTAGCTGTGCGAGCGGTTGTACAACGGGTAAAAGAGGGGCGTGTGACCGTTGAAGAGCGAACGGTTGGTTCCGTCGGCGCCGGTCTTCTGGTCTACTTGGGAGTAGAGCGGGAGGACGAAGAGCCGGACGTGGAGTACATCGCCGACAAGGTTACCGGTTTACGGATCTTCGAGGACGATGCCGGACGAATGAACCGTTCGGTGAGCGACACGCACGGAGAAATCCTGGTGGTCTCTCAATTTACCCTTTGTGCCGACACTCGCAAGGGCAAGCGACCGTCCTACAACCCGGCCGCTCCCCCGGAGTTGGGAGAGCGTCTGTACGAGCACTATGTGGAGACCCTGCGTGAGCGGGGATTTACCGTTGCCACCGGTGAGTTTGGCGCAAAAATGGAAGTGTACTCCGTCAACGCCGGACCTGTGACCATACTGCTCGACTCCAAAAAACGTTTATAGCCCGGCAACTTTCTTGACCACGAAAAACGGATACCTATACAATATCTTTACGGTATCGACTCGCCCCGTGAAGTACAACCGCAGTATATACAGTATACAAGTACAGAGCTGTCTGCGCAGGAGGATAATGGAATGGCCAAAAAGAGCGAAGAATTGAATCCGGCTTCGCATACCAAGGAAGAGAAGAGCAAAGCGCTCGAAGCGGCCCGGATGCAAATTGAGAAGCAGTTCGGGAAAGGCTCGCTGATGAAACTCAGCGGGGAACGCCGGGAGACGGAAATGGGCGTTATTCCTTCCGGCTCCATTTTGCTCGATGCCGCCCTCGGTGTTGGAGGGTACCCGCGAGGACGCGTTTCGGAGATTTTCGGCCCCGAATCCTCCGGAAAGACTACGCTCGCTCTGCATGCAATTGCGGAATGCCAGCGGCAAGGCGGTATTGCTGCCTTTGTGGATGCCGAACACGCCCTCGATCCCGTCTATGCCCGCAATCTGGGAGTCAAGATCGACGAGTTGTGGGTCTCCCAGCCCGATACCGGAGAACAGGCGCTCGAAATAGCCGAATCGCTGGTGCGCTCCGGAGCGGTAGATATTATCGTCATCGACTCCGTCGCAGCGCTTACTCCCCAGGCTGAGATCGACGGTGAGATGGGCGACTCTCACATGGGGCTGCAGGCTCGCCTCATGAGTCAGGCCCTGCGTAAACTAACCGGAACGATGTCGAAATCCGGCACCAGTCTCGTGTTTATCAATCAGATACGGATGAAGATCGGCGTGATGTTTGGTAATCCAGAAACCACCACCGGCGGCCGGGCGCTCAAGTTTTACTCTTCGGTGCGCTTGGAAGTGCGCCGTATCGAGACGATCTCGAAAGGCTCCGACGAGGCCATCGGGAACCGGGTAAGGGTGAAGGTAGTCAAAAACAAAGTTGCTTCCCCATTTCGCAAAGCCGAACTAGAGATCATCTTTGGGAAAGGCATCAGCAGCAGCGCTAGCTTGCTTGACGCGGCAGTGCAGCACGACATCATTAGCAAAAGCGGAAGTTGGTACTCCTACGGAGAAGAACGCATCGGACAGGGGAGGGAAAACGTGAAGTCCTTCCTGGAGAACAATCCCGAAACCATGGCGGAGATCGATCAAAAGGTGCGCCGGGCGCTCTTTCCCGAGCGGTTTGAAGAGCAGGAGAACGCCTCCCAGGAGGCCGAGAACTCAGCGGCGTATGAGCAGAATAACAAGTCCGGCGAAGGTTCCAGCCAATCCGGCGGCGCCAAGAGCGGGACGTCCAAAGCTAGCTCAGGCAGCTCGTCAAAAAGCGGCTCCTCTAAGGGCGGAAGCAAGAAAAGCGCCGATGAAGTCTCCGAAAACGACAACGGCGATAAGGAACTCTTCTAAAACCGATGGCGGAGCAGACTGATACGGAAGACAGCACAGAGGATACAGCAGAGAGGAAAGAGGAAGAGAAGCAGCGTTTTTCTCTCGACAGCTTCGAAGGCCCCCTCGATCTGCTGCTCTTTCTCATCCGGAAAAACGAAGTAAATATCTATGATATCCCGATTGCCGAGATTACCGAGCAATATATCGCCTATATCGAATACGCCGTCAAACTGGAACTTGAGAATCTGACTGATTTTTACGTAATGGCCTCGACCCTGCTCTATATAAAGAGTCAAATGCTCCTGCCGGTGGAAGTGGATTTTGACGAGGAGTTTGAAGACCCGCGTCAGGAACTGGTGGATCGTCTCATAGAGTACCAGAAGTACAAAAAGTTGACGGAAGTAATGGCGGAGAAGGCTCAGGAAGCGGAATGGGTGCTGGAGCGCAACAAAATGCAGCGCTCGCTCCCCTTTGCCGAGGACGAGGCCATGTGGACCAAAATCGACGTATGGGACCTACTCAAAACCTTCTCACACATGGTTTCCGGAATATCCGCCGAGAACGTAATCGACCTGAGCGAAGAGGTCACCATCAATGAAAAAATCAGCCTTATCTACGAACTCCTGGAGACAAAGGGGGAGTTCTATTTTGCCGATCTCCTCTCCCGTAAAGGCTCTGCCATGGAGATCGTGTGTGCCTTCTTGGCAATTCTGGACGCAGTAAAAACAAAGATACTCAGCATCTTTCAAAATCGGCTGTTTGGTGATATAAAAATGGTGGCCAGAACAACGGGGACTTCCGAGCCGCCCCCTTCAACACATCCGGACGAAACGGATGAATCGAACGTAATCGACGATAGTAGCGATAAAGACTAAGGAGTATGGAACTGGTACGCGAAGTAGCGCTGGTAGAAGCAATCCTCTTTCTCGAAAATGATCCCATCTCTACGGATAAGATAGCCCGCTATGCGAGCCTCTCCAAAGATGTGGTAGTCCAGGCGGTGGAGCAGTTGAAAGAGAAGTATGCCGACGAGAGCCATGGGATCGAGCCGGTGGAAATAGGCGAGGGGATTCAGCTTATTCCCAAGAGTGAACTGTGGGACTTTCTAAAAGATCGCTACGGAAAACGCAACGAGAATCGGCTCTCCAAGGCCGCCCTCGAGACTCTCTCCATTATTGCCTATTCACAGCCTATCACTCGGGCCGAGGTGGATAATATTCGCGGTGTCTCCACAACAAATATGATCAAACAGCTTCTCGACCGCGGCCTTATCAAGGTAGTGGGAAAGAAAGATAGCCCGGGAAAACCCACCCAATACGGAACGACCAAGGAATTTCTGCGGCTCTTTCGCCTCTCATCCATTTCTGATCTGCCTAAACTCAACGAACTCGACCAGGATCGTTTCGAATTGGAGAGCGATGAACACTGAAGAGAAGTCGATGCGGCTGCAACGCTATCTTGCACAGTGCGGTATCGATTCCCGAAGAAAATGCGAAACGCATATTGCCGCCGGGCGGGTGAAAGTAAACGGCCGTATCGTTACTCAACAAGGAGTGACGGTGAGCGCCGGTGATTTAGTGGAGTTTGACGGACACCCGGTACGCCCTCCGCAAACCTACTGCTACTATGTGCTCAACAAGCCGCCCGGGTACGTGTGCAGCAACAGCGACCCCGAGGGACGCCCGCTGGCGCTGGATTTTTTGCCCCGCGAGGAGGGCGTGCGCTTGTTTCACGTCGGACGGTTGGATATGTACTCCGAAGGGCTCATAATCTTTACCAACGACGGTGAGTTTGCCAATTCGGTGATGCATCCCTCCCGGGAGGTCGAAAAATGCTATCGGGTGTTCACCTCCGCTCCGGTTCCCGACGAGCAATTGGAAGAGTTTTGCCGCGGGGTCGTTGTCGACGGAGTACAATATGTGATAGAAACCTATATGCGCAAAGGGCCTGAGGAGCTCGAGTTGGTCCTGAAAGAGGGGAAAAACCGGGAGATCCGCAACCTTTTCGCCCATATCGGGGTCGGAATACGACGCCTCATACGGGTCCGTATAGGTCCGGTAAAGATCGGTGTTCTCAGCTCCGGAGCATACCGGAGTCTCACCGGCGAAGAGCGGTCAAAATTGGCACCTGAACTTCAATCACGGGGGAAATCGCAATGATCGTTGCCCTGGACGGCCCAGCAGGGGTTGGAAAAAGCACTATAGCCAAATGCATTGCCCACCGTACCGGGATGAAATACATCAATTCCGGGAATTTATACCGCGCCGTCACATGGCGAGTACTTGATGCGGGGAAAAATCCGGAGGATAAAGATGCGTCCGTGCGTCTTGCTTCAGAAGCGCGGTTTGAGCTGCGTGACGGAGCTCTGCATGTGGACGGCAGCAACGTGGAAGAGGAACTCCACACCGATGCAGTGGATGCACATGTGGCCGCCGTCTCCTCTTTCCCGGAGATCAGAGAACTCGTAAACCGGGAACTGCGTTCTATTACCGCGGATATCGACGCGGTAGTGGAAGGCAGGGATATCACTACGGTAGTCTTTCCGGATGCCGAGGTGAAAGTGTTTCTTGATGCCTCGGTGGAAACCCGTGCGGAGAGACGGTATGCGCAGGGGACCAGCAATTTGTCGTTGGAGAAAATCAAACAAAGCATCAGCGACCGCGACCACATCGACCGCACCAAACCTCTTGGCAGGCTGGAATTGGCTCCCGATGCGGTCTATTTGGATACATCACACTTGACCATAGATCAAGTTTGTGAGAAAGTGATACATACTATCCATAATCGTAACATCAGTAACCAGGAGTAGTACGGCAGTGATGACTGAGAAAGACGCGGAAACGGCAGCAAACAGGCAATCCTCGCTGCAAGAGGAGTACCTTAAGGCCCTCAACGAGATCGAAGAGGGTCAACTTATAGACGGAAAAGTAGTTGAAGTAACCCCCGAAACCGTCTTTGTGGACGTCGGGTATAAATCGGAAGGGAAGATTCCCCTGGAAGAGTTCCAAGAGAAACCCCAAATCGGCGAAGACGTAAGCGTCGTGCTCGTTCGCAAAGAAGGTAAAGGCGGTCAGGTCGTGGTGTCCAAGCAGAAAGCGGACCTCCGCGTGTTCTGGAAGGAGCTTCGCGAGGCTTTTGACAACGGCCAGCCCATCAAAGGCACCTTTGATAAAAACATCAAGGGCGGTTTCGAGGTTGACCTCGGCTACAATACCCGCGGGTTTTGCCCTTTCTCTAAAACAGATGTTCAGCGAGTCGAGAATCCGGAGGAGTACGTTGGCACAGAGGGATGGTTTCTGATCGACCGCCTGTACAGCAACAACAAACTCAAAATCGTGCTTTCCCGACGCGGGTATCTTGAACAAGAGATCGAGCGAAAAAAGAAAGCTTTCTTTGAAAACACCCAGATCGGTGATACCGTAAAGGGGACCGTCAAGAGCTTTACCTCCTTCGGAGCATTTGTCGATCTAGGCGGCTTCGACGGCCTGCTCCACATCAACGACATGAGCTGGGGCCATGTGACGCGTCCTAAAGACTTTGTTAAAAAGGGCCAGGAGATCGAACTAAAGGTCATCAATCTTGATCCCGAAGAGCAGAAAATCAATCTCTCTCTCAAGCACTTCACTCCGGATCCGTGGTCCAATTTCGAAAATAAATATCAGGTAGACGATATCGTTAAGGGACGAGTCACCAAGCTTGCCGATTTTGGCGCTTTTGTAGAACTTGAAGAAGGTATCGAGGGTCTCGTCCACGTCTCTGAACTTTCCTGGACCAAGCGGATCAATCATCCCAAAGAGGTGCTTTCCGAAAGCGATGAGGTGGAGGTGAAGATTCTTTCCTACGACTTGCAGCAGGGACGAGTGTCCTTGGGTATCAAGCAAGTATACGACAACCCGTGGGACGATATCGAGAAGAAGTATCCTGTAGGCACTCGCCTAAAGCGCAAAGTGGTCAAAATCACCAATGCCGGGGCTTTCGTGCAGCTGGAAGAGGGTATCGACGCCTTCCTGCATGCCGACGATCTTTCCTGGACAAAGAAGATAAAAAATCCCGCTTCCGTCCTCACCGAGGGCGAGGAGATCGAATCTGTAGTTACCGAAGTAGATTCCGAGTCTCATCGCATCCGGGTAGGAGTGAAACAGCTCACCGAAGACCCCTGGAAGTCGATGCAGAAGTCGTATCCGAAAGGCAGCATAATCGAAGGCGAGGTCACTTCGGTCACCGATTTTGGAATCTTTGTCCGTGTACCGGGCGATATCGAAGGGCTGCTGCATAAGTTTAATCTCGGCGATCCCAACGATGAGGTTTCCGGAGACGAGCTGCTCAAGCAGTACAAGCCCGGCGATAAAGTCGAAGCCGCAGTGCTGGATATAAAACCCGAACAGCAGAAGCTGAGTCTCTCCGTTAAAGAACTGCGCAAAAAACAGCAGAAGAAGGAAATGTCAAAATACATCCACGACGACGAGAGCGATGGAGAAACCGTAACGTTCGGCGATCTCCTTAAGGAGAAAGGGAACGACGCGTTAGATTCATGATATGCTTAAATCGCGCCCTGACGCTGAGCGTCTGCAAACCCTTATAGAAATAAACTCCCTAATAAACTCCGAAGTGCAGGACGGAAAAACCCTCCTTACCCGTATTCTTGAGTCGGCAACCAGGCTGACGGGTGGGGAGGCCTCTTCTTTATTGCTGGTCAATCGCGATGACGGGCGTCTTTACTTCGAAATTGCTCTGGGAACTAAAAGCAAGGAAGTACAGAAGTTTTCACTCCGCATGGGAGAAGGAATTGCCGGCTGGGTGGCGGAAAACCGTACCTCCCTGATCGTCAACGACGTAGATCGGGATGAGCGCTTCTTCTCTGATATCAGTAAAAAAGTGGGCTATCAAACTAACTCCATCCTCGCCGTTCCCATGCTGCTCAAAAACACCTGTATCGGCGTCATCGAAATCATCAATAAACAGGGGGGCGGCCTCTTCAATGACGACGATTTGCAGTGGCTCGAGGTGTTCGCCGGCCAGGCTGCCATAGCGCTGCGAAACGCGGAGGAGTATCAGAAGGTTCGCAACGAGGTGCACGCCCTACAGGATCAGCTGCAAAACACCAGCGGGTATCACACCTTTGTCGGTTCCAGCGCCCTTATTACCGAGAAATTGCAGTTAGCACGCAAGGTTGCTGCCACCGACTCCTCAGTCCTCATTATGGGTGAGAGCGGTACCGGAAAAGAGCTCTTTGCCGAGCAGATTCACCTCAGCAGTCCTCGCCGGGAAGGGCCGTTTATTCGCGTCAACTGCGCCGCCCTGCCCGAACACCTCCTCGAGAGTGAGCTTTTCGGTCATGTAAAAGGCGCCTTCACCGACGCTCATCGTGACAGGACCGGGCGTTTCGAACTTGCCAACGGGGGGACTCTCTTCCTCGACGAGGTGGCTGAGATTCCCCTCAATTTGCAGCCCAAGCTGCTGCGGGCTATTCAGCACAAAACCTTCCAGAAAGTAGGGGCCAGCGAACCGACGTATGTCGACGTGAGAATCCTTGCAGCCACCAATAAGGATATTGATGCCGAGGTAGAAAACGGAAATTTTCGTGAAGACCTCTACTATCGGCTCAATGTGCTTCCCATTTATGTGCCGCCTCTCAGGGAACGGCCGGATGATATAGAAGAGCTATCCAACTTTTTTCTCAACCGAATTAACCGAGAGACAAAAAAACAGCTCAAAGGTTTTTCTCCCTCGGCAATGGACCGCCTGCTCTCATACAGCTGGCCCGGCAACATCCGGGAACTTGAAAATGTGGTGGAGCGTGCAGTGGTCATCTCCTCCGGCCCCTACATTGAGCACGACGATTTGCTCCTGCAATCGTCGGGCTCCGGCGAGGAGGAAGAATACGGCGAGCAATCCCTCAAGGAGGCGGTCAACAGTTTCAAGCGCAATTATATTCGTACGCTTTTGGAAAACCACTCCTGGAATCAGACGGAGACGGCAAAAGTACTGGGTATTCAGCGCACCTATCTCTCAAAATTGATCAAAGAACTCGACATCAAGAAGTAACAGAAAAGGAGTACTCGTATGGCACAAACGGAAAAACGTCAGGAAGAGATGACGTTCAAAGACAAACTCTCCCAATTTCTTCACGCCTACAAAAAAGTCATTATCGGAATCGCCGGACTTATTGTTGTCATTTTGATTGCCACCGGCATTTATACCATGGTTCACCAAAATCGACTTGAATCTTCTAGCCAGCAGGCCGAAGAGCTGATCAATTCGATGGATGAGTGGCGCAACGCTGAAGAAGAAGAGAAGAGCGAATTGGAGGAACAGATCCGCAGCAAGAGTGCGGAAATTCGTGACTCTTACTCGGGGATGTTTGCTGCTCAACGGGCTCTCATGGTCTTGGGACAGCTCGAATATGCGAAGGAAAATCGGGAAAAAGCGGCCGAGCATTTTATGGAAGTCGCCGACTCCTATGGCAATAGCTATCTTGCGCCGGTGGCGCTGATGAGCGCTGCGGCATGTAAAGAGGAACTCGAACGCTATGATGAGGCACTCTCACACTATCAGCGGATACGGGATCGGTATTCCGATACCACCCCGGAGGCGCCGCATGCACTTTTTTCCATCGGCAGACTCTATGAGCAGCAGGGCGAGACCGAATCTGCTCTGGATGCGTATAATGAGCTGATCGACAATTTTTCGGCGAGTAATTGGACAAAACTGGCCCGAGACCGTATAATTTATATTAACTCCCAGGGATAACAATGTGCAGTGTACGGGATAGCGTCCGATAACAGGGGGAACAATGGCGGACAAAAAGAAGTCGAAAAAAACTACGAAACGCAGTAAGATTTTCGAAGCACGGTACTTCGGCTTTATTATTGCCGCCGTGATTATTCTCGCTGTAACCGCCATTTCTGAAGGAACCATCATTCTCGACAACCTGGAACGGAAAGTGGAAGATGTTCACTTTCGTTTCAAAAATCTGTTTCAAGCCGAGGAGATTCAGGAGGGAGTAAAATATGTGGAGCGCAACCCCCGGATTTCCAAGGATATTTTAATTGTCGGGATCGACTTCCGTACTCTGAGCGAGATCGGGCGCTGGCCCTTTCCACGCTATACCCACGCCGATTTGCTGAATACCTTCACACGAATCCGCAATCAACAGCGGCGCGAGAGGGCGGTTTTGCTGGATATCTTTTTCAACGAACCCTCGGACAATGCGGTTTACGACGGTGTGTTGGTAGACAGTATTCAGGAAAACGGCAGGGTGTTTTTGGAGACCCTGCTGGACGAAAGTCCGCCTCCCGACCGGAAGCGGGAACTTCTTATAGAGCGGCAAAAGACACTTCTCCAGCAGTACGGCGAGATCACTGATGTAAGCGGAAATTGGGAAGAATTGTGGCCGTACTTTGGTGTGCAGCCGCCGCTGCGTCCGTACGGAAAGGCGGCTGCAGGATACGGTCATGCCAATTACCTATCCGATCAGGACGACATCTTTCGCCGACAGCCATTGATTGCCAAATTCAGTGAGAAAATCTCCGAGGTTCCTTTTCGTGAACTCACATCTGCTGACCCGGTTGACCGGGAGCAGTACGAACGCTTTGCGTGGACTGATAAGGAGGGTAGGCAGCACACCATTCCTCATCCGATAAACAAACGCGTCCTGGAGAACCTGGAGGAGGAGCTGAAAGCCTCGGCTCCAAAACAGAAGGTGGACACGGACAACGACGGGAATATCGACGACACCTTCTATGTAATCCGTAAATACCGCGATTATTTCATACCCGCGGTCACACTTACCCTGGCCTTGGAGTATTTCAATAAAGAGCCCTCCGATGTAGAGGTCAAAATTGGGGATTACATCCGCATCCCGCAGCCGCAGCAGTTCAACACTAAGACCGGAATCTGGGAGCCGTATACGCTACAAATCGAGCAGCCGGAGTACGATAAGGAGGGAAACCTGGTCAAAGAGGGCAAGAGCAGGGAAGTGAAGGAGATCACCATTCCGATCGACACGCAGGGCAATATGCGGATCAATTATATGGGCCCTCCTTCGTTCTCTTCTCCGGGAGCACGTCAGACCTTTCCCGTGCGTTCGTACGCAGGATATGCACAGAATCCTCCCGGTCCCAATCCCTCTTCATGGCCCTCAACTAGAGCATTGGATAACAAGATTGTGATGGTCGGCTCTTTCACCCGCGGAATGGCAGCTGATCACAAACCAACCCCCTACGGACTCATGTACGGTGTTGAAATTCATGCAAACGCCCTCAATACAATTTTGATGGATAATTTTCTTGTAGCCGTACCCTGGTGGATTGATGCCTTGGTCCTATTGGGAATGGTGTTTATCGTTGCGTTCCTCTCTTCCCGTGTTTCGACCCCCTGGGCGTTCATCAGTGCACTGTTAATGATTGCTGCACTGTTTTTTGTCTCCTCGATCCTGTTCGACATACATTCAATGCTGCTCAACTTCTCCAACCCTGCGATAGCCACCTTCTTTACGCTCATCTCGATTGTAATCTATCGGGTTGTGACAGAGGAGAAAGACAAACGGCGCATCCGTAGTATGTTTGGCACTTACGTGAGCCCTAAGGTGGTGGATCAGATCTTGGAGAATCCGCCTGAGCTAGGCGGTGTGGATAAGGAGATCACCGTCTACTTCTCCGACATCCGCGGTTTTACCACCATATCCGAAAGCATGACGCCTCAGGAGCTGGTGCGCATACTCAATAAATACTTGACGGCAATGACCGATATTATCCTCAAGTACGAAGGCACGCTGGATAAATACGAAGGCGATGCCGTCATGTGCTTCTGGGGGGCACCGCTACCTCAGGAAGACCATGCGCTGCGGGCATGCAAGTGCGCCGTGGAACAGCTGCAGGCACTGCGCGAGCTGAATGACAGCTTGCCCGAGGATCAGCAGCTCGACATCGGCATTGGCATCAACTCCGGCCGCATGACAGTGGGCAACATGGGCTCAACACAACGTATGGACTACACGTTGATCGGCGACAATGTCAATCTTGGTGCACGTCTGGAAGGCACGAACAAACAGTATAAAACCCGGGTTATCATCAGCGAATATACCTACGGATTGGTCAAAGATCAGGTAGTAGTCCGGGAGCTCGATAACATTCGGGTCAAAGGCAAACAACGGCCGGTGCTTATTTACGAACTCATCGATATCAAGGACAATCCCGTACTCGTAAGCACAGGGGTAAGCTCCTCGGATTCATGAAGAACGGTATGAAGTGCACGAACTCCATGCTTCTGCGGCTGCCGCTCGCCGGCCTGCTTCAATTCGTTGCTTTGGCCGGGACTTTGGGGACAGCTGTGTTCCTGTTCGGCGGCTGCGGCATTGCCTCCTATCCTTATTTGGTTCCCCCGGAGAGTGTTTCGGCGGGCGATGGTTTTGAGCACCAATCACAGGTTACCTCCGGTGTATTTCGCGGCTATGAGATCTATTACCGGATCTATGCCGGCTCGGTTTCTGAAGAGACGATAATCGAGGATCTCCAGTCAGCGTTCCAAAACCGAAGCGGCTTTGAAGAGGTGAGTGAAGAGCGCGACCGCGGCGCAGCCCTGAGTGCCGGCGAGACTTCCCCCGTCGACAGCCCCTACTGGCTTGCGGTTGCCTCTACGAGCGATACGCCTCCCGGCAGCAGCAATTTAGAAGGGGAAATTGGTTCAGATTCGCCCCCGCTGTTTCCCATTGAACAAACCTACGGGGGGGCGAACTCTTTTGATGTAAGTATGACTACCGAATCTTCCGGTTCCTCCGAGTTATCTATCCTAGATAGCGATTATCCCACCGGCGATCCCGATGATTATCCGAAAGAAATCTACCTTTACCGGCGTGTATCAGAAAGTGAAAGTGATACCGTCCTCGGCTTTACCGATACCCAGGGTGACTACATAGCAGCGAGTGATTCGGATGGTCACGCAGATGTTCCGGAGGAGCTAAGCGAATCCGATCCAGTAACGATTGCGTTTTTTTCGATCATTTACGGCTTCGATGTAGGAAGCTTTACCACCATCTTTGCCAACAGTTATTTGGGGCTACCGACGGAGAACATCGTATTTATGGGCACGGTTACGCCGGATTAATGCAGATAACATATAGATCGTACATGTTTTTTCACCATAAGGAGTACTAAAGAATGGTCAGCTATTATGTGAACATCGGACTGGTATATTTCATTGTCGGTTTCGGGGTAGCCCTCGTAGGGTACTACCTGTTTAAGCGGGATGTTATCGGCCACTTTGTCGGCGCTCTTATTGTAGGGCTGATTGGCTCCTTTCTCGGCGGAGCTCTCGGCTACCTTTTGGATGACGTCATTCAGTATCTGACAAATATCAACGATTCGGTTAATATTTTCCCTCCACTGATTACCTCGGCAATTCTTCTCTGGATATTTGTAAAAGTGAGTGCCTACTACCGCAATTGAGCACGATAGGACCAAAGGCACTCGGAGAGTATTACCGCGGGTGCTTCAATAGTATTTCAGTGCATCTTCGCACAGCTCACTATAACTTCCGATAATACATATTCTGTCTACTTTTTTATTTTTTGCATTCGGCGAAATGCGGCCCGTGTCCATTTGCTGGAGGCTACCCTTGCACCGGATTAGATAGGTAGCCATTTTGCATTCGATGTGATATACAGTGGGTATGCAGAACTATTCAGATTCCTTTACTGACGAAACAGAGGCCTATCAAAGACTGCTCGAGATAATCGCCACGCTACGAGGTCCGGAGGGATGCCCTTGGGACCGCAAGCAAACCGACGAATCACTGGCACCAAACTTGCTTGAAGAAACCTATGAACTGATCGATGCGATAGAAGGCGGCGACATAGAGAATGAGCGAGAAGAACTAGGCGACTTGTATCTCCTTGTCACCATGATATCCTATATTAATCAGCAAGAAGGTATTTTCGATATCTCTTCAATTCTGAATGAAATCGGCGATAAGCTAATTCGGCGTCACCCTCACGTCTTTGGGGAAGAAAAACGGGATAACTCTGAGGAAGTAATAGAGCTTTGGAACAGCATTAAACGAGATGTAGAGAAAAAAGACGAAATAGACTCGGTAACAGAAGAGATCCCCCGCTCCCTACCCCCGCTAGAGCGGGCATATAAGCTGCAGAAAAAGGTGGCTCAAAAAGGGTTTGATTGGGAAAACAGTACTGGTCCGGTAGAAAAGATGATGGAGGAACTTCGGGAACTTGAAGAGCTACTGCTGGACGATGAGGGTCTCTCGCAGCATCTTCACAACGGCAATGTGGAGGAAGAGATTGGAGACCTTCTCTTTACCCTCGTGAACGTCTGCCGCTTTTTCAAAATAGACCCTTCCGTGGCACTGCATAAAACAAACGCAAAGTTTGTCCGTCGCTTTCAGCACATAGAGCAGCGTTTCCGGGAGCTCGAACTTCCTCTGGACGGAGAACACTTTGAGATGATGGAACAGTACTGGCAAGAGGCCAAAGAGCGGGAAGACAGGGGCTCTTCCAATACGAGTACCTAATAGCTGCAGCATAGCAGTTCCATAGCTGTAGCATGGTGCACTGGCTGGAGCTAAAGAGTGCAGCTATGCGACAACAGTGTGCACAATACTATACAACGTATTAATTAAACTCAGGTGTTTTTTGGGTAAAAAGACGGATATAGCTTCCCCGCTCCTTGTCAAAGGTCTCATTGTGGAACGTCCATAGATTGGAACGGTGTACGCGGTGTTCGCTCAAAAAGTCGGAAAACTCGGAAAAGCTGCGCACAAACTCCTTTAGTTTGTACGCCTCCTCCCCAACTGATGGAACCTCAAAGATCACTTCTCCGTCTGTCTCTCCCGGATACACCAGCTTCTCCGGTATCCCCGCCTCGGAAGCCCGACGGCGGAGTTTCTCACTGCGGCGCTGACGCTCGTGAATATTCTCGACCCTAGGAGTGACGGCGTAGGTAGCACCGCCGAAAAACGGCATGAGAGAGACACCCTTGCCGGTTCCGCTGCGACCGGAACACGCCTTGAAGGAGTGCACGCGGATTCCCTCCGGCAGCTTCGCATTTATTCCTGCACACAGTTCATCTTCCAAAGGAAGCCCCTCTGCTGTGCAAAGAAGTTTTACCCGGCCTATTTCCGCCTCGGAAGAGATTCCGAGAGCGAGAGGCTGCGCAAACTCGAGCCGCGGTTTGGGGTTGTACCCTTGCGTATATTCGGTCCGGATTCCTGCCCGCTGCAGCGCTCTGGTAAAGATATTCATTACATTGATGTGAGAGAGATAGGCTGCTTTGCCCTGTTTAGAGAAGCTAAAGATGTGCCAGGCGCCCTCGCTTAATTGCTCCGAGGCTGAAACAGATGCGTCAATCGGCTCGCCGTTCCTATTCGTCTCATTATCTGTCGTCTCCTGTTCACCTTCCCCAATGCGGGGCCTCCGGTCGTAGCGGCACACACCGCAATTGTGATCGCACGGGAACTCACAGGCATTAGTCATCTCCCCGCGTTCCGACTTATGCCGCTCTTTCTGCAGATACTGTTTCTCCAAGCCGGTGTCTACCCTGTCCCAAGGGAGGGCTTCTTCGATATCCCGTGCACGGCAGGTCTCCTGTTCGACATTCCAGTCCGCTTCTTCTATCACCCGGCGCCACAACTCAGTGTCCAGGTGTTCCTCCCAGGCATCGAGTCGTGCCCCACGGCGGTACGCCTCCAGCGCAAGCGTCCCGGCCCGCTTGTCCCCCCGGGAAATGATTCCTTCGAGGAACGAGATAAACGGTGAATGGTAGGAGATCCGTACCTGAGACTTGCGAAAGCGGTTTTTTAGGCTCTGAATGCGCTCAAGGGCCTGCTCCTCTGTGAGCTGCCGCGACCATTGGTACGGGGTGTGCGGCTTGGGAATAAAGGTGCCCACATTAGCGTTGATTTTGAAGCCGGTTTCGTCTCTAACCTGCTGAAGAAAGGAGGCAATGGAGTCTGCTTCCTCCTCTTCCCTGCCGCCATAGAGATGAGGCGGTAGGCCGATCATGAAGTAGAACTTGGCCATATTCCAGCCCCGCTCGCGAGCCTCTTTCAGGATTTGCACTACCTTCTCGACATTCACATCTTTGTTGATGCCCCGCTGCCACTCCAGTTCAGGAGTCTCCACAGCAAAGGTAAGTCCGCTTTTCCTAACTCGGGAAATTTCCTGCAACAGCGGCAAGGTAAAGGAGTCCACTTTTAGAGAGGGAAGAGCGAAAGAGACGCCGTACTTTCCCCAGCGTCGGTGCAGTCTCCGGACAAGATCGTGCAGCCCGTGATAGTCGCCGGTAGAGAGAGACGAGAGGGTAATTTCACGGTATCCAAGCTCGTGCACCAGATACTCCACCTCCCCTTCAATGACCGAAAAGGATTTCTCGCGAAAGGGCCGGTAGTAAAAACCGGCATGGCAAAAACGGCAGCCGTTTGGGCAGCCGCGCATAATCTCCACTACCCCGTGATCCTGCACAACATCAATATTGGGAACCGGGTACATACCCGGGCGAAGACAGTCGAATCCATCCCAGACGGCTCGACCTGCCGTGCCTTGGGCTTCAGAGAGGATGTATTCGCTTTCTCTGCAGATTTCAAGAAGGCCCTCCCGGCCCGCTCCGCGCTGTTTCGCATCGCGTAGGGAGACGGCCAGCTTGGTGAACACTGCCTCTGCCTCTCCAAAATAGATTCCGTCAAAGAAGGGGGCAAAAGGTTCGGGATTGCTGATAGCCGGACCGCCGGCAAGTATCAGCGGTTCATTGCCGTTGCGTTTGGCTGCATGCAGCGATATACCGCCGCTTTCGAGTACTGAGAAAATCGAGGTGAAAGCGAGTTCGTATCCTACCGACACCCCCACGATGTCAGCATGATGCAGCGGTGTGCCGCTTTCCAAGGTATAGAGAGGAAGACCCTTTTGCCGCAGCAGCGTCTCAAAATCCGGCGCCGGGGCAAAGACCCGTTCACACCTGACACCCGGAATTTCGTTGAGCTCACGGTACAGCAGCTTGATTGCCAGATTTGACATACCAATCTCGTAGAGGTCCGGAAAACAGACTACGATGAGTAGTTCCCCTTCTTCAACCGGAGGATAGGTACCAAACTCACCTCCAGTATAACGGCCGGGCATTTGGACTTTCGGTAAAATATGGGCCAGATCACGTTCCGGCTTGAGTTTATGATTCACAGTGAGCGCTCCTGATAATTGTTTTAATACTTGTACCGGTGGATGTAAATATTTTGGACAAGCCCCAATCCCAATACACCTGACCAGAGGGAGGACCCTCCATAGCTGAGAAAGAATAAGGGTATACCGGTAACCGGCATGATCCCGATAGCCATGCCGATATTAATCATGACATGAAAGAAGATCATCATCGCCACGCCGTTTATCACCAGCACACCAAAATCATCTTTTGCGTTGAGAGCGATGGCAAGACTACGCAGCAACAAGAGGGCAAAAAGGGAGAGGACAGCCATGGAGCCTATATATCCGAGTTCTTCGGCGATGATGGAAAAAATAAAGTCAGTACTCTGCTGCGGAAGAAATTGGTAGTGGCTTTGCGTTCCCTGGAGATACCCCTTTCCAAACAATCCTCCGGAACCAACGGCGGTCATAGACTGAATAATGTTCCAACCGCTGCCCTGAGGATCCACTTCAGGCTTGAAAAAGACTACCAGTCGCATAATTTGATAATCTTCAAGGAACATACGGAAATAGTACGAACTGAGGAGCGAACTCCACAGAATAGAAAAACCGTAGCCTATCCAGTAAAAATATCCTCGTTTGGTCAGCTTGTACCCGATTATCCCCAGCAACGTAACTGCCACCATAATTCCAGAGCTAACATGGAGGAGCTCGGGAGTCTCAAGGACGTTGATCAGCTGCGTATCCGCCTCTCCGGTGTACATGTTCCAAACCGGAAGCGCCGCGAACGTAACTAACAGCAGTCCGGCACTGAGCAAAAAAAGAACGTAACGCTTTTTAACTCCGGCTACGAAACTTACGGCCAAAAAGATAGGAAAATACACCAACGCAGTTCCCATATCGGGCTGCAGAAGCACCAGTCCGACGGGTATTAGCGTTATACCCAGTCCGGCTAGAAAGACCCGGAGCGTATACAGCTCTCGGCGGCGGCTCTCGTAGTAGGAGGCTAAGAGGAGAATGAGGGCGAGTTTCATGAACTCCGACGGTTGAATACCAACTCCAAAGATCCCGATCCATGATTTTGCCCCGTTGACCCGCTTTCCAAACAACAGCGTTATGACCAACAAGAGAATAACCAGGAGGTAAATTTGCAGAGAATGGCGCCGGAGCAGACTATAATCCACGAACTGCAGGATTATGTAGAGTATCAAACCGGTAGCTATCCACACGAGCTGGGCAATGAACTGGTCAGAGACCATCTTCCCGGAAGAGGTGATATTGCTGGAATAGATAAACATCGCCCCTATCGCCATCAGCGCCAACATAAAGACAAGGATAAAGGGATCGAACTGTAAGAGTGAACGCCGACGATTGACGCTCTCTATGCTCGTACTACTCATCAGCATTGCGTAACCATTCCCAGTTCAGTGCTTCGATTGCTTCGTCATAACTCTGTTCGGCAAATATACCCTGAAATATTATATTTGCCGCTCTAACAGCCCACCATTCCCATTCGTTGGACGCCTCCACCATAGTGACCACTACCACCTGCTCCTCGGGAGGAGCACCGTAGGGACCGTTGGCAGCAAACCAGGCATGCCAGCGATCATCGTAGCCAACTTCGGCGGTACCGGTTTTGCCTGCTACCTTCACCGCATCAGTGGTAATGACCGGCTCCGCCGTGCCATCGCTTATTACCCCGCGCATAAATTGCTGCACTTTCTCGAACGTTTCCTGTCGAATACTCGAGCTGTGCAGGAGTTCAGGCTTCTTGCGCTCCAACAAGGTCCCGCTGGTTGGATTGCGAACCTCTTTCAGCACATGCGGCTTATACATCTGCCCTTCGTTGACGGTCATGGCTACCATATTGGCCAACTGCAGCGGCGTAGCCTTGAGGTAGCCCTGGCCGATGGAGGTGTTTACCGTATCACCGCCGACCCACGGGGAATGATGGATCTGTTCTTTCCATTGCGGAGTGGGAACCAGTCCGGAAACCTCCCCGGGTAGATCTATACCTGTGCGGCTGCCGAATCCGAAGCGCTTGGCATAGCGCGATATCGTATCAATCCCTAAATGATGGAGACCGAGGGTATAAAAATATACATCGCAGGATTGCGCAAGCCCCTTGGCCATATCCACTGCTCCATGTCCCTCAGGCCGCCAACATTTAAACACCCGATTCCCGACCCGCATAGAACCGGTGCACATGACGGTCTTTTCCACCGGTATCGCCTCCTCCTCCAAGGCAGCGGAAGTCATAATCACTTTGAAGGTAGAAGCCGGAGGGTAGCTAGACTGGATTGCCCTGTTCAAGAAAGGATGGTTCTGATTTTTTGATTCCCTTTGAAAAGCGGTGTCTGCCTCATCGCCGTAGAATTTGTTGGGATCAAACCAGGGATACGATACCATGGCCAGGATTTCTCCGGTTGCGGGCTTGAGCACCACCACCGAACCCATTCGCTTTCCCAGCGCTTTTTCACTTAAGGTTTGGATGCGTTCGTCGACAGTCAGCACCAAGTTCTTCCCGTTTTGGGGCGGATCTTCTTTTATGGTGGAGGTGCTGATCTGTTTACCGTGCGCGTCGACAGTCTGAAAACGTTTGCCATTTTCTCCCCGCAGGAGTTCATCGTACTTTTTCTCTATACCGCTTTTACCGATCATAGAGTTGATCGTATACCCTTCATTGTAGAGGATCTGAAGTTCTTCACTGGTAATATTTCCCACATACCCTACTACGTGAGCCAAGGAATCGATATCCGGATAATGCCGTATCGATTTGCCGTGCCAGGTGACACCGGGAAAACGGTCAATATGTTCGGCTAAATAGGTGATCGTGTCAAAACCCACCCCGTTTTTGATCTCTACCGGTTTGTATTGGTAGCGATACGAGGCGGGTATTTGCTCGATGATCTCCCCGGGCGTGAGCTCGAGCTTTTCCGCAAGACGTTCGGCAACCTTCCGGAGTGTTTCTTCATCAAGCTCGGCAGGTATAATATTCACGGCAAAGGAGTCGACATTGATCGCCAGGGGGGAGTCGTAATTACGGTCGTAGATTTCCCCCCGCTGGGCCTGAATCGGAATAACCCGTTGAGCCACCCGACGAGCCCGGTTTTTGTACTCCATTCCTTTAATAACCTGCAGATGAAACAGGTACCCCAAAAAGACTACGAATATCAGGACAAATAACGCCATCATGACGTAAATCCGCCCCGCGTAGTACTGTCGTATATTACCTCCCGACCCCTGCGCGGAATTCATATTACAGAGTACGCCTCTCGTATTCGCGGACTATCCTCAGCAATTTGAGGACAACGTAGATAAACGGCGCCAAGCCCATATGCACAGCAATCTCAATGAAGAGCTTCATAGAGAGGACCGCATCCACTCTCTCCGGCAAAAAAAGTAGACTTGCCGTCAGAACCACAACAAATTTTCCAAGGGTGAGGCCCAGTGCTAAAAGAGCGGGTAAGATTACCGCATCCAAATAGAGCCGTCCCTGAAGCAAGCCGCTGAAATGGCCGATCACCGTACCAATTAAAGCGTGAAATCCAAGCGGGGCCATGCCGAGAATGTCCATCATCAGTCCGCCGGAAAAGCCCAGCAGTTTGCCCGACATCGAACCGCCGTAGTGGGACAAAAAAATCAGCAGCAGTAAGGGAATATCCGGATGTACGCCTCCGATGGTGAAATTTCCAAGGGCGGCAGAGTCGAGGAGAATGACTCCGGCATAAAGAAGAAAATACAGGCTCAGTTGACGCCAGCTCATTTACGCTCTCCTTTAGTGCCGGTAAGAACAAATACATATTCTAAACGAGCGAAATCGGCTATAGGGGTTACGGTAATGGTAAGGGAGGGTTCCCATTCCGGAGCCTCCACCGCCTCTACTCGGCCGATATAAATGTCCGGCGGATACAACGAATTGTTGCCGGAAGTAATAACCAAATTGCCGTAGCGGATCGCTCCTTTAGCCCGTTTTTTCACATGGCGCATTACGAGCCGGTCTATATTCGTTCCGCTCCCCTGCACCAATCCCTCGTAGCGACTGTCCCGCATGCGGGCGGCCACATAGCTGGCGGAATCGACGATTGGCATGACTATGGCGGTATTCGGTCCTAGCTCCACAATTTTTCCGACTAGTGCCTTAAAACCCTCTGTATAACTGACCACCGAATCGTTGCGTTCCACTCCGTCACGGGTTCCGCGGTTGATCTTGATTCCTTGGAATACATCTCCCGGTTTCTTGCCGATGATCCTGGCTGCCACATGAGTGTACTCCAGTTTGCGGCTAAAGCCCAGCAGATCCCGCAGCCGCTCGTTTTCCTCTTTTAGGTCCACTACGTTGCGCTCGATATTGCGATACTGATTAATACGCTCCTGCAGCTCTTCGTATTCACTACGGACTTTACGAAGTTCGCGGATAGAACCGAGCGAATCGGAGATAACATTGCCGACTTTTGCAAATCCGAGCTGCATCGTAGAGAGCACGGAATAGCCTAGTTCTGAAGAAGCGTTCCGGACAGTGCCGGTTTGTATCCCCATGAGTCCGAAGGAAAGTGCAACGAAGAGAATGAGCACTGCGGCCTGACGATGCTGCTGAAAAAACCGGCGTATCTTCTCCATTACTGCGGACTGCTGTGAATATTGTTATAGATAGTCTTGCTCTGATCGCCCGCATTGCGAGTATGCTCGAAATATTTTCCCGCGCCCTTAGAGACGCACAAAAGTGGTTCCTCGGCCAGAATCACCGGTACACCGGTCTCCTTTGCAATTAACTTAGGCAATCCCTTAAGCAGCGATCCGCCGCCGGTCATGACAATCCCACGCTCCACTATATCGGCCGCAAGTTCCGGCGGAGTTTGTCCCAGAGTACGTTTGATCTCTTCAATAACCGCACTGATTGGCTCCTGCAGCGACTCACGCACTTCCACGCTGTCGATCTCCAGCCGCCGAGGAAGCCCGGTAATGGCGTCGGTTCCCTTGATTTCCATTTTTTCGATTTGCTTATCGGCGGCGGCGTTGCCGATAGTCATCTTGAGATTTTCGGCGGTCTGCTCCCCGACGATCAGATTGTGTACGTTACGGACGTGTTTAATGATTGCTTCGTCAAACTCATCGCCTCCGAGTCGGATCGCATTGGTTACCACCATGCCGCCTAAGGAAATGACGGAAATTTCCGTAGTTCCTCCGCCTACATCACACACCATATGTCCGGCAGGCTCGAAAATCGGAATATTGGCCCCGATTGCCGCTGCGAGAGACTCTTCGATCACTTTCACCTCTCGGGCTCCGGCTTTGTAGGCGCTCTCTTCTACCGCACGACGTTCTACCTCGGTAATGCAGGTGGGTACCCCGATGACCATCCGCGGTTTGACAAACCAACGGCGAGGGAGAACCTTAGAGATAAAGTAGCGGATCATTTTTTCGGTGGTCTCCAGATCAGCAATAACACCGTCGCGCAACGGTCGAATCGCAATGATATCTCCCGGAGTCTTCCACAGCATGCGCTTCGCCTCGGCCCCCACGGCAACCACCTTTTTTGTGCCTCGCTCAACAGCGACAACCGAAGGTTCGCTGATTACTATCCCCTTTCCCCGTACGTATACGAGTGTATTGCATGTTCCAAGATCAATGCCGATATCCGTCGAAAATGCGCCGCCAAGTTTTTTCAAAGCCATAGGGGATCCCTCCTGATCGTCTGCTCCAAGTTTTCAGTCGTACAGTTTCAATAAAGCACCATGGTGCGAAGGGTCAATTTCAAGCGCCTTTCTCCATTCGGCGCGTGCCTTAACCCGGTTGTTCCTCTTTTCGTATACATTACCTAGATAGTAGTGAGCGTCGGCGGACTGATCGTTGTTCGAAATGATGTGCTTGTACTGCTCTTCAGCTTTCTTCAGCGCGCCGCGCTCATGAAAAATATTTCCCAGCAGGAAACGGCTTTTCTCTTTTATCGTCGAGCTGTCCGCTCTATCAACCGCCCGATTGAGATAGTCTATCGCCTCGTCCATGCGCTCCATTTTATAATAGGTTCTCCCAATTGTCATGAAAAGAATGGGGTCGGCCGACGTTTCCGTCGCTTTTAAAAAATGATCGACACTTGCCTGGTATTTATCAAGCTTCCCGTACGATAGACCCAGATAGCGGTGTATATCATCCGCCGAATATCCCAAATCGAGGGAGCGCTGCAGGTGCGTAATAGCCTGATCGGTGTAGAAGCGGCCCTTATGATAATATGTCTTGCCAAGAATATAATGGACCTTCTCCTTCAACAGCGGCTGTTCGAATACCAAGATTTTTCGCAAATTTACCACCGCTTTGTCAAACAGGAGAAGCTGATCCTCTAACGTGTATTGGCTGACGCCGCGATAGAAATAGGAGAATCCGTTATAAGCGAGATATTTTTGCGCTAACGGCTCTTCCTCGAGCCGCTGCTCACAGAGTTCATTGATGCGGGAATACTCTTTCCGCTCCCACAGGGAGGACAAACTATCAGACGCCTTTTCGGATTGCTTGCCGCTTTCGCCCTCTCCGGAACTCTCCGCGGTATTATCCGCGCCAAAAGTGTGGCGGGAGAGAAAGAACCCGCCGGTCGCTACGCCGATCAAGAGCAGTAGTACAACCGCAATCCTTCTTCTGTGTCTTCGTCTGTCCCGCCTCGAGGAAAACCCGAAACGACTTTCCGGTAGCTGCATGTTTGCCTGCTCAAAACTCAAAAAAAGAGCGAACCTATAAGCCGGGTTCTGTTGTAAACGACCATCTGTCTAGACGCTGCGTTGCCGCAGCGTTCCAGCAGCCAACCCGCGACTTTCGGGCGGACAACCCTGCCGCTGCTCGACCTTGCTCCCGGTGAGGTTTGCACTGCCCTCTCCGTTACCGGAAAGGCGGTGGGCTCTTACCCCACCTTTTCACCCTTACCTGCCTTTAGGCAGGCGGTATGTTTTCTGTTGCACTATCTGTGACGCCCGCAGGCATCCCCGGGAATTACCCGGCACCGTGTCCTATGGAGCCCGGACTTTCCTCCGAACCATGCGGTCCGGCGGCCGTTCGGTTCGCTCTGAATATATGCCTGGCGTTCTATTCGATCTCCAGTTCCTCGGGAGATACCAAGTCGGAAAGCACGCCGGTCTCTTCTTCGCCGACCGCCTCCTGTTCCTCTTCTTCGGAATCGTAGAAGAGGATCCGGCTGCAGTAGGGACAGAAAAGAATATCGTCGCCCCGGCGAACATCGTTCTCGAACTGTGCCGGCAGCTGCATATTGCAGCCCGTGCACACCGAATTACGCACTGGAACTATACCGAGGCCGGATTTATTTTTGATGATCCGCTCAAACTTGAAGACAATCTCTTCGTCCAGCCCGGGTACGATTTCCTGCTCCTGCTTTTCGAGCTCTTCCAGCTCTTTCTGCTTGCTTTCGTTCTCCTGCTCGATGCGCTCGTTCTCGCTCTTAAGTTCCTCTTCCTGAAGCTGGATCATTTGTTCATCCTTTTCCAGAGACTCAGTGAGCTCCTCCAGGACTTTCTCCTCGCGGAGCATCTCTTTGCGCAGCTGCTGTTCTTTCTCAGTGGCGTCCTTTATCTCCTTGTCCAGCGCCTCGTATTCACGTTGGGTAGAGATGAGATCCATCTGCTTCTCGTACTCTTCGCGCTGCCGTTCAGCATCGTCGAGACGAATTCGCAGGTGCCGAATCTGCTCGCGGGTCTTTTCCACCCGCTCGTTCTTTTCGAGATAGCTCTTTTTCAGGCGATTGAGCATCTCGGTTTTGGTATGGAGGATCTTGGGAACCTCCTCTATCTCCCGCTCGATATCATATTTCTTGGAGAGAATATCCTGCAACGCCTTCAGTTTGTCGAACACTTCGTGCATCATGGCTGTGCGCTCCTTCACCGACCTTTAAGTATCGATATAATCTTTTAGCCTGCGGCTCCGCTTCGGATGACGCAGACGTCGTAGCGCTTTCGCCTCGATTTGGCGAATTCGCTCACGGGTAACATTGAAATAGAGTCCCACTTCTTCAAGAGTGAGAGAATATCCGTCTTCCAAGCCAAACCGCATCTTGAGCACCTCCTGCTCACGCGGCGGGAGAGTGTACAGCACCTCCTGCAGCTGCTCCTGCAGAATGGTAAACGCGGTCTGACTTGCAGGGTTTTCTACGTCCTTATCCTCGATAAAATCGCTCAACAGTGAATCTTCCTCCTCGCCGATCGGCGTTTCGAGTGATATAGGTTCACGGGCCACGTTTTTCACCGACTTGACCCGCAGTACGGACCAGCCAAGCCGTTCGGCAACCTCTTCGTCGGTAGGCTCCCGGCCCAGGACCTGCATCAACTGCCGGGACTCGCGCACCACCTTATTGATTTGTTCAATCATATGTACCGGCACGCGAATCGTACGAGCCTGATCGGAGATGGAGCGAGTGATCGCCTGCCTAATCCACCAGGTGGCGTAGGTGGAAAACTTGTAGCCTTTCCGGTATTCGAACTTTTCCACCGCCTTTATCAGGCCGATATTGCCTTCCTGGACCAGGTCAAAGAAGTGCAGTCCGCGGTTGGTATATTTTTTTGCAATACTTACCACCAGCCGCAGGTTAGCCTGGATCAGCTTATCCTTTGCGGTCTTCATCAAGTTCTTTCCGCGGGCGATCTCCTTGGACTCCTCCAGGATGGAATCGATGGAATCCTCGAACTCCACTTCGATATTCTTTAGTTTCTTCTCGTTCATCTGGATCTGCCGGATACGCTCCTTGATGGCATCGGCGGAGATCTGTAGACGCTCTTCGATCTCTTTGCGCCGCGCGGCAGTGGCGAGATTTCTTCCCATCGCCCGCAGCTCTTTGGAATTGGAGACACCGAGCCGTTTTTCGATCTTTTGCTGCTCGTCACGATATCGACGAATCTTCTTCTCGGTGCTGAGGAACTTGTCGGAGAAATTGTTGATCTCCTCCTGCTGAAGATCGATATCCTTGATCCTCTCCAATAGGGACTTCCGTTTTTCCGACAGCTCCTCGTCGCTAAGAATATCTTTTCCTCCGGCGATCAGCTTCTTCTTGTACTCCATATAATCCCGGAGATCCGGCGCAATCTGCTTTAGATCCTCCCGGTAATACTGGTTCAGCCGGCGACGCTCGGTAAGAATATCGGAGATCTCCTTTTTCGTGAGGTCCATCTCTCGCGGATCGACCTTGGAAAAAGCCTTCTCCATGATTTCATACATTTGAGGAATAATCATTCCCGATTCGCGGATGACGCTCTTGATGATGTTCTCCCCCTCCTCCATCTGCTTGGAGAGAGTAACTTCCTGGTCCGCCGTCAACAGACTCTCTTTACCTATTTCACGCAGGTAGAGCCGGATAGGGTCGTCAATGGAGGAATCTTTATCGCCGTAGACGACTTTCTTCTTATCCCCGGAAGCAGGCGCTTTTTCGTCAGCCCCTTCTTCCTCTTCCTCGATGATTTCTTCTTCTTCCGCTTCCGCTTCGTCGAGCGCTACCTCGCTCTCATCCTCCAACTTGACGTTATTCTTCTCTAGAAGGCTGATGACATCTTCGATCTTTTCCGAATTAACGATTGAATCCGGCAAAAAATCGTTCACCTCGTCATAGGTAATCTTCTTTTTCGACTTTGCATATTCGAGCAGTTTTACAACAGAGGGATCTGTTTCAAGCTCTGTCATCACGCATCACCCTTTATTCGTTTTAATTCTTCGTTGAGGTACATTTTTTCCGAAAGCATCTCCCGCATGCTTTCCGAATCGGTCCCCTCCACTTCAACTTTCTTTATCCGTTCATGCAACTTTCGGCGCTGTTCCTCCAGGCTGCGAACCTTTATCGTTCTCACCGAATCCTTTACAACTTGTTCGGCGTTTACGGTAAACTCTTCCGAGGAGGCTTTTCGCATCACGAGCTCTCCCAACTCTTCGTTCTCGAGTTTCGAGAGCACGTAATCCGTCTCCTGTAGCCGTTCTTCCCGGAATGACTCCTCCATGGCAATGTATAACTCCCTCGCCCGGGAGTCGGCGATATCCTCAAACGAGAGTTCTCTGCGCACCAGCGGGTAATATTGTGGATTGGATACGGCCGCTAACATAAGAAAGAGGTCAGTGCCCACTCTTTGTTCCCGAAAATCGGCGGGCTGACCTTGTTCCCGAGTCCCACTGTGCTGTGCTTTGCCGGCAATATCTCGATATATGGCTTCTGTATCGACTCGCAGCTTGTCGGCTAAGTGTGATATATATTCCTCGCGTTTGACCTCCGAGTTCACATCTCCTAGTATCGGCGCCAGAGAGCGCACTATTTTGCTTTTTTCTGCGGGATCCTGAAGATTGCTCCGCTCCAAGGTTTTACTAACCACATACTCAAAGCTATTTATAGAATATTTTACCATATTTTGCAACGCCCGCCGACCCCCCTTCTCCAAAATCTCACCGGGATCCTTCCCGCCTTGCGGCGTAAGTACGCGCGACTCCAAACCGGAACGTTCGAGCAGACGAATGGCCTTGTAGGCGGCTCTCATGCCCGCCTCGTCGTCGTCGAACACCAGCGTGACGCGCTCTGCATATCGACCCAGTACCTTGACATGTTCTTCTGTCAGCGAGGTTCCAAGAGGCGCCACCGCTCGGGGAATGTCCGCTTCGAAGAACGCCAATACGTCAAAATAGCCCTCTGTGACAAACACCTCGCCTTCGTTGCGTATCTGTTTTGCCGCTTCCGACAAGCCGAAGAGCGTCGACCGTTTATGAAAAAGTCTCGTCTCCGGTGAGTTAATGTACTTGGGGTCGCGTCCGTCCATGCTCCGCCCGCCAAAAGCCACGGTGCGACCCCGACGGTCAGTAATGGGAAATATAAGCCTGCCGGCAAAGAGCGTAATAGTGGGATGCTTGCGCGAGAAGAGACCGCTTTCCGCTAAAAACTCTTCTGAATAGTTTTTGCCGCGCAAAAAGCGATGCAGCCAGTGTAAATCAGCCGGGCAAAGCCCTAAGCGAAAACGCCGTGCCGTTTCCTCAGAAACGGCACGCTGCTGGAGATATGTTTGTGCAGTTTCTCCTGTTTTCGTATCCCACAAAAAGTAACTAAAGGTGGCGGTAAGCCGCTCGTACAACTCCGAGAGCGCCCGAAAGGTATCGTCTCCGGCGTCCGAGCTGCCGCTTTCCACCTCGATGCCGACACGCTCCCCCATCCTGGAGACCGCTTCGGGAAACGGAACCGCTTCCATCTCCATTATAAAAGTAAATACAGAGCCCCCCTTCTGACAACCGAAACAGTAGAAAATGTTCTTCTCCGGGGTGACGCTGAAGGAAGGGGTTCTCTCCTGATGAAACGGACACAGCCCCCAATACCGGCTGCCTTTCTGTTCCAGCCGTACGTACTCGGAGACCACATCGACGATGTCGACCCGGTCGGAAATTTCCCTGATGGTATGTTCCGGTATCTTCATCAGTTCCTGTAACCCGCCCTCAAGAGTGTTCTTTGAATCTTCCTATTTCTCCTTTATATAGAGTTGATACGCCCGATTGTGCTCCGAAAGGCTGCGGGAAAACTCGTGCCGTCCGGCGTCGGGGTCGCGGAGCAGAAAATAGAGATAGTCCGTGTCGGCCGGATGAAAGGCCGCGTCCAGCGCCACTTCCCCCGGGCTGGCAATAGGAGTAGGAGGAAGTCCGCTATGTTGATACGTGTTGTAGGAGGAGTCGATCTCAAGATCGGCATACGTGATCTTGGAGGGATGGGGCTCGTTTTTCTCCTCAGTGAGAGAGTACACTACCGTGGCACAGGACTGCAAAGGCATGGAACGTTCGAGGCGATTGTAAAACACCGAAGCGATTTTTTTCGCCTCCTCTTTCGCACGGTATTCGCGTTCTACAATCGAGGCGACGATAACTTTCCGAAAGAGCTCCTCCCCCCGCTTTTCGGCATATTCCGGGGCGATCTCTTTGAGCCGGTTGAAAAACCTTTCCAGTAAATGCCGCACCACTTTCTCTGCGGGATAGTTCTGCTGAAAAAGGTATGTATCGGGAAAGAGAAAACCTTCCGCTGTCTCCCCCGGAATATCAAATTCCCGGAGCAACTCCTCATTTTGGGCGGCGTCGATAAACTCCTCCCGGCCGCAGATATTCTGTTCTGCAAAGCGGTCGGCGGTTTCGCTTACCGTCAAGCCCTCCGGAATAGTAACTCGGAAGAGTTTCTGTTTTCCATTGACGAGCTTCTCGTGAATTTCACTGGCGCTCATTCCGGTATCGACCCGGTAGATGCCGCTCTTCAAATCCGTCAGTGTCCCCTGCAGTTTCCCGAGTGCGAGAAACAGATAGGAGGAGCGGATGAGCCCCTCCTCCTCGAGGCGGGAAGCGATAGATTTGTAGCTTTCCCCTTTTTCGACCCTGATGGTCGACTCCCGCAGCGGCTCGCCGCTGTCGGCGGGAGGCTGATTGAGCCAATACGCTCCCGCAGCCCCCGCCAAAAAAATTACGACCGCGGCAAGTACCAAAGCAAGAGCGACTTTTCCCACAGTGTGCATAGTCACAGTCGGTTTTGCTACTCCTTCTCCAGGATAAACTCGACCCGCCGATTTTTCCAACGGTTTTCGAGGTCGCTGTGGGGCACCAGCGGATCATCCCCGCCGACTCCGACTGCATTCAATCGGTTTCGGGAGACTCCGCGTTCTGCCAGAGCCTCCAAGACCCGCTTGGCTCGTTCTCTGGACAGCGGCAAGAGCTCTTCCTCCTGCTCCTGCTGCGCCAGCTCTTCATCGTACCACTTGGTGATGACCGCGTGGCCTTCAATGGTGATTTCATACTGCCGATACTTTTGCAGGATTTCAGCAACCCGATCGAGAACAAACTGGTTTCGCTCGGCGATTTCAGGATCGTCTTGAATGAACTCCGCACTATTCGGCTGAAAGTTGATATTTGAGATCTTGATCTTTAGCTGTCCATCTTCCCGAACCACCAGCACATCCACCGAGATCTCACCTTCAGTTACAGACGTGTTCTCCAATTCATCCGTTACAGTAAGCTCGTAGGGATAATCCATTGCTGACTGAACCAGCTCGCCATCGTCGCTGCGTCCGTCCCAGATCAACGTCTCTGCAGGTTTCCCGGTTCCGGAAAACTCTTTGAACACATTACCCCGAGGATCGTAGATGGTAAACGTCCAGTCCTCTACGGAACTCTGCTCGTCTACTTGGATCGATATATTCAACTCGTCATCCACTCCGTCATTATCGGGGGAGAACGGTACCGGGCTCAAATTTACCTCTGTTTCCGGGGCAGTACGGTCGAGTACAAACGGCAGTGACTGCGCCCTCGGCTCGTTCCCTTTGCGGTAGGAGGCGCCGAAACGTGCGGTGTAGGAGCCTTCGACATACTCGCCGTTCTCGTTGGTCCCGTCCCATACAATCCGTTTGGGTATCCGCTCTTGTCCTTCAAAACGGCGCTGTACGGTGCCGCGGCTGTCCACCAATTCCAAGAACCACGACTGGAGCCCCTCCGTGCGATTTATGATAGTGTTGAAGGAAATCTCCTCGTACGTTCCGTTTCCGGTAGGAGCAAGATACTCGGAGGAGGCGGTCACGAAGATTCGCGTGGGAGCCGTATCCACAGTAATGTCCTCTACCGTTGCACTGGCTCTGTTACCGGCCCGGTCTTCTGTGGAGACGGTATAGGAGTAAGAGCCGTCCGGTACCGGGTTGCCCGAGTTATCGGTGCCGTCCCAAACAAAATTGCCTACAGTGCCTTTCCAAAAGGCCGACTTAACCACTTCGCCTGCCTGGTTGCGGATTTCCGCCTGCCACAGCTCTTCTTCGCTGGACTCCTGGCGGAACAGTACGCTGTCACGGTTGCCGTCGGCGTCGGGAGAAAAGAGCGTATATTCCGGTTTCACCTCGATCTGTGGTTTTTGGGTATCGATTACAAATGTTTGTGTAGAAGCGGTAGGCTGATCGCCGTTCCGATACGTGACCCGCATGCGAGCCCGATATGTACCGTCGGGAGCCCTGCTCCCATCGTCTCTAAAACCATCCCAGCGAATCGTATCCGGAACACTGCCACTCTCTTCGAATACCCGGACCTCTTCGCCGGCTTCATTTTCCACTGCCAAACGATACCTGACAATTTCATCCGGACTCTGCAGTTTCGGGAGAAAGCGTATCGTGTCGTTGCGTCCGTTCCCGTTGGGACCAAACACATCGCTTCCGGCGGTAAGCAGAACCTCCCGTTCTTCCGTGTCGAGTTCAAAGCGCAGCCGCCGCGATTCAACCTGGTTGCCGGCCTTGTCTTGTGCCTGCAGCTGGTAGTAATAGATTCCGTCTTCCAGGAGCTCGCCGGTTTCACCGCGACCGTCCCAGCGCAGCGTGGCGGGAGCTTTCTCAACCCACTTGTAGGTTACAACCCGCTCATCCTCTGCATTACTAATGTAGCCATACCAGGTCTCCTCGGCGGAGGTTTCCTGGTTGAAGACGATCTCGTCTTTCTGACCGTCACCGTCGGGAGAGAAGATATCAGTGTTCGCGTTGAGGCTGACCGAAGGGGGTGTTACGTCCAGCACAAACTGCGGAGATTCGGCACGCGGATTATTTCCATTCAGGTAAAGCACCTCGAGGCGGGCCCGGTAGCGTCCTTCTTCGAGAACGTTCCCGCTCTCGTCCCGGCCATCGAAGACCACGGTTTCCGGAACACTTTCTGTGCCGCTGCGCGCCATGACGCTGTTGTCCGAATCATCGAGCACAGTGAACCTCCACTCATCGATGCCGCGCTTTACCGGTACATCCGTGTACAACAGCACCTCGTCTTTCACTCCGTCGTCGTTAGGTGAAAAATGGGACCTGTTGATAGTGAGGCTCACAGGAGTTTTTTCCGTGTTTTTGACGATGTTTGCATATTCGGCGACAGTCCGGTTCCCTGCTCTGTCGACAGCGCTGATGCGATACTTATAGACGCCGTCGGGGACCAGTGTACCTTCGTCGCTCTTGCCGTCCCATTCCAGTTGTCCGGGAGCGCGATCCTCCCAACTGAAAGAGCGCAGCTCGTTTCCCTCCGAATCGAGTATCACCCCGTTCCACTGCTCCTCGATCGAGCCGTCTTGTTCGATAATCAAGGTGTCTTTCATTCCGTCGCCGTCGGGAGAGAAAATACGGTCTTCCCGGGGCTTGTCTTCGATCGTGATCTGCGGAGGGGTGGTATCCACATACACTGATTGCTCATCCGTGGAACCGACGTTTCCGTTGTCGTCCCAGACTTTAACGTGAAAGAAGTAGAGCCCGTCATCGGCTAGCTTGCCTTCTTCAGTAGTCCCATCCCAGCGGAGGGAATCGGGGATCTGGATTCCGGTTTTAGGGGCGAAGAGATTACGGAAGAAGGTGGAGAAGCTGCGCTCTTCGGGGCGAGTCTCCTTGTTCTGGATGCGGCGGACCGTCTCTCCCGCTTCGTTTTCGATGATAAACTCGTAGCCCTCGACATAACGGCGTTCGCTCACCCGGAAGGGAAAAGAGAGTTCGTCCTTGACCCCGTCGTTGTTGGGGCTAATGTATACCCGGGCTTTCCGCTCAAAGGGGCGCGGTCCGTCGGAAGCACCGCCTTCGCTTTCTTGGGAGCTTTCTTGGGAGTCGCTGCCGCTTTTTTCGCCCCCGTTCTTCACACTCTTCTGTGCATCTTCCTGCACATGGGTGATCGATGTATGGAATGACTTTGATCGCTTATTCCGCACTACGATCTTTTCGCCGTCCCGGCTGTCGTTTTGCAGGGCGGAGCCGGTATCCGAAGAACCTTCGACTTCCTCTTCGGTAGCTCCTTCAGCGTCGTCTTTTTCAGCGTCGTCCTCGTCTTGTGGTGAAAGCTCGATTTCGATCTCGGGCGGCTTTTCATCGATAAAGCCGATTGGCATTCGCGCACCGATGCCTACCGCCCACAAGTCCTGAGCCACCGGGGCGTAAAACAATGCGGGACTGAACTCGTTCTTATTCCAGGGGAGACTTCGCGCAGCATCCGCTCCCGACACATTTACATGCTCTTCCGGTTCCTCCTGCCCGTCTCCGGGGCTTAACGTGTAGGAAACACCGAACGAGGGAATCAGCTCGGCATAATTGCCGTCACTTATCTTCCGCGCATCCGCCCGGGCGCCGAAGAGGAGCCGGAAGTTTCCTCCGATCACCGTCTCGACCCCCAGGCCAAGGCGTGCGTTCAGTAAACGGGGAAACGATAGATCCGCCATGAGAGAAGAGGTGACGGTGTCGGTGTTGATAAAGGCGCCGCGCATTCCCAATGACGGGGTGTAGAGTGGCTCGTCGATACCTTCAAAAGTGGAGTACCCCAGCCCGCGCAGAGCGGCTCCCCAGTATACTTCCTCAAAGCCGGCAAGATCACCGGCATCACTGATAAATCCTATATCCGCATCGGCGGCCGCCTCGCCGGTCGAGGAGAAACGGGTCTCGAGCCCTGCCCCTACCAGTAGCTCGGGATAGACATCCCGAGCAAAGGTTCCGCCGAGGGTTAGGGCATTGCCCGCATCGAACCCGGCTGCGCCGGAGGCGAGCAACTGCGTATACCAGGAGAAAACCCCGCGCCGAGTGGGCACGGTGTGGGAGAAGTTGAGCACATGACCGGGCCAGCCAAAGCCGTCCGCACTATCCAACAGTGCAATATAACTGCCGTCGAAGGTCATTCTCTGTATATATCCGCTGGAAGCAGGATTAACCGTAAGGGTATCGGCAAAGTCGAAGGAAGCTGTACTCGCGCCTCCGGAGAGGAGGTGCCGGGAGCCGAACTCCGTCAACTTTGCCCCCTCGCTTTGGCCAAAGAGGTTGCCCGCACAGAGCAGCAGCACGAGCGCTGTTATACCATATTTCAGTTTCTTTTCCATATTCCAAACTGTAGTCCTATTTTCCGAATACATCAACATTCTCCTCATAAAGTTTCTCGATTTGCTCCATTTGGTCGATGGAAAGTTGCTCGTACAGCAACCGCTGCAGCCGTACGTAGAGCCCGTACACATGCTCATCCAGCTCTTCTTCACGGTGATTGAGAAAAAGATACAAGCCCATTGTTTCTCTGCCGTTCAGTTCCATTAAATGTCCAGCTCCATTCCTTCTCGAGCAAGCAAAACTTCCGGCCGGTCTTTATTCAGATGCCGTTTATACCATTGAGCCGACTGGACAATATTGTACATTTTATTGTCATTGTACTGCGGCTCGTGATGAAACAGTACCAGCCGATTTATGTCCCATTCGGAGGCAAAATCGACAGCCAGGCTGTAGGAGGAGTGTCCCCAGTCGTACTTTTCAATCGCCTCATCGAGGGTGTATTGGCTGTCGAGTACGATCACATCGGCATCCCGAAAATATGCGGTATTCTCCGGGGTACGGGCAAAATCCTCCTGCACCAGTTCGGTATCAGTGGAAAAGATCACCGACTTACCATTCTCTTCCACCTTATACGAATGCGAATGACCGGGATGCTTCATCCTCCGCCAGCTGACCCGTCCGCTGCCGATCTCAACACTCTCTTCTTCAAGAGTGTGATAGCGAATATCCGCCGCCATCACGTCCATTGTTATAGGAAAATAGGGCATCTGCATTTGCCGCCGCAGTATCTCCTCCAAATCCGCCCGCATGCTGTAGAAGTGAATAGTACAGGTGGGATCAAAGAGCTGTCCGAAAAACGGCAATCCCTGCAGGTGGTCCCAGTGGAAGTGCGTAAAGAAGATGTGATACTCTTTGACATTTTTATCCGTCTTCGCAGTATGCAGACTAAAGCGGAATATTCCCGTACCGGCGTCGAAAAGAATAACGCTGTTGTCCTCGAGGCGTACCTCTACGCAGGTAGTATTGCCCCCGACGCTGCCAAATATAGCCGGCGGGAGGGACGCGAGAAAACGCTCTTTTGCCGCACTCGATTTTGTATCTTCTGCGGTAATGCGCTCGACCACCGCCGATATCTTGCGCTGCAGTTCTTCAGGTGTCAGCGGGGTGGGTATCGAGCCTCGCACCCCCCAGAAACGCATTTTCATACCCGGCCTCTTTCATTATCCGGCGTGCATCCTCGGCCGTAAGGAAGGTCTCTTCCTCGCGAGCCCGCAGCCATGCCTCGATTTCTTCTGCAGAGTGGACAGGGCCTTCGCCGATCCCCGGACAACTCTTGGCGCACTCCTCCCAGCGAGCTTGATCATACACAAACTCGTGCCAGAACGGAAAACTTCTGCACTGCAGCGGACGCGCCTCATAAATAGTGCACTTCCCCTGCTGCCAAAATATACAGTCGTAGTTGGAGCGTTCGATCAGGCTGATACGGCGGCGTCCGCCGCCCACATCCACAATACGGCAATACTGCCGCAATACTTCAGCAGGAGTGCTGTCCAATACTGTAACGATTCGCTCTAGGTCGGTAAAGGAGAGAAAGACAAATCCGGGGTCGTGCCGGCAGCATGTCGAGCATTGACGGCAGGTAAAACGCAAACCCTGTGTATAGTATGGAATATGCATGCACTTACTCCGGATGATTCGACATTCTTAAGGCCTATCATAATCCATTATAAGCATAAAAAAAAGCCTTTCCGTTTTTTCCGGAAAGGCCTTAAGCATGGGGAGAGAAGGATTCGAACCTTCGAAGGCGAAAGCCAACAGATTTACAGTCTGCCCCCTTTGACCGCTCGGGAACCTCCCCATTTCGATTTGAAACGTACCAAAAGGCTTCATTTATGTCAACCACTGTCGTAATTTTTTCGGCGGCGGGTGGGAGCCCTCTGGATGGTGAGCGTCGTATTCAATCACTGCTGTTCACACAATTTACTTGCGTTCACACTATCCACTTGCGGCGGATATTGTGGAGACTCATCGCAAAGAGAAAGAGGCAGAAAGCCGTGAGGACGGCAAAGTTCAGCGCCGTCGGCATTGCCCCCGCCCCGCCGATCGAGCGGTGAAGTATGTCGGCTCCATAGGTAAGGGGGAGCGCGTAAGAGAGCGGCTGAAGCCAGATCGGCAGAGCCGCCACCGGGACAAACAGCCCGCAGAGAAAGATCATCGGAAAGCGGAAGAAGTTGGAGAAGGTCTGGGCCTCAAAGACCTCGCTAACCGACACGGCGATGAAGAGGCCAAGGAAGGTCGAGCTGACGGCGATGAGGACCACTACCGGCACGAGGCTCAGCCAGTTTACCCCGCCGAGGTCGGTGATGAAGGAGGCGATGAGCACCGGGATGAAGGCGTTGACCGAACCGAAGAAGATGGCCCCGGTAGTCTTGGCCAGCATCAGCAGCTCGAGCGAGATGGGAGCGAGGAGGAGCCGTTCGAAAGAGCGCCCCTTTTTCTCGAA
>CAYFUX010000003.1:0-159226 GCA_964346455.1 uncultured Spirochaetaceae bacterium
CGCCAGGCTTTTTTTGTGCCCACAGGCCTGCACAAAAAAACGCCTGGGAACCCAAAGGGCGTACCGCAGCTCGCAAAGCGAGGAACGCCCCAAGCCGGCAGCGCAGCTGCCGGAGGCTTTTGTCCACTGGAAGCGCCCAAATTAAAAACAACTCATATTTGCCACGCACCCCTTGATGGTTTTGAAGAACCTTCACTCGTTTTGAAGTACTGAGGAAAGCATGAAGTAAAATTACCGTGTATCTCCACTACTATGCATATATCTAAAATTACAGAGGGGCTGCGTTTCTCTTGTGCATTTCCTGCCTCACCCTTACAATAAAAGGGAAGGAGTGTAGCGTATGATCAAAAAAATTGTAACTGCAATCGACGGATCCTCCATATCGCTCTCTGCATTTGAATATACCTGCACGGTTGCAAAAACTCTCGGCGCTGAAATCGAAACGCTCTTTGTCGTGGATAGGCGCAAGACACAGATCCCGTTTATGTACGCAGGCGGTGCGTACGATATTGCCTATGAGAGGATCTACATTCCGCCGGATCAGGAATTGAAGCAGTTTTACGATAAACTATCGCAAGATCTACATCAATTTGGCGAGAACTGCTTGAAGCGGTGTCGCGGATTGGCTGAAAAGTCGGGCGTGACGATGGAGGCGGACATACGAGAAGGATTTCCCGCCGACATCATTGCAGAGTTTGCCCATTCTGGTGATATGCTTGTGCTTGGGCGCAGAGGAGAGAATGTCGAGTACAAACGGGAGACTGTCGGATCTACTACGGAAGAAGTGATACGGCGTTCTCCGCGACCGGTATTGGTGGTGACGGAAAAATACCGAGAGCCGAGAAAGATTCTTTTCCCCTACGATGAAAGCAGGAGCGCGGAAAACGCGCTGCAATTCTATATACACTCCTTTGCCGTAGTGGCAGAAGAGCTGATTTTTCTCTGTGCTGAGGATGTGAAGAGCGATCTCTCGCCGGTAGAGACAGAGATAGCCTATTTGCGGGAGCACAATGTAGAGGTTCGGGTTGTAAAAGATGAAAAGCCGCCGATTCATGCAATCGGTAAAGTAGCGGAGCAGGAAGAGGTAGATATGGTAATGATGGGCTCTCACGGGCACAATAAGCTCGTAGATTACCTCATTGGATCCACTACTGTTCATGTGATTCGAAAGAGCGATCTTCCGGTGTTGGTGGTGTATTGAGAGGAGAAAATACTTATTGCATATCTACGCACTCTTGATTATTCTATGTCCATCGAGATGCTTTCAAACTCGTAATTTTGAAAGCATCTCGGCATTGGGTCAGAATAATAACTTTTTGTTTAGCAAATAATTACTATTCCTAAAGGCCTTGGCAATTTCAAAAACGACGATTTTTGGAGTTGTCTCCATTATGAGGAGGGGAGATGGCTGAAGAAAAGGGAAATCAAATGCAACTCGTTACATTTCAACTCGGAAACGAGTTGTACGGCATTGATATTATGTCAGTGGATGGAATCGTCAGAATGGACGATGTGCGTCCTATTCCTAATGCTCCGTCGTATGTAGAGGGAATTTACAATCTTCGGGGTGAGATTATTCCGATTATTAATCTTCATAAGCGATTTCAGCTCAAGCAGGCATCTCTTAGTGAAGAGGATAAGTTGTTGAGCGGTTTTATTATCGTGGAAATCAACGGCATGAAGCTCGGAGTAATCATCGACAAAGTGTCGCGAGTTCTCACGGTGGATATGAATAAAATGCAGCCGCCCCCCCAAATGCTTTCCGGTATTGGGGCGGAATATATCCAAGGAGTGTTCAACAGGGAAGAGGGGTATCTCATAGCTCTCGACATATACCGTCTTTTCGATCCCAAGGAACTGCAGCAGCTTGGGGAAATAACTACCTGAGCCGGATGAGGGGGGAATACTACAACGATGATACCCAGCATAAAGCCCTCTATCCGTAGAAAAGAGATGGATGCCGTTCTCTCATGTATGGTCTCCGACCGTATAGGGCCGGCGGAGCGGCATAAAGAATTGGTGAAACAGTTTTGTGAGCTGTTCAGTGCCGAGCGGGGAGTTGCATTGCGTGAATATCGGAGTGCAGTGGAGTTGATATGCAACGCGCTTGCGCTGCAGGAGGGGGAGAGCGTGCTCATTTCTCCTCTGAGCCCGGCAGTACTGTATAACACTCTCAAGAAGCGCGGTATCCGGATACTATTCGGGGATGTGGATCCGGACAGTATGACCCTTACTGTGGAAGAGGCTAAGAGGGGTATAGATGCTGGTGCAAAAGCTATTTTCGTTCATGAGCCGCTCGGGCATATTCCCGAACTGGAAGAGCTTTCCGCTTTGGGGGTTCCGCTGGTCGAGGATGCGAGCGAATCCCTTGGTGGCCATAACGGAGAACGGCGCTGTGGCGGATATGGGCAGTTTGTTCTGGTGCGTATGGAAGAGCAGGATATTATTACCGCTGGAGGCGGAACAGTGGTGTGTGCATCAGGAAAGTCCCGGGGAAACGCTTTGAAAAGTGCGTCGGAACATGTCGATGCTACGGCGCTTCTCAGCGATCTCAATGCGGTGCTCGCTTCAGTGCAACTGAAAGAGCTGGAGAATTTTTTTGAACGGCGTCAGGAACTCTATGCGTATCTTCTCGATGCTTTGCACAAGAGCCGCCATCAGGCGCCGATACAAAAGGGGGAGGCTGAGCATATGCCGTTTGCGTTTCCTGTGTACATAGACGGGTCGCTGAAGGAGACGCAGGGATATGCGCGAAAAAAAGGGGTCGAGACGCGCCAGGCTTTTGCCAACTGTGCCCTCACTGCTTTGGATACCGAAGATGAATGGGACGGCGAGGCCCGAAAAATTGCCATGCGCACTCTACTGTTCCCTCTGTATCCGAGATTGACCAAGAAAGAGGTGGAGACTATCGGTAAAGTGATTGCTACTCTCCCCTAGGTGGTAAGGATTCGATGAAACGTCAAATCGACAAAGTGCTGATCGTTGCCAATCTCAACAAAAAAGAGGCTTCCCGGCTGATCGAAGAGATATGCTCGTATATGGAGGGGCACAGTATTGAAGTAGAGGTTTTTACCTTCACAGGGCAGCCGGACATGCCTCAGGTCGATGGAGTGGACCTCATTTTTTCTTTGGGAGGCGATGGAACGGTACTTTTCAGCAGCAGGCTGGTGGAGAGTCGCGGCATTCCCATTCTGGCAGTTAATCTTGGCGCCTTCGGTTTTATTACTGAAATTTCCCACGATGAATGGCGTTCGGCTTTCGAAAAATATGTCGCCGGAGAGCTGAGTCTGAGCCGCAGGGTCATGGTGAAGGTAATGGTGGAGCGCGAGGGCAGTCGTATCCGAACGTTTAAAGGGCTCAACGATGCGGTGATAAGCGGCAGCGGTATCTCTAAGATTGTCCGGTTAAATGTTGCCCTCAATCGGACGCCCCTTGGGCAGTATCGTGCAGACGGCATTATTCTCTCTACTCCAACCGGCTCCACCGCCTACAGCGTCGCTGCAGGCGGTCCTATCCTCGACCCGGAGATTGAGGCATTTATTATCAATCCGATTTGCCCGTTTACTCTTTCCAATCGACCGATTGTTGTTTCCGGCAACGATGTGATCTATGTCAATGTTGAACAGGAGCAGAGGGCAGAGCTGATCCTTTCCATCGACGGTCAGGAAGTCTTTCCCCTCGAGAAAGGTGACAATGTAATCTTCGAAAAATCCCACAGTAAGACTCTTTTGGTTCGTTCGGACTGTCGCAACTTTTATGAGGTTCTACGCTCAAAACTCAACTGGTCGGGGGGGTCTGATGCTTGAACAGCTCTCTATACGTAATTATGCGCTTATCGACTCGTTGACTGTGGAGTTTGGCGAAGGTCTGAATATCCTGAGCGGGGAGACCGGAGCGGGGAAATCGATAATCGTGGGTGCCCTTGGACTTCTGCTGGGCGACAAGGGTGAGGCGGATGCCATTCGCACCGGTGCCGAAGAGGCGGAAGTGACGGGGGTGTTGCGCGTTGACGGGAATCACGAAGCACTCGATTGGCTGGCGGAGCGGGAGATTGAGCCGGAGGACGGAGCTATTCTGCTGCGCCGGGTAATTCGTGCGGGCGGGCGTGGCTCGTCATTTATCCAGTCCAGTCAGGCGACGAGAAAGGATCTTCAGGAGTTCACTGCCAAACTGGTGGACATGCACGGCCAACACGAGCATCAGTCGCTCCTCACAATCGACAATCATCGAAAACTGGTAGACAAGTATGCAGATGCGGAGGAGCTGGGCCGGAAGCTCTATCATAGCTTTTATCGCATGACGGAGCTAAAGAAACAGCTCGAGGAGTTGAAACGAGACGAACAGGAAATGCTGCGTGAGCGGGATCTTTTGGAGTTTGCCATCCAAGAGATCGAATCGGTGAGTCCGCAGCCGGGAGAAGAGGAAGAACTGAAGCGGGAGCGGGAAGTGTTGAATCAGCATGAGAGACTCTACGAACTATTCAGCACCTGCTACCGCGAAACCGCCGAAGCGGAAGAGGGCGCTCTGGCGAAGCTGCGGGAGACCCGTAAAGCGCTGGAGGAGATGAGTCACCTCCTGCCGGAGCTTGAAGAGCATCGCCAGCGGTTAGAGAACGCCTTTTACGAAGTCGAGGACATCGCGGAGACGGTGCGTGAGAAACAGCACGGTATGGATTTTTCCCCCGGACGTCTTGAGGAGGTGGAGGATCGGCTTCAGCAGATATCAAGGCTCGAAAAGAAGTACGGCTCCTCCATTGAAGAGGTACTGAGCTACGCCGAGCGTGCGAGACGGAGCCTCGAGGATATGGAGAATCAGGAAGAGCGGGAAGAGCAGCTGCGGACCGATATAAGCAAGGCCGAGGAAGAGGTCGTGGAACAGGCAAAGCAGCTATCCTCGCTGCGTCGGGAGGCGGCCGGTAGTCTGCAAAAGCAGGTGGAGGAGAAGCTCCATCGTCTCGGTATGCCCAAGGCGAGTTTTCAAATTTCGACTACCTTTCGGGAAGGTCGGGAAGGAAAGCACAGTCTCGGGCCCTACGGCTATGATCGGATCGAGTTTCTCATTTCTCCAAACGAAGGGGAGCCGCTAAAGCCTCTACGAGAAGTCGCTTCGGGCGGCGAGATTTCTAGAATAATGCTCGCCATTAAGACGGTCTTTTCTGAAACCGATAATATAAGTGCACTGATTTTCGACGAGATCGATGTGGGAATAGGAGGCGAAGTGGCTGTGGCGATAGGAGAACATCTTTCCGAGATCGCCAGTGCAAAGCAGGTGCTGTGCATCACTCACCTCGCCTCCATAGCCGTACAGGCGGAGACTCATTTTCGAGTGGAAAAGAACGAGCGTGAGGGGCGCACGTTTACTACTCTGAGAACGATGAGCGGCGATGAACGCGTCGACGAGGTAGCGAGAATGCTTTCCGGTGACCGCAACGACAATACTTCCCGCTCGCATGCGTGGGAACTGCTGCGGCGTTACGGCGGCGGCGAAAGGGTGAAACGTGGCAAAAGTTAGCGAGGAAGCAAAAAAACGGTATTACGATCGCATCAAAGAGTACAAGAATCTCATAGAGAGTTTTGAGAAGCGGGAAAAGAGTATCCAGTCGGTGCTTGAGAATGACGATCAGGGCGCCCCTTACAAGCGCATTAACCTGGCGTGGGAGAATCTGGATATCGTCTCGTACTATCTGTTGATGAACGAGCTATCGTTGGTGCTTCTGGGGATAAAAAACGAAGGCTTCCTCAACAACGCCCGTAAGACCTGCTACAAGGCGCTTATTTATCTTGAAGATGTTGTAACAGACTACCTCGATGCTCCTTACTCGGAGTACGAGGAGCAACTGAAAAAGATCGACGACATAAAAGAGGATCAGCGCTGGGCTCTGTTGAAGAAACTTGGCTTTACCATCGATACTGTCCGAGAGAGCTTTGGAGAAAACTCCAAGTGGAAATGGTCTTTCGTTGAACTGGAAGCACGCTACGCCACGGTGGCAAAGAATCTCATGGATATGAAGACGGTTCTTTCGCAGCTAGATCCCCGGGCGGAATTTTACGAGACCTATCTGGCGCATCTCAATTTAGTTAAACAACTGCTTGATAAAGCGGCAAGTGCATATCGTCAAAAGTATGAGCTCTCTACCGGACGAAGAGACGATTTTAAGATCGCTATTCAGTACTTGTCCGCTTTACGGCGGCTCAACATTCTTCTCGGAGAGTCTGATCAGAGTGATACGATTAAAAAAAAGATGGATGTGTGGAAAAGTAAAATGGATTCGGACAGCAAATCCCGGGAACAAAGCAAGAAAAGCGGAAAGTAGAGGCCTCGAGAAACTATGCGGTATCCAGGAAAACCGAAGCGTACACGCCTGCTCGTACACATACTCATGATGCTCCTGGTGATGGGCTATATTCTGGCGGCGATGCGGCCTATTCCCACACAGCCCCGCGCTGAAATGGAGTGGAGCATACGGCCGGCGCAGATAGAGACTGCGTCGGAACTCGACGGCGAAAGGGATGGAGACGCATGGATTCCCTTTCGTGGTGTGGAACGGCGCGGTTACGTAGATAGTGACGGGCGTTTGTTACTGGAGAAGCGGCCCTCTTCCGTGGCTGCCTTGAGCGGGCATGGACTCGTCGAGTATACCGGAAACGGTGAAGCGCTGGCATTCCGCGTACCCTGGAAGGAGAGCGGAAATGTCGTCGAAGGAAGCGGTCTTCCGTTTTTTCGCGACGGACGGCTGTGGCTCATATCGCGGGATCATACCGGTATAACAGCTGTCGGGAACGAGGGCGAGCGGCAGTTTACTCTGGAGTTTGGTACGATAGTCACCAGTATGGACACCGGAGGCGGGCTTTCAGCGATCGGAATGCTGGACGGCGCGGTCCGTATCTTTGACAAACAGGGTGATCTTTTATGGAAGCTTGGCAGCGGGGAAGAAAACGGCGCGATCTATGGAACGGCGGTTGCACCGGCAGGAGACCGGGTTGCCTATGTTCACGGCCTGAACCCCCAGCGTATAGTCGTATATTCCCTCACCCAAAGCGGCACGGTAAAAGAGTACGAACGGCGCTTCGACATACCGCTGCGTCATGAGATGCAGATGGCTTGGACTCGAGACGGAGATCTTTTGTATGTCGAAACCCATTCGGGGGCGTGGATGCGAAGAGTTTCAACGGGGCACGAGGCGAACATCGACTTCGAAGGCCGGCTCAACGCGTATTTCTTGCCGTCTGCGACCGCCCCGCTCTTTTTTGGCGGCACAGAGGCAGAAGGCGAGGGCGGCGTATTGACCATATATTCTCACTCAGGAGAAATTTACTCTCGTGAAGATTACGCCTCACCGGTTACTATGCTGTATGGGGACGAGAAGAGGGTGTATGTGTCAACGAATGATGCGGTCCATAAGGTGAGGGTGACATGCAAGTAACCCGTTTTAGCATAGGAGCGATATGTGCGCTGCTGATACTGACTGCTTCACCGGCCGAGGCCTTTGAATGGCCAACGGAGGAAAGACTGGTCATTTCGACATTTGGAGAGTTACGGGACGGCGGCTACTTGAAAGGAATAGAAATGGCTGGCGAGAATCTCTCAGTGCAGCCGGTGCTTCCCGGAAAGGTCGTGTTTTATCGCCGCGAGGCACAACGGCAGGGCATCCTGCCAGGGGGACTCGGCCAGTCAGTCGTGGTACAGCATGAACGGGGGATTCGCACCCGCTACGGCAATTTACGGGATTTGAACGTCGAGCAATTTTCCGGCGGAGAAGTGGGGACAGATTTTATCCTCGGGTATACCGGCGCATCGGCAGAGAACAGCATCCCCACTGCGGACGATTCGACCCGTGCTGCGGAAAAATCCTTCCCGGAAGGACTCTTTTTTCAGCTTATCGACGGCGAGTTGCAGCGTATCGTGAATCCTCTGCTCTCCCTCTCCTCTATTCCCGACACCACCGCCCCACGCATCGTGGGGCTTTACGTGAGTGAGGGGGCGGAGATGCGTCGTATTCGCGATGGCGGGTCCCTTCCTCAGGGAGATTTTGCAGTGATCGTAGAAACCTACGATATGTCCCGTGCTGCGGGGAAAACGCGGCGCTTGTTGCCGTATGCGGTGCGGCTTATCGTCAACGGGGAGGAAATTGCCGGGATGGAGTTTGATGCGGTGGAAGCCGAAGAGCAGCGGCATGTGCTGGTGAGCGGCGGTCGGCGCAGTGCCGAGGATGTCTACAGCGGGCAGTGGCGCCTGAGAATCGGAAACGTGCCGTTTCGACCCACTGAGATGCAGTTGCAGGTGGTGGTGAGCGACTTCAGCGGAAACGAGGTATCTGAAAGGTATAGGATACGGGTGGAGGAATGAGTGTGAAAACGTATTCCTCCGTTCCCTCAGCAGAGGAGAGTAGATTAGAGGTTCCGTGCGGTGTCTGCGGATCAAAAGAGTATAGGCTGCGCTGGGAGCGGGCCGAGTACCGTTTTGTGCGCTGCGTGCGCTGCGGGGTTCTCTATCAGAATCCGCAGCCGGAGCCGAAGGACCTCACCCGGCGCTACGACGAAGAGTATTTTGCCTACGAGCTCCAAAATGAAGCCGCTTTTTACGGATTGATGATCCAGGCGCTGCAGGACGTGGGCTTTTACCGAGAGCTAGAACCGAGAATGGGCAGGGGCCGCTTTCTCGATATCGGCTGTGCAACGGGGCTGTTGCTCTCGGAATTGCGGAACCGAGGGTGGCGTGTGGAGGGAGTGGAGATATGCACTCCTTCCGCCGAATTCGGGCGCCTTGAACGAGGGCTCACCATTCATACCGTTCCAGTGGAACAGGCCGAACTCTCCGACCAGAGCTTTGACGTGGTGCACGCAAGTCACCTTATCGAGCATTTGACTCAGCCGGCTGCTCTGGTGGCGGAAGCCGCTCGAATTCTGGTGCCCGGGGGGAGGCTGATTCTGACCACTCCAAACTCCGGAGGCTTGCAGGCGCGGCTGCTCGGCGAGCGGTGGCGCTCATTGATACCCGATCATGTCTATCTCTTCTCCCGGGCATCACTGCGGCGGCTGTTGGACGAGAACGGTTTTGAAGTAGAGCGAGTCGGCACTTGGGGCGGAATAGCCCACGGCTTAGCTCCTGAACCGATCAAACGGGTTGCAGATCGGGCGGCTAAGCGGTTTTCCTTTGGCGACGTAATGGTTATGCGGGCGAGAAAACGAGTGCCTTGAGGTCGTCCGCGTAGATGCCCATACTATCTGCCAATTCCACCGAGCGACGCAAGGCTTCCCGCTCTTCTTTTGGCAACTCGCGATATGTGTGCTGTTCACGTCCTTCGCTGCGGGGAAAACCGAGTTCGGTGCTGCCGCTTACTCGATAGCGCCAGTAACGAATACCGGAAAACATATGTTTTTGCGGAATCGTAAGGTCCAGTTTGATCGCAGCCCCGGTTACCGCACGAATGACTCGGGCGATCAGTTCGCTTTTGGGAGGGGCAGCCTTTCCTTCGTGCTCCTCGAAATATTCCCTAAAGAAGCGGTTCAGTGTCTCTCTCAGCTCCTTATTCTCAAAATCGATCCCGTAGGTGGTGGCAAAGGTGAGGAGATCTTCGAGTTCTTCTACACGGTTCGGCTGCAGCAGCTGCTTTTTTTGGAAGATCAATCGACGTAGCAGGGTATCGAGAGACAGTTCGGCACTTTTACGGATGATTTCGGGAACTTGGATCTGTAATCGTTCTGTTTGCACTACCGCAAAACGCACCTCTTCAAAAAGCTCTGCAGCATTCTCAAGAAAGGAGTTCTCGGCAGGGCGGATAAGGAAGGCGGTTATAGTGCGGCGCAGCTCCACAGGGAGACGGCTGAGATCTTCGACGAAGCGCTGCCCGCCTCTGTTTTCATCCTGCACCTGCAGCTGCAGTTCCTCGTCGGAGTCCGTGCTGGCAGTAAACGCGTAGGAATAGCGGTTACGGGTTGAGGAGTCAAGTACAGTGAAGCGGGCGGATGCCTCCTTATTATCGCCTCTCGAGTACACGTGTGAGTCGATGAGCTGATAAAATCCGTAGGACTCTGATTTGGGAATTGTGTTCTGGATGAGCAACTTGATGAAGTAATATGTTGCCGCTTCTAATCCCGCGGAAAGTTGTGGAATTGCCTGCTCGAGAAGCTGTGCTCCGCTTTCTATTTCCGGAAGATTGCTGTGGGCCTGCTGGAGATGAGCGGAAAGAGAGTTATAGAGGTGCTCTTCTGTGTAGGGCTGAAAAAGGCTGAGTGTTTTATATGCGTATTGGATATTTTGCTGCGGTTCTAGGCCGGATATGTCGTTGAAGAACCATCCGCAGGAGGTAAACATGAACATACGGTACCGGAATCCTTCGAGTAGATTGAAGAAGTGCCTCTGCCGCTTCTCATCCGGCGCTTCGATATAGGCGGCGGCGAACTTCTCGTGGGAGGAGGTACCGGTCAGCACATCAATATAGCGTTCGGCAACCTGTTCCGGTTCTATACTGGTGAGCTTTCGCAGTTCACGATCAAAGATCTCCCGAGACTTTTCGCTCAGTTCACGAAAACCGCGGCGCAGCGGAGTACGCCATTTCTGATTCCAATGTTCTCCCCCGCCGGTGGCACATCCGCAGTCCTTGAACCAGCGGGAGACGCCGTGGACACAACTCCAACTGCTGCCCAATTTGCCCTCCCCAGGGTGGAGCTCCACTTGGTGTTCCGGGGGATAATGATCAAGATAGCGGCTATAGTTGGTGAAGCACAGCTTCTCCTCTCGTTGTACATGTTTCCGTAACGCCGCAAGGCACATGTCCCCAAAGGGCTCGTGGTGTCCGTATACCTCTCCGTCGGTGGCGGTATGAATGAGGTGCGCCGGGTTGGCGGTGTTGCGGAAGCTCAGGAGCCGAGTGTAGAGGGCATCGGCGTTTTGCAGGTAGTGGCCAAAGCTGATCCCTTCCGCCAGTTCGTGATGATAAAAAAACACGGCGATCGATCCGCCGGGGCGGTCTATGCGATAGGGGCGCCATGAAGGGATGGGCGCCCCGTCGAGCTGCTCCCACTCTTTGGAGCCGTCGGCTTTCAGGGCTTTTGCTTGACGGGGGGAGAGAATGATGAAGTGGACTCCTTCGTTGATAAGCAGGTCCAGCACTTCTCCGTTCACGGCGGTCTCCGGGAGCCACATACCTTCTGCGTCACGGTCAAAGTGAAAGCGAAAGTCGTCGAGTCCCCATCTAATCTGCAGACGTGCGTCCTTTACCGTATCCAGCGGAAGGATGGTGTGATTGTAGGCTTGAGCGATCGCATTGCCGTGTCCTTCGTTGTTATCCTGACTGCTACGGTCAGCTTCGATGATCGCCTCGTAGACATGCGGTGCGTGAGCTCTGAGCCACGCAAAAAGGGTGGGGCCAAAATTGAAGGAGAGAACTTCGTAATTGTTGACGATATCTTCGATGCGCCCGTCGTAATGCAGAAACCGGGAGGCGGTGTTGGCCGCATAGCATTCTCGGGTGATGCGATGATTCCAGTCGTGAAACGGAGCTGCCGAACTCTGGAGGGGGACCAAACCAGTGTACGGGTTTTCCCGAGGAGGTTGATAAAAATGGCCGTGCAGTATCAGATAATTTTCCATATGTCGTATTGTGGTCAATCGCCTCTGCTTTGTAAAGCTGATTAACGGGGGTTCCCTATGCAGAGGGCAGGGTTGACACGTTTTAAAGATTTTATCTAGGATTACCTTACTTTACATTCGGAGGGTATATGACCCGGGAGAAGCTGCAGAGCCTTTCCGAAACTACGTTAAAGTCCATAGCACAGCGCGAAGGTATTCGTGACCATGAAGCTTCGGACCACAGCGAACTAATCGATCTGATCCTCGAGGCGATGGAGGAGGATCGCGCGGAGCGGGAAACCAGCAATAATGCTGCCATGCGCCTCGAATATCGCAAATACGACATCCTTAAGGATGAGGAGGTGGAGGCTCTTACAAAGGAAGAGTACCCGCTTCCGGAAAGCTACAATGTCAGCCGGATCGTCTTGATGCTACGCGACCCTTCCTGGGCATTCGTTTACTGGGATATTAACCAGACAGAGTTTCAGAGTTTCAAAGCCGAAACGGGCTACGAAGGTTTCTTCCTCCGGGTTTACGAGTTTGTAGGTGAAGAAGTGAATCAGGAGAAGCTCTCCGATTTTTTTGATATTCCCGTGGAAGAGACCGATGCGAGCCGTTACATCAACCTTCCTCGTGGCGGCAGCAGCTATATTGTGGACCTATGCTGCACGGCTCTTCACAAAGAGCATATTATTGTACGCTCGAATGCGATCTATAGCCCGCTGGCCTATTTCGCGCGCCACCAGAATGAGTTGCTAAACGATCCGAATGTGAGACGTCTGATGCTCACCGGTTTGTGGAATCAGGAACGGGACGAGGATGGAGATCACATACCGCAGAGAATGCTTTCGATCCTCGAATCGCACGAAATCGATCTGTAACGGAATGCTAAGCCGTAATGAGCCCCGCAGGGTCACACCTTACCTTACGGAAAAAGAGGATAGCAGTATATGAAAGGACATCTAGGGTTTGTGCTCCATGCCCATTTGCCGTTTGTACGTCACCCGGAATACGAACGCTTTCTCGAGGAGGATTGGCTTTTCGAGGCCATCTCCGAAACGTATCTACCGCTGCTGCGGATGTTTTTTCGTCTTCGCGATGAAGAAGTTCCGTTTCGTTTTACCATTTCCATATCACCCACCCTCGCAGCTATGCTTACCGACGAACTCCTTCAAGAGCGATATATTCGGCATGTGGAACGGCTAATTGAATTAGGTGAGAAGGAGCTGGAGCGGACTCAAGACAATCCCCAAATGCACCAACTGGCGGGGATGTACAAAGAGTTTTTTGAGCAGAACTTGCATGATTTTACCAAACACTACCGCCGTAATATTCTCTGGGGATTTCGTACTCTGGAGAAAGAAGGCTATCTGGAAATCATAACCACCGCCGCCACGCACTCTTTCCTGCCACTCTATCAACACTATCCCGAGGCGTTGGAAGCGCAAGTGCAGACCGCGGTAATCGATCACGGGCGCAATTTCGGCAAAAAACCGAAGGGCTTCTGGCTTCCGGAGGTAGGCTACTACCCCGGAATCGAGGAGGTCCTCAAGCATAACGATGTAGGCTACTTTTTCACTGCCGCTCACGGCATCCTCCTTTCCGGGGATAAAACTACCTACGGAGTGTATGCGCCGCTACAGTGTTCCGGAAATGTCTTCGCCTTCGGGCGGGATTACCCCTCCACCGACGCGGTGTGGTCCGAAGAACGCGGTTACCCGGCGGATGTAGATTATCGTGAGTTCTATCGGGATATTGGCTATGATCTACCCTTGGATTATATTCGCCCTTATATCCACGATCCGGAAGTGCGGGTTTGTACCGGCTATAAGTATTATGCCATTACCGGCGATACCGATAAGAAGCATCTCTACGACCCGGAGAAGGCGCGTCGAAAAGCGATAGAGCATGCAGAGAACTTTCTCTACAACCGGGGGAAGCAACTGCGAAAGATTGAAGGATTGATGGATCGGGCCCCCTATTTTACCGTCCCTTTTGATGCCGAACTTTTCGGCCATTGGTGGTTCGAAGGACCCATTTGGCTCGAAGAGGTGGTGCGAAAGGTAGCCGAGAGCGAGGAGTTCGACTTTCTTACCCCTTCGGATTATCTGCAAAAGTACGGTGACAGTCAAAAGGGACGCCCCTCCTTCTCCAGCTGGGGGAACGAAGGCTATGCGGAAGTGTGGCTGGACGGTTCCAACGACTGGATCTACCGTCATATTCACAAAGCAATAGAGCGCATGACCGAGCTGGTTTCCCGATATCCCAATGAGTCCGGACTCAAACAGCGGGTCCTCAACCAGGCCGCTCGGGAAGTTATGCTGAGCATGGCCGGTGATTGGCCCTTCATTATCAGAAACGGCACCACCGTTCCCTATGCGGAGAAGCGTATAAAAGAGCATCTCTACAATTTTGGCTACATTTATGAGAAGCTCTGCCGCAATACGGTAGATACCGAGTGGCTCACTACGATAGAGAAGAAGAACAATCTTTTTCCCGATATTGATTACCGGATTTTCGGGAAGAAGGATGAATAACGCGGGGCCGTTGCAGAGAGACTACTTTCCCGCCCCGGATTACTCTTCGTCCACGAATTATTCTCCGGCCAGCGACTGTAGTTCGGATCCGGTGATCATCTCCAGGTAATACAACGTTTCTGTCTCGCCTTTCTCTTCGTTTCTGCTGATCCTATACACCCTATACACAATCATGCGGGAAGTTTGCAGCGGCAGCTGCAGCGGTTCACCGTTGAGCCCCACGTATTGATTGAAATGCAGCGAGTGATCGATCTCCTGCATATCCCCTTCCGGATAAACGATGTAATGGCTGTTCAGATGCATTGCGGCGGTTCCCCTTCTTCATTTCTCACTAGACTCAACTCTACTTAACAAGCGTAAACTATTAATTATCGGTCCGTTTCAGTTTTTTCTTTAACAAAAAGAATCGGAGTTGACAACAGTTGGGAATGCTATAGTATTGTTTGGTAGAGAGTGGGGAAAAGTGGGAACAAATAGGAAGAAGTGGTAATAATATGCTTATCGGCGAATATCGAAACTCCATCGATGAAAAGGGACGCTTACAGCTCCCCTCGCGTCTGAGGAGTGAGATTGCCGGTACTTCGCTCATTCTTACTCGCGGCGTAGATACATGTCTCTGGCTTTTCCCCGAAGAGGAGTGGCGTCGTATTTCACAAAATATTATGGGCTCCTCCTCGATGTTCAAATCGAAAACCAGGCTCCTGCAGAGGCGTATTATCGCCCCGGCGCAGGAGTTGGAGATCGATAAGACGGGCCGCATCCCTATTCCGCCCACGCTGCGCGAGTCTGCAGGACTGCAACTAAAAAGCGAGGCGATCATATTGGGGATCGACAGCTATATAGAAATCTGGGATACCGAGACGTACCGTGAGTATCTTAACGAGAGTGAAGAGGAGTTCCTTGAAGCTGCTGAACAACTCGGCGAATTGCTGGCGGATCGGTAAAATACTATCTCGAGAAGAGGATGGGAGCAAGCGGGTTGCTCATGGATACGGTGCATCGTTCGGTCATGCAGAAGGAAGTACTCGAGTACCTGGCACCGGAGCGCGAGGAAGCGCTCCTGGTGGACTGCACTCTCGGCGAGGGCGGTCACAGCGTCAGGTTTCTCGAAGCATTTCCCACTTTACACGTGATTGGTATCGATGCGGACGAGCACATCCTTGAAGTTGCACGACAGCGGCTCGCCCCCTACGGAGAGCGTGTCCGGGTGTTCAACACATGGTTTAATGCGTTCTTCAAGGAGTATCCACTGGGAGGTGAGCGACCCGACCTCCTCCTCTTCGATTTAGGGATATCTCTTTATCACTACCGGCGGTCGGAGCGCGGTTTTACCTTTGGACGGGATGAAGAGCTTGACATGCGGCTCAACCGTGAATTGGAAATCTCAGCGGCCGATATCGTCAACAGCTACCCGGAACGGGAGCTGGCGGACTTATTGTATCGCTACGGGGAAGAGCGCTACTCGCGCTCCATTGCCCGGGCGATTGTCAGAGAACGGAAGAAGAGTCCGATCAAAGGCAGCAAGCAGCTGGCGGAGCTGGTAACGTACTCCGTACCGCCAGGCTATCGACACGGCCGCCTCCACCCTGCTACCCGCACGTTTCAGGCTTTGCGCATTGTGGTCAACGGTGAGCTGCCGCGCCTCGAGCAAGTCTTGACTGACGCTCTCAAAGTGCTGAAAGTTGGCGGCCGTATGGGGGTTATCACCTTTCATTCCTTAGAGGATCGGGTGGTTAAACACTTCTTTAAGGAGAAGAATCGATCCTGTACGTGTCCACCTGAGTGGCCGATATGTAAATGTGGGGGGGTGCGCGTGGTCGATATCCTGACACGTAAACCGGTAGTTCCGTCTGAGGATGAGAGCCGAGAAAATCCCCCTTCGCGGAGTGCAAAGCTGCGGGTGATTAGAAAAATCTCTGAGGAGGAAGAGTGAAGTGAAAAACATTATTCGATTCGTCATAGCCCTTTCCATTCCTGCGCTGCTATTCCTCTCTGTCCACCAGGTCTATCGGTATCAACAACTGGAGACGGAAGTGGCGCAGCTGCGGGAAGTGCAAAAGGAGCTCTTTGAACGCAACAAGCGAATGATCGCTCACATCGCGATTTTAGAGTCTCCCCGGCGAATCGCCGAGCTTGCGGAAGATGAACTCGGTTTGAAACAGGTGCCCATCGAGAAGCGCATGCGGATTATACTCACCCAGCGCAAGGGGGAGGCTATTGATGGCTAGCGCTCGGCTCTTCAGCCCTGCGGAAGCGGCGGACCACAGCTCCGCCGCCCTTTTTCATGCCTCAGAAGGCGCCGAAGGTACGAATGTACGCGGGCTAGCGATCGACTCCAGGCAGGTGAAAGAGGGGGATCTCTTTGTCGCTCTGCAGGGAGAGCGAACCGACGGGCACAACTTTCTCGAAGAAGTTGCTCGGCGCGGGGCGGCGGCAGTACTAATTGCAAATGAGTATTGCCGGGAGGAAGACCATGTCGACCGTCTTACCCGGTTGGGCCCGGCGGTGCTTACCGCCGACGAACCTTTGAGCGCTTTGCAGGAGCTTGCCGAATGGTGGGTGGCGCGTCATCCCGGGTGCCTTCGCATTGGGGTGACCGGGAGCAACGGTAAAACCACCACTAAGGAGCTCATCGCCTCCATCCTCCGGCAGGAGGGGCAAACGGTGTGGAACGAAGGCAACTTCAATTCTGAGATCGGCCTCCCGCTGGCTGTCTTCTCCATCACGCCGCAGCATCGCTACGGTGTGTTCGAGATGGGCATGAATCATCCGGGTGAGATGGAGACTCTCACGCGGGTGCTGAAGCCGCATTACATGGTGTTGACGATGCTGGGAACGGCTCACATCGGATTACTTGGCAGTCGCGAGGCAATCGCCAGGGAGAAGTCCCGGCCGTTTACCGCGCTACCCGCCGAGGGGGCCGGATTCCTTCCTGAAGAGACGGAATGGGAGGAGTTCTTTACCCCGAAATCGGGGGCCCCGCTTTATCGCTTTGGGAGCGAAAGCCAGGAAGGGTACCGCGGAGCTGAAAACCTGGGTCTTGAGGGGTGGCGTATACATTTGGGCGGTTATGCGCTGCATTTCCCTCTGATAGGAGAGCACAACCTCTCCAACGCCCTCGCGGCGGTCCGAATAGCCCGACAACTCGGAATATCCTGGGATTCGATTCGTTGGGGGCTCGAGACGGTAGCACCCGTCTGGGGACGCAGCGCTATCTCACGCGGGGCGGTAACGATTGTCGAAGACTTGTACAACGCAAATACCGAGTCGGTCTCCGCGATGCTTCGATGGCTCAACTCGACGGTGATAGGCGGGCGGCTGATATGCGTGCTTGGCGCGATGAAAGAGTTGGGGCAAGAGAGCGAAGCAGCGCACCGCAGCGTCGGCCGGATAGTGGCGGAGACTGAACCGGATGCTGCCTTTTTCTTCGGAAGTGAGACGGCTGCGGCGCTGGAGGAAGCCCGAGAGGCAGGTTTTTCCGGAACCGGCGGTTGCTATACGGAGTACGAGGAACTTGAGGAGGGCTTGCGGAACTTTGTACGGAAGGGCGATACGGTGCTGCTAAAAGGTTCACGCTCTATGGAGTTGGAGCGACTGGTACAGCCGCTCCAAAAAGCAGCTGAGCAGACGGACCATGCGCCGTCGCAGTGTGAACATAAGTAAGGAGGAGACGTGTTTCCGGAGATCTTTTTACCACTGGTGGAATATTTTGGCGCATTCAACATTTTCCAGTACATTACCTTTCGTTCGGCCTATGCTGCGGTAACCGCCCTCATTATCTCGTTTATTTTCGGTCCGTTGGTGATTCGGCGGCTGCAGCGTATGAAAGTGGGACAAGAGATACGCGATGAAGGCCCGGAGACGCATCTCTCTAAGTCGGGAACCCCCACAATGGGTGGACTTTTAATCCTGCTTTCCATTTCCGTATCCATGCTGCTCTGGATGGATCTCCATAACTCGTACAACTGGATTATTCTTTTCTCCCTCATCGGTTTCGGAGGACTCGGATTTCTCGACGATTATATCAAATTCTTCAGGCAGAGTTCGGAAGGGATCCATGCCCGGGTAAAATTCGGCGGACAGACGCTCGTCTCTTTTTTGGTGGTACTCTTTCTTTTTGTAAACGGCAACGAGTATACTACTCTGCTTTACGTGCCGTTTTTCAAATATCCGGTTCTGGATCTGGGATGGCTGTATATCCCGTTCGGGATGCTGTTGCTGGTGGGCTTCTCCAACGCGGTGAATTTAAGCGACGGATTGGACGGTTTGGCCATCGGACTGGTGATCCTGGTGGGGATTACCCTCGGACTGCTCACGTATGTGACCGGACGGGTAGATTTTTCCGAGTATCTCCAGATTCCCTTTATTCGAGGATCCGGGGAACTGACAATCCTGTGTTTTGCGCTGGTAGGGGCGAGTATCGGCTTTTTGTGGTACAACTCCCATCCGGCAGAGGTGTTTATGGGGGACACCGGAAGTCTCTCCTTGGGGGGGATCCTGGGAGTGATTGCACTGATTATTAAGAAGGAACTGCTGCTGATCATCATCGGAGGGGTCTTTGTCCTCGAAGTGGTGTCGGTCATGATTCAGGTCATTTCGTATAAATGGAAAAAGAAGCGGGTATTTAAAATGGCCCCGCTTCATCATCATTTTGAATTGAAAGGGTGGGATGAAAGTAAAGTGGTAGTGCGCTTTTGGATACTGGGAGGCCTCTTTACTATTCTCAGCCTTTCAACGTTGAAGATACAATGACGGCTAAGCAATTTACCATCGAACGGGTCGGAAAACGCTCGACTGACTCGATTCTGCTCCTGTTGATCATCGTGATCATCGGGGTCGGGGCAGCTGTGCTCTTTTCCGCCTCCTATTATTACGGGGGGAAGAAGTTCGATGATCCTTACCACTTTCTTAGCCGTCAGTTCCTCTTTATCGCTCTCGGGGGAGTGTGTGCCGCGGTAGCCGCTAATGTCCCGCGGTCCTCTCTCTATCGGCATATTCCCTACTTGTTACTCCTGACGGTGGTGTTGATGATGGGCACCTTTGTCCCGGGAATCGGCCAAGCAATCATGGGGGCTAAGCGCTGGATTATTATCGGCGGCTTTTCGTTTCAGCCATCGGAGCTGGCCAAACTGTCTCTTATTCTCTATCTCAGTTCGATTTTGGCCAAAAAAAGGAATCGTCTCGACGACGTGGTCAATTCGCTCGTGCCGCCACTGATAATTCTCGGACTTTTCGCTACCCTTATCTATCTGCAGAATGACTTTTCCACAGCGTTTTTTGTCATTTTGATCGGCCTTTTGCTGTTTTTCATTGCCGGGGTTCCTCTGCGATATTTCATTTTCCTCTTTTTCACTGTAGTTCCGCTGGCAGGAATACTGATCTTTACCCAGGAGCATCGCGTGCTGCGCGTGATGACCTTTCTCAATCCGGGAAGAGATCCGAGCGGTACCGGGTATCAGGTGCTTGCAGCCAGGTCGGCTCTTCAGAACGGCGATTTCTGGGGTACCGGGTTCGGAATGGGAACGGAAAAATTGGGCGGCTTACCGGAGGCACATTCCGATTTTATTTTTGCGGTGTTTGCCGAAGAGGCGGGATTTATCGGCGTGGTGCTGGTCTTGGGGGGCTTTGTCGCCTTTGCGGTACGAGGTTACGCAATTGCACTGCAGCACGAAGAGGACCGCTTTGGCTTCCTGCTCGCTTTTGGGATCACCAGTTGCATCCTCTTCCAAGCTTTGGTGAATATGGCGGTAGTCTCCGGGCTGCTCCCGGCTACTGGCTTGCCGTTGCCGTTCTTTTCGCACGGCGGTTCGTCGATGGTGATCGTGATGATCATGTGCGGGCTGTTGCTCAATCTTTCGCGTGGGAACAACGAGTCGGGACGCTACTGGGGGATGAGCTATGAGTAGCGTAGCGCTCTTTCGCGGAGCGGGCAGAGTCCGCTACCGACAGCGTATCGATCCCCGTTACGAACGCGAGCGTGTGTCCAACGGCAGTTTCCACAGACCCCGGCGGAACGGAGGCGGGGAAGAACGAGCTGCGCGTCTGTTCAAAGGTATAATTTACTTTCTTCTCGCGGTCCTTCTCCTCGAGATCTGTTTTCACCTGTTTATCGCTCCGCAGCTCGTCATACGCACGGTCAATATCAAGGCGCGAGAAGAGTTCCCTATGACCGACGAGGAGATCATGGAGGTCGCAGGAATTCGGGAGAGTCCGTACTACTTCAGTGTCTCTACCGAGCGGGTAGAACGTCAGCTCGAGCAGATACCGATCGTGCGGGAGGCGTCGGTGACAAAAGGCTTTCCCGATACCATGACAATCGAAATGCGGGAGCGTAAGCCGCTCGGACTATTGATGATCACCGGAGAGGAGGGGATGCGCCAGGCTCTCGTGGACAGGGAGGGCGTTGTGTTCCGTGTTGGAGGCGACGAGGTACCGGATTTGCCGATTCTCTCGGGCATTGAAATACCGAAGGCGGCCGCAGGTATGCAGCTGCCGGAGCAAGTTAAAGGCTTTTTTCAGGACCTGCATCGGCTGCGCCAAGAGGTTCCTTCACTCTACAGGTTGATTTCGGAGGTGAAATTCGTTAAAAAGAATGGAAGCAGTTTCGAAGTACTGCTGTATCCTGCGCACTTCCAGGTAAGAGTGCGCTTGGGGCCCACGCTGGACACACATACCCTCAAATATATTATGCTTGTATTGGACGTCATCTCCAAGCGAGGGATGGAAAATGAGGTTGTCGAGGTGGATTTTCGGACCGAGCATGTGGTCTACCGAGTAGGGGAGGAATAAGTGCCAGCGAAGGATATTCTGGTCGGACTTGACATCGGGACCACCAAGGTATGTGCAGTGATCGGCGAATGGGACGAAACCGGTCGGGTGCACATTACGGGGGTGGGGACCAGCCCCTCCGAGGGACTGCGGCGCGGAGTAGTGGTCAACATAGAGTCCACTCTGCGTTCGGTCTCGGCGGCTATCGAGGCGGCGGAAATGATGTCCGGCCGCGAGGTCTCCGAAGTAGTAACCGGCATAGCCGGAGCTCATGTGGAGGGCATCAACTCCCGGGGCGTCGTGGCCGTCACCGGAAAAGGCCGGGAAATTAACCGTAACGATGTCAGCCGGGTCATCGATGCCGCCAAGGCGGTGGTGATCCCGATGGACAGAGAGGTGATCCATGTGATCCCCCAGGAGTTCATCGTTGACGACCAGGGAGCTATAAAGGACCCGCTGGATATGATCGGGATCCGCCTTGAGGCGGAGGTGCACATTATCACCGGGTCGGTAACCAGTGCCCAAAACTTGCTGAAGTGCGTCAATCGGGCCGGTTTTCGGGTGTACGACATCGTCTTGCAGCCGCTGGCAAGCAGTACCGCGGTCCTCTCCAAGGAGGAAAAAGAGCTCGGCGTGCTGCTGCTGGACCTCGGGGGCGGGACCACCGATATTCTGGTGCATTTCGAGGGAGCCCCGTATCACACCCACGTCCTGGCGGTAGGTGGCAATCAGGTTACCAGCGATATCAGTATAATGCTGAAGATTCCCTTCGAGGCCGCCGAGCGGATAAAAAAAGAGTCGGCATGCTGCTACATGCCCTTGATCGACGGAGAGGAAGAGGTGATCATTCCCGCCGTCGGAGGGTGGCCTTCCGCCTCGATCCCCAGGGGGGAGATCTGTAAGATCGTTCAGCCCCGAATGGAGGAGATCTTTGAGATGGTCCGGGACCAAATGGTCAAGAAGGACTATATGAAACATCTCGGAGGCGGGGTAGTGTTGACCGGGGGCGGAGCGATGATCCCGGGGGCGGCCGAACTGGCCCGGGACGTCTTTGGGATTCCCGCCCGGATCGGCTATCCGGCAAAAACGGGCGGATTGTCGGATGTATATCAGAGCCCCGTATATGCCACCGGCGTGGGTTTGGTGCTGTATGCTGCCGAGCGAGCCGGAGAAGAAGCACAGCGCAACGCACCGCTAAAATCCGATGGGGGGATGATGGAGAAGATTCGCAGCTGGTTAAAGGAGTTTTTTTGAACAGATAGACGCAACAGCTGCGGCGTCGCTCTGAGTATACGGGTTAGGCGGAGCGCGCCGCACACACTGAAAATGATACAAAACTTCGCTTCTGGGAGGGGGCAATGCAAATTGAAATAGTAGACGATCACGTCCAGGATCAGGTAGAACCGACGGTTATTAAAGTGATCGGAGTAGGCGGGGGCGGCAGCAACGCCATCAACCGTATGATCTCCGCCGGTTTGAAAAAGGTCGAGTTTATCGCGGTCAACACCGACCTGCAGGCGCTCAATCGCTCACACGCACAGACGAAGCTACCGATCGGCACTAAATTGACCGGCGGTCTTGGCGCAGGCGGCGTTCCGGACAAAGGGGCCGAAGCGGCGGAAGAGTCAAAGGAAGAACTGAAGGAAGCCCTCCGCGGTTCGGACATGGTCTTCATAACCGCCGGTATGGGTGGCGGAACCGGCACCGGTGCCGCACCTACCGTAGCCCGTATCGCCAGAGAACTGGAAGCGTTGACGGTGGCGGTGGTAACCAAACCCTTCGACTTCGAAGGGCGACAGAAGATGAAGCTTGCCGAAGACGGCATCGAGAAGCTTCGCGGTGAAGTCGATACACTAATTACGATCCCCAACCAGTATCTGCTCAAAATCGTAGAGCGGAAGACCCCTATTCGGGAAGCGTTCCTTATGGCTGACGATGTGCTGCGCCAGGGTGTGCAGGGCATCTCAGAGTTGATCACAGAGCCGGGGGAGATCAATATCGATTTTGCCGACGTGCGGACGATTATGAATGGCCGTGGCGACGCCCTGATGGGTATTGGTGTGGGGCACGGCGATAATCGTGCGGTAGATGCGGCTACCAATGCCATCAATAACCCGCTTCTTGAAGATGCTCGTATCGAAGGTGCAAAAGGAATTCTCGTGAATGTCACCGGCGGAGATGACCTGAGCCTTTCTGAATACGAAGAGGTCATCAAGATTATCACCGCCAACGCAGACGACGATGCGTTGATCATCCCGGGGCAGGCGATCAACTCGCAACTCGAGGACGAAGTGAAAGTGACGGTCGTAGCCACCGGTTTTACCAATGCCGCGGCGGAGAACGTCAAAGAGGAAAAGGAAGAGCAGCACGACGAGATCCTAAAATATAAGGATTGGCTCAATTTGCAAAAGGGCTTGACCAGAGAGTCCTCCAGCGGTTTTCTCTCCGGGCGTAACTCCAGCGAAGACGACTTGGGTATCCCCACCGTGCTGCGCGGTAGGAAGGCCTCCGGGGAGGAGGACAGTTAAGGGCAATGGATATGCGGCGGCTTCTGCGGGAGTATGAGGACCATTTGGGGGCCTATGTTCGAGTGGCGCCTCTCACGCGGGAGACCTATATGCACGAGGTGCGCCGCTTGGCCTCTTGGTGTGAATCCGTCGAATGCCCGCTGACCGCACTTCGCCCGGTAGATATCGTCTCCTATCTCGCGTATCGCCGAGAAGGCGGGGCTGATGTGCGGACCGCGGCTAAGGCCCTCAGTGCGCTGCGCAGCTTCTTTGCCTTTCTCATGAATGACGGCGTTCGGGGCGACAATCCGGCTGAGCTTATTCAGCCGCCGCGACAGATGGCCGGCTTGCCCCGAGTCCTCTCTACGGATGAAGTGGAGCGCTTCTTTTCCGTCATTGACGGTGAAACGCTGTACGGTATGCGCGACCGTACGCTTTTTGAGACGATCTACTCGTGCGGCCTTAGAATCTCCGAAGCGGCAGAGCTGCGAATGCAGAACGTGTTCCTCGACGAGGGAATTATGAGGATCAGCGGCAAGGGCGGCCGCGAGCGGATCGTACCGGTGGGGGATCAAGCCGAGCGCTGGCTGCAGGAGTATCTCCGGCATATCCGTCCTCGACTGCTGAAGCCCGGGCGCAGTACCGATGCCCTGTTTCTGAGCATGCGGGGGACGGGAATCTCCCGCAAAGGCATCTGGAAGCGCTTCAAAGAGATCTGCCGTACGGCGGGAATCGAGGCGAAGGTGCACACCCTGCGGCACAGTTTTGCCACTCACCTGCTCTCCGGCGGCGCTGATCTCCGTTCGGTGCAGGAGCTGCTCGGCCACGCCGACATAGGAACAACCCAGATCTACACCCACGTAGAGAATGAAACTCTAAAACGCAATCATCGGCGGTACCACCCCAGAGGCGATGAAGCGGCGAGCTGCGGCTCTCCCTATTCAAAAGGGGGAGGTGAAACCCATGAAACGTAACGGCCATGTCCGAACACGGAGAGCCCTTTCGACAGCTAGGGGAACGGTTCTGCTGACGGCGGTACTCATCCTGCTTTCTTTGCTGTTAAGCGGCTGCAATGAAGCGCAGGAGCGGATGCTGCGCCGCTTGGTTGCTACTGAAGGCGGCGGGTACAAGGGAGAAGAAGTCTCCGAAGAAAGAGTGAGAGAGCTTGAGCGGGAAATCAATAAATTTCACGACGAGGTAACGGAGCTTGTCAAGAAAAAAGGGCAACTCGGAGTGCTCTACCGCATGTTGGCGCTCGAGTACGTGGACCGGGACATGTACGGTCCGGCCTTGGAAAACTTGAAGAAGGGCCTTTCGATCTATCCCAACAATCATACCATGCTCTATTACGCGGGACTCTGTACCGGGCAAATGGCGAAAAGCAAGCCCAATGAAGAGCAGCGTATGGAAGGGCTGCGGGATGCGGCTCACTACTACCGGCGGGCGATAGAGCTGCGCAGCAGTTACGTAGAGGCGCAGTATGCACTTGCGGTTCTCTATGTGTTCGAGCTCGACCGGCCTGAGGATGCAGTGCCGCATCTGGAAAAGATCCTCGAGCTGCAGAGCGGTCACACGCGGGCGAAGTTTCTGTTAGCACGGGTCAGGGTAGAGCAAAATCGGCGAGAGGAGGCGTTGGCGCTCTATGAGGAAATCATTTCCGAGAGCGGGGTAGAGGAGTTTACCCGGCGCGCCCGAGAGAATCGGGAAGAGCTCCTGCAGCGCATGGGAGGCGGAAATGGATAGGACTGCGGCGATTGCCCTCAGCTTTTGTACCCGACTTTCCGCTCCCGAGCGGCGTCTGCTTTTGGATATCTTTCCCGGCCGGGAGTCACTACTGCAGCGGAGCGCTGCAGAGTGTGCTGAGTTGCTTGGAAAACGGTTGCCTGCAGATTGGCGCCCTCCATCGAACTATGTCGAGCGGGCAGAGCAGATTGTGCGTACACTCGACCGATGCAAAATCGGGCTCCTTGTCTACGGGGAAGAGCAGTATCCCGCCGCTCTGCGGGAGCTCTACGCGCCTCCGTTCCTGCTGTATCTTCGGGGAAAGCTTCCCGGAGAAGAGCACGAGCGGGTGGCGATGGTCGGAACCCGCAAACCTTGTACCGACGGACGAGCCGCTGCATTTTCCATGGCTGCCGAATTGGTACTCAGTGGTGTCTGTGTCGTCTCCGGACTCGCCTACGGGATAGACGGCGCTTCGCACTGGGGGGCGGTACGCTACGGCGGACGCACGGTGGCGGTGTTGGCACATGGGGTAGATGCGGTGTATCCCGGCGGGCACAAGGAACTGGCGGCGGGAATCCTGCGGTCAGGGGGCGGGCTGGTGAGCGAGTATGCTCCCGGTACGAAGCCGAGGCGCTATCATTTTCCCGAGCGAAACCGGCTTATAAGCGGTTTGTGTCGGGGGACGGTGATTGTGCAAGCGCCGGCAAAATCGGGAGCTTTGATTACTGCCGATTACGCATTGGAGCAGGGGCGTGATGTGTGGGTGCATCGGGCCGGACTCGCCGGCGAGTGCGGAGCGGGAACAGAGCGGCTGCGCGAGGAAGGAGCCGCCGTGGCGGAGCACGCGGAGGATATTCTCGGGGAGTGGTATGAACAGCCAATCTCCGTACGGCTCAGAGAAGTGCGCGACGGGGAGATGACAAAGGCGACCATGCTGGAAGAGGAATTGGAAGGGCGGGTGACCCGCTTTGCGGGACGTAGCTTTAGGAGAGCCGGATGATGAAACTGCGTGAAGCGCATGAGCGATATATCGAGTACATTGCCTCGGCGCGCAACCTCAGCCCCCGTACGCTGGAGGCATATGAACGAGAGCTCACACGATTCATAGATTTCATTGAGCGGGAGGCGATTGATTGGCGCACAATGCGCGCTCAGGAGGTACGGCTGTTTCTCGGGGATCTGCTTCGCGAAGGGCTTTCGGAACATTCGGTCAATCGGGCTCTATCAGCGGTGAAAGGTTTTTACGCCTATTGCCGCCGTTTCGAGCTGGTGGAGAACGAACCTTTCTCGTCGGTGCAGGGAATGAAGCGCCGGCGCCGGCTCCCGGAAGTGCTTACCCCGGAAGAGGTGGAGCAGATATTGCGGCTGCCAGGGGAAGATGTCTACGGGCTCCGCGACCGGGCACTGCTGGAGCTGCTGTACTCCTCCGGGAGCCGGGTTGCGGAGGCTGCCGGCCTTGATATCGGCGATGTAACGCAGGACGGCGATTCGGTCCGTGTAATCGGTAAAGGGGCGAAGGAACGCTACGTGTTCCTCGGCGGCCCTGCACGGAGCGCCCTGGGGGCCTATCTTCCGGCTCGTCAGGCGCGGCTGGAGCTCTGTGGCAAATCGGCGGAGCAGGCGCTCTTTATCAATAGAAACGGCGGCCGCCTCACCCAGCGGGGGATAGCATACCTGCTGGAGCAGTATGTGCGCCGCAGTGGAGTGCAGAAGCGGGTTTCGCCGCATACGTTTCGGCACAGTTTTGCCACGCATTTGCTGGATCGGGGAGCGGATATAAGGGTAGTGCAGGAATTGCTGGGGCATGCCCAGGTATCCACTACCCAGATCTACACTCATGTAGGCATAGAGCGGCTAAAAGAGGTCTATGGAAAGGCCCATCCCCACGCCCGAGACACGGGACGGCGGGAGATACGAAGGAGAGAAGAATGAACGAATTTCACGGGACGACGATTATCGTTGTACGTAAGGATACGGAGGTTGCGATGGCCGGGGACGGCCAAGTGACGCTCGGAAACTCGATAATGAAGGGCAATGCCCGTAAGGTACGGACCATGTACGACGGGAAGGTCCTTGCCGGCTTCGCAGGTGCTACCGCCGACGCCTTTACCCTTTTCGAGCGTTTTGAAGGAAAGGTGAAGGAGTACAACGGAGACATTACCCGTGCTGCGGTGGAGCTGGCTAAAGAGTGGCGTACCGACAAGATGCTGCGGCGCCTCGAGGCAATGCTGCTGGTGGCGGATCTGAATAAAACGCTGTTGATAAGTGGCACCGGCGATGTGATAGAGCCGGAGAAAGGGACGATCGCTATCGGCTCCGGCGGCAATTACGCGTATGCGGCGGCGCTCGGCTATCTGGACGGCTCCGATTTCTCCGCTCGGGAAGTGGCAGAGCGCTCGATGCGGATAGCGGCCCAAATTTGTATTTACACTAACGACAGTTTTACTGTGGAGGAGATCCATGAAAATGAAGATAGATAATCTCACGCCCAAAGAAATAGTCAACGAACTCGATAAGTATATTGTCGGCCAGGACAAGGCCAAACGCACGGTCGCCATTGCCCTGCGGAATCGAACCCGCCGCCGCATGATGCCGGAGGAACTGCAGGACGAGATTGCCCCGAAGAATATCATCATGATTGGCTCTACGGGAGTTGGAAAGACCGAAATCGCCCGCCGTCTCTCTAAACTTTCCGGCGCTCCCTTTGTAAAAGTGGAAGCCACCAAGTATACCGAGGTCGGGTATGTAGGTCGGGATGTGGAGTCGATGGTCCGCGATCTGATGAGCTATGCGATCTCGATGGTAAAGTCGGAAATGTCCGAAGAAGTGCGCGGAGAGGCGGAAAAACGGGCCGAAGAAGGCGTGCTCGATCTCCTGCTGCCGGGTACCGGCTCCTCCGGGAGCACCGGAGACGGCGAATCCGGGGGCGCTTCCGCCGGTGTGCAGAGTCCCGCTGCCTGGGAGGGTGAGAGGCAGCCGGTTGCGAGCGGCGCTTCCGGGACCTCCGGGGAGACCAACCAAACCCGGGAGAAGTTTCGCACCATGCTACGGGAAGGAAAGCTCGATGAGAAGATGGTGGAGGTTACCGTCAGCAGCGGCGGAATGCCTTCCATCGAGGTCTTTTCCAATCAAAATTACGAAGAGATGGACTTCAACTTTGGAAACCTGGCCAATCTCTTTGGCGGGAAGAAGAAGAAAAAACGGGTACCCGTGAAGCAGGCGTGGGATATCCTTCTCGGACAGGAGATGGACAAGCTGATCGATGACGATCAGGCGGCGGATACCGCAAAAGAGCGGGTGGAGCAGATGGGAATGATATTCGTCGATGAAATCGACAAGGTCACTGCCAAAGAGGGACAGCAAAGCGCCGATGTATCGCGCGAGGGTGTTCAGCGCGATATTCTTCCGATCGTCGAGGGAAGTCAGGTCAACACCAAATACGGAATGGTGGACACCAGTCACATCCTCTTCATCGCCGCCGGCGCTTTTCACAACAGCCGCCCTTCGGATCTGATCCCTGAACTTCAAGGACGGTTTCCGCTGCGGGTGGAGCTCGAAGACCTGACGGCCGACGATTTTCACCGCATTCTGACGGAACCGGAGAACGCTTTAACCAAACAGTATCGGGAGATGATGCGGACCGAGGGGGTGGAACTCGAGTTCCACGAAGAGGGCATCCGGCGGCTCGCCGAAATCGCCGCGGAGGTGAACAGTAAAACGGAGAATATTGGAGCCCGGCGCCTGCAGACCATCATGGAACACCTCCTCGAGGAGGTCTCGTTTACCGCGCCGGAGTTAAAGGGCCAGACGATTCCCATTACCAAACAGTATGTGGAGGAGCGGCTGAGCAATGTGGTCGAAGATCAGGATCTCTCGCGGTATATTCTGTAGCCTTGGAGATGCGCGGCACTATCGGCCGGGAAATCAATGGAAAGGCTAAGCAGGTGGACACTACTGTCGATAATAGAAACAGGAGACCCCGGTAAAGGAGGCTGAAGACGGTGTTTGAAAATACGAGTTTTGGAAAAACGGTGGATGTCCTGCACCGGACTATGGATGTGTCCATGCTCCGGCAGCAGGTTATCGGCAACAATATTGCAAACGGCGATACCCCCAACTTTAAGCGCAGTGAAGTCAACTTCGAGGCGGAGCTCAAGCGGGCTCTCGATTCGGAGAAGAAAAGCAAACCAAAGGCGCACATGACGCACCCGCGGCACATTCCCTTTGAAAAGACGCAGGATTACCGGGACGTGCAGCCGCGGAAAGTACTGGATTATTTGACTACCGCCGACAACAACGGAAACAACGTGAATATTGAGCAGGAGAGTATGAACTTGCTGCAGAATCAATTGCGGTATCAGATGTTGAGCAAAGCGGTCTCCGAAGAGTTCAAGCGTGTCAATATGGTGCTGAGATAGGAGGCGATAGATGGGAATGTTCAGTAGTATCAACGTAGCGGCCAGCGGGCTCACGGCTCAACGCACCCGGCTGGACGTGATCGGCAATAACATCGCCAACGCCAACACAACCCGCACTCCGGAAGGCGGACCGTATCGCCGCAGCCGGGTCATCTTCGAGCCGCAGGTCCGGCAGCCGTACTGGCGCAGCCCCTTTCTTCCAGAGACGATGGACAACGGGGTCGGCAAAGGCGTTCGTATCGCAGAGATCGAGAAGGATCAGTCCAAACCGAAGATGGTCTACAACCCGACGCATCCGGATGCGATCAAGAGCGGCCCCCGGAAAGGCTACGTGGAGATGCCCAACGTGAATGTTGTGGAGGAGATGACGGATATGATCTCAGCCTCGCGCTCCTACGAAGCCAATATTGCGGTGGTCAATGGATCAAAGAGCATGTTCAAGAGTGCTCTTAATATTGGATAGGAATCCAGGATAGGAGGCGATAGATGAACGGCATAGAGAGTAGCATGGCCCACGGCGGTATCGTACGGTTGGATCAGACCAATCCCCGTCACTTAGCGGGTAAAGTGCATCAGCAGGAGGATACCGGCGGCGAGGCGGCCAAGAATTTCGGCGGCCTCGTATCTGACGCGCTCAATGAGGTGAACGACACAGCGCAGAAGAGTTCGCAGCTCAGTCAGCAGTTTATTACCGATCCGGAGAGCGTCGACGCACACGACGTGACGATTGCGATGAGCAAGGCCAATATGGCGGTTTCGATGACCAAGAAGGTGGTCGACGAGGCGCTGAAGGCCTACAACAACATAATTAATTTGAGGTAAGCTATGAGTCCATAAGGGCTTAGTAGATACAAACTGCAGTTCGTTCTTTGTGGGAGGGGAAATGAACGAGTTTTTACAGAAGATCATTAATCAGGTCAAGTCCGTCTGGCAGAAAAGCACCGCTGTCCAGAAGGCAATTCTTTTTACCATCGTTGCGGTGGTGATCATAGGGCTGGTGCTGCTCGCCAATGTAAGTTCCTCACCGAGCATGGTGCCGCTTATTACCACGCCGGTTACCGATGAAACTCGCAGAGAAGAGATCTCCGTCCGGCTCGATGAAGAGGGCGTGGAGCACCGTATCACGGAAGAGGGACGTTTTTATGTGGAGGACCGTTCAACCGCCCAGCGCATGGTGTCGGTATTGATGCGGGAGGATCTCCTCCCGGAGCAAACCTCCCCCTGGGATGTCTTTAAAATGGACCGCTGGACGGTTACCGACTTTGAACGGAATGTCAATCTACGCAATGCCATCACGAAGAGTCTCCAGCAGCATATTGAAGCGCTCCAAGGAGTCGACGATGCTCAAGTTACGCTGGTGCTGCCGGAGGATAAGCTCTTCCAGGAGGATCAGAATCCAGTAACCGCCTCGGTCATTATTACCCCGGCGCCGGGTTCGGATATTACCGAAAACCGAAAGAAGATCCAGGGGATCGAGAAACTGGTAAAAATGGCGGTGGAAGGTCTGAAGAGTGAAAATCTGGTTATTTCCGATCACAACGGGCAGGTGCTGAACGACTTTGCCAACCTGGCCCAGTTCGATAGGCTGGAGCTTTCCAAGCGGCAGATGGAACAGAAGAGCAGCTTGGAAAACAAGTACAAGTCGCAGATTTTCAAAGAGCTTTCTCAGATTTTCGGCGCCAAGCGAGTGAGCGTACTCAAAGTCGATATTGCCCTCGATTTTCGTGAGAAGACGGTGGAGACGGAAGAGCACTTCCCGATTACCACGGTAGAGGACGATCCCAGTACTCCTTTTAGCGAACGCGAATTTGTTCTCTCCATTCCCCGGTCCGAGGAGATTATCAACGAAGAGTTCAAAGGTACCGGATTCAATCCGGAAGGACCTCCGGGGCAAGAGGGGCAGACGCCGCCGGCCTACAAGGACTTGGACAATCTGGTGGGCGAGTATAAGAACGAATCCAAGACCATCAACCGGGAAATGAACACCCGTAAGATCAACACCCAAAAGAGCCCCTGGGAAATCAACCAGATAACCATCGGTGTGGCGGTAGACGGCAAATGGGAACGTAAGTACAATGAAAATGGGACCGTCAAAATCAACGAAGAGGGCAGTATTGTTCGCGAATATACTCCGGTGAGCGATGAACAGCTGGAGAAGGCTCAGACCTTGGTTGAACACGCCATCGGCTACAAGCCGGATCGTGGCGATTCCGTGACGGTGCAGCATATGCAGTTTGATCGTTCGGCGGAATTCGAGGAAGCCGACGAGAAGTTTCGACAGCGGCGACGTGTTCGCCAGATTCTCCTCTACTCCCTCCTCGGAGTGGCGGTCATCGTCGTTGCGTTCGTAGTCTTCCGTCTCATAAGCAGAGAACTCGAACGGCGGCGTAGACTGCGCGAAGAGGAGCTTGCGCGGCAGCATCAGATGGCGCGTGAAGCGGCCCTCAAGAGCGCAGAAGAAGAAGAGGAAATGGAAGTCGGCATGTCAGTGGAAGAGAGGGCACGTATGGAGATGCAGGAAAACGCCCTCAATATGGCGCGGGAGCATCCTGAGGACGTAGCTCAGCTCATCCGCACATGGCTGGCGGAGGAGTAATATATGGCTAAAGCGCAGCAGCAATCCCAGCAGGCGGCGGGAGGCGGCGGCACCCAAAAAAAAGGCGGCGGTAAAAAAGAGCTTTCCGGCCGCCAAAAAGCAGCCGTTTTTCTTGTCACCCTCGGCTCGGAGATCTCTTCGGAGATCTTTAAGCACTTGCGGGAAGATGAAATAGAAACCCTTACGTTTGAAATTGCGCGGCTCGACAACGTGGACTCCGAGCAGAAGGACAAGGTACTGACAGAGTTCAAAGAGCTGATGATGGCTCAAGACTTCATCAGCTCCGGCGGTATGGACTACGCGAGGGAACTTCTGGAGAAGTCGCTCGGCAGTCAAAAGGCGGTGGACATTATCAACCGCCTGACCAGCAGCCTCCAGGTGCGTCCTTTCGACTTTGTCCGGCGTACAGACCCGGCGCACCTGCTCAACTTCATTCAGCAGGAGCACCCGCAGACGATCGCGCTTATTCTGGCCTATTTAGAGCCTCAGAAATCTTCCAATATTCTCGGCAGCCTTCCTCAGGAACTACAGTCCGATGTCGCCAAGCGCATCGCTACGATGGACCGCACCAGCCCGGAGACGCTCCGCGAGGTGGAGCGGGTGCTGGAGAAAAAACTCTCCACCCTCAGTAACGAAGACTTTACCGCCGCCGGCGGTGTGGAGAACATCGTGGAGATTCTCAACTTGGTCGACCGGCAGACGGAGCGCAAGATTATCGAAGACCTCGAGGGCGAAGACGCCGAGCTGGCCGAAGAGATCAAGAAGCGCATGTTCGTATTCGAGGATATTGTATTGCTCGACGATCGGGCTATTCAAAAGGTGCTGCGTGAGGTAGACACCGGCGAACTCGCCAAGGCGCTCAAGGGCGTGGAGGCGGAAGTACAGGACAAGATTTTCCGCAACATGTCCAAGCGGGCCAGTGCGCTTCTTAAAGAAGAGATGGAGTTCATGGGGCCGGTGCGGCTGAAAGATGTGGAGGAGACTCAGCAGAAGATCGTTTCCTCGATCCGCAAGCTCGAAGAGTCCGGCGAAATCGTCGTGGCACGCGGCGGAGAAGAAGAGATGATCGAATAAGGGGAGAGCTGTATGGCAAAAAATGTATTTCGCCCACAAGAGATAATCACCAAGCCGGATAAAGTGGTCATTCAGACTCCCTACGAGGAAGAGGCCGAAGAGGTCGAAGTCGAAGGAATCGAAGAGTATACCGGCCCGACCGCCGACGACCTGCGCCGGGAGGCAGAGGCCTTCAAAGAGCAATGGGAGCAGGAAAAACAGCAAATGATCGACGACGCCAAAGCCGAGGCGGATAAGATCGTCAAAGATGCCGAGCAGCAGGCCTTCGAACAAGTCCAGGAGAAATCCGAAGAGGGCCAGCGAAAAAAGCGTGAGGCTGAAGAAGAGGCGCAGCGCATAAAGGATGAGGCGGAGCAGGAAGCCGAGCGGATGCGCGAGGAAGCTCGCGGGCAGGTCGAGGATATAAAACAGCAGGCGCACAGCGAAGGCTACGAAGCGGGCCGGGAAGAAGGCTATGAAGCGGGTAAAGCGGAAGTTCAGCGGCTGATCGAGCAGCTCCATCATATTATCGACAAGACCCTCGAGAAACGATCCGAAATCATTGAGCAGTCGGAGACCCAGCTGATTAATCTGGTACTGACGATCGCCAAGAAGGTAGTCAAGGTGATCAGCGAAAATCAGAAAAATGTGGTGGTCAACAACGTGATCCAGGCGCTGCGGAAACTGAAGAGCCGCGGCGAGGTGCTGGTGAAGGTCAATCTGGAAGATGTGGACCTGACCAGCGAGCATGTCCAGGACTTCATGCGGATGGTGGAAAACGTGAAATCCGTCACGGTGGTGGAGGACACCACGGTGGACAAAGGCGGCTGTATCATTGAGACCGACTTTGGCGAGATCGACGCCCGCATCTCTTCACAGCTACAGGAGATCGAAGAGAAAATTCTCGAGCTGGCGCCGATTCGCGCTCGCGGTGAAGAGTAAGCCGTATGGAGGGGACCATGTTCGAAAAGTATGAACAGGCACTCGAGCGCATGGACCCGATCAAGTACACCGGCACCGTTCAGCGGGTGCGCGGGCTGCTGATAGAGAGCCACGGCCCGCAGGTGGTAATCGGAGAGTTATGTCAGATCGAGGTTTCGGTGTCGGATGAGCCGGTATGGGCTGAAGTCATCGGATTCGAAGGTCAGACGGTTCAATTAATGGCGTACAGCAGGATGGAGGGAATCGAACCGGGCTGTACCGTAACCGCTATGGGCGAGCCCCTTTCCATCGGCGCCTCTCCCGAACTGATGGGACGGGTGCTCAACTCGATGGGCAAACCGATCGACGGTAAGGGAGCGGTACCGGCGGACACGAGCGTCTCCACCGTAGGCTCTTCTCCGGATGTCCTTTCCCGTAAGAGCATTACTGAACGGCTCGTTACCGGTGTGCGGGCTATCGATGCCATGACTGCTCCGGGAAAGGGGCAGCGGCTGGGCATTTTCTCCGGCAGCGGCGTGGGAAAATCCACCCTGCTGGGGATGATCGCCCGCAACACATCGGCGGATGTTAATGTGATTGCTCTGATTGGCGAGCGAGGCCGGGAGGTTCGTGAGTTCATTGAGCAGGACCTTGGAGAAGAAGGGCTTGCAAAATCGGTACTGGTGGTGTCCACGAGCGACACCGGACCGCTCGCGCGGGTAAAGGGAGCGTTCACTGCCACCGCGATCGCCGAATACTTTCGCGATCAGGGTAAGGATGTGATGCTGCTCTTTGATTCGGTGACGCGTTTTGCCCGTGCACAGCGGGAGATCGGGCTGACCGTAGGCGAACCGCCGGCTACCCGTGGGTTCACCCCCTCGGTCTTCTCCATACTGCCGAGGCTGCTCGAGCGCTGTGGTAATTCAGATAAAGGAACGATCACCGGTTTCTACACCGTACTGGTGGAAGGCGATGATATGGACGAGCCGGTCAGCGACACTGTGAGAGGTATACTGGACGGCCATATCGTACTGGCCCGCAGGATTGCCAACGCCTATCGCTATCCGGCGATCGACGTGTTGAACTCCCTCTCACGGCTGGCGAAAAAGGTTACCTCCGCTGAGGAGCAAAAGGCGGCGGGGGTACTGCGTCGTCATCTGGCAACCTACGAGGAATCGGAGGATCTGATCAGCGTAGGTGCCTATGAGGAAGGCAGTAGCGCTCAAGTGGACGAGGCGATCGCCAAGATAGACGAGATTCGCGATTTTCTCTCGCAAGAGATCGAAGAAAAGGCGGTGTTGCGGGAGACGCTCCAGCGGCTTTCGCAGATTACCGGGATAGATATCCCGCTGCCGGAGGCGGCCGATGAAACGGTTCACGTTTAATCTGGAAAAGGTGCTCAAACTGCGGCAGCACCAGGAGCACGAGCGGGAGGTTGAACTCGGTGAGATAATCTCGCGCTGTGTACAGGCCCAGAAAGAGATTCGCCGACTGCAGGAAGAAAAGCAGCGTGTTCTAGGCGGCCGGAGCTTCACTAACCAGGGGGTGGCCGGCTACGCGGCTGTTGAAGCCTACGGGCAGCGTCTAGAGCGGGAGATCCAGGAGCAGCGTCGTACACTGCAGGAGCATGAAGAGGAACGAAATGAGGCGCAGAAACGTTTCCTGGAGGCCTCCCGCCGGCGGAAAGTGCTGGAGAAACTGAAAGAGAAAAAGCAGGAACGGCATAGCCAGGAGCTGAGGCGGGAAGAGCAGCAGGAGCTCGATGAAATAGGTGCCCAGTTACAGTACAGGCAATAGGAGGTCGTTGTGGCGGAAAGGTCCCTGCCTAAAATATTCGGACTGATGATTCTCATCCTTCTTTTGGCCGCCGGGGGCCTGGTGTGGTTCGATTACCTCGGATTGATTCAAATAAAGGAGCGCTTAGCTCCGGTTTATAATCTTGTCGGCCTCGATGCGGCGGAACAAGTGGAAGAGCCGGAAGAGGAGATGTTGCTGGAACAGCAGCGCTTGGAGAAACGCCGGGCGGCGCTGGAGCAGCGTGAAGAGCAGTTGGACGAACGGGCTAAGCAACTGCGGCAAAAAGAGGAAGAAGTGCAGCAAAAACTGGAGACTTTGGAGGAAAGAGAAGAGACCCTGGCAGAAAAAGAAAAATCCTTTAACGAACGGGTAAATCAGTACGAAAATAAAAGTGCGAACCTGCGCCAGTCGGCCGAATATTATACCGGGATGCCGCCGCAGAAAGCGGTAGACCGGCTTCTTGAGATGGACGATCAGGAGGTGATCGAGATCTTGAGAACGGCCGAACGGATGGCACAGGAGGCCGGGGAGCAGTCCGTTGTCTCCTACTGGCTCTCCTTGATGCCGCCGGAGCGAGCGGCGCGGCTCAGCAGGAAGATGATCAAGAAACCCGAAGGGTAGGGAACGAAAAGGTGATCGAAACATTTTACCATCTTTCTGAAAGTGTCTCAGCGGAAGCTCAAGGGGGAGGCCGAAAGTCCTATACACCGGTCTCCCGCAGCGGCGGTCGTTCGTTTCAGGACTATCTTTCGGCCCTGAAATCAGACGCCTCTTCCTCGTTTAAGACCGCCGGAGCTCGGCAGACGGGGGAAGGGGTGGACCGTCCCGAGAGCACCGCCATGCGAAACCAGCGCCGTGAGGATGCCAATCGCTTTGAGGCGCGTGCCGCCGAGGCCCAGAAACGTGCCGATGAGGCAAGAGAGACAGAAGCGACGAAACGGCGGCAGGCGGCCGAGAAGCGTGCCCAAGAGGCCGAGGCGGAGAAGCGGCAGCAGGCGGAGAAGAGCCGCAGCGAAGCTGAACAGCAAGCCGAAGAGGGGAAGAAGGCGGCGAAGAACAGCGACAAGAAACAGAAAGCCGCCGAGAACGCCGGCAAGGAGAACTCTAAAGCCGAGGATAAAGCTGAGGATAAAGCCGAAAATAACGAGGCCGAGGAAAACAAGAAAAACGCTGAACGGGCGCAAACCAAGGATACAAAGAGCAGCAAAGCCGCTGAAGCGGCGCAAGAGAGTGGCGGTAAACAGCGTAGCGAAGAAGCGGAAGAGGCGGCGGAGAAGAGCGCGAAGAAGGTCCCAGACGCAAAGTCCGACGCAGAGAGCGGTGAGAAGCATGCACAGAAGAGCGGCGACGGGGCTGCCTCCGCGGAGAAGAGTGCCACTGGGGCTGCGGAGCAGAGTTCGAAAAACACCCGGAGCGAAGCCTCCCGCCAAAGTGAAGAGAATTCGGAGAATTCAGCAAATAATGAAGGGCAAAAGCGCCGGGCTGCGGAGGAGCAAGCCGCAGCGGTAACCGGCAAAAATGCGGACGATCTCATGCGCTCTTCGGGCGGCGGCCAGAACAGCGCCCAGCGTGCTGACGGAGATGAACTGACTCAGCGCGGCCGAACAGCCGCGGAACAGGGCAGCAAGGGCCGCGGTAAGGGCGAGAATGGCAGCAAACACACTGTGATCGATATGCGGAGGGACGGCAGCGGAAGTCGCAGCGAAGAGAGCGGCTCCGGTGGTTCAGGCAGTTCCGGCAACGGCAACGGCGGAGAGAGCCGCGCACGGAGCGGCGATTTTTCCAAGCTGCTGCAGCAGAACGGATTGAAGAGCGAGAAGGGCGGCACCGACCAGAGCCAGACGATACAGTTTGATGTGCGAACGGCTGGCACCGGGAGTGCCGCAGGTGGGGCGGCCAAGAGCGCCGACAAGGCAAGCAATAGCCTCTTAAATCAATTGCGTCAGCAACTGGGTAATGAAATCGTAAAAAAAAGCACCATCATGGTGCGGAATAATGGCTCCGGTGAAATCCGGCTCAACTTGAGACCTGAGAACTTGGGGTCGGTGCGCATCCAGCTCACCCTTGAAGATAATCATATAGCCGGGAAAATTTTTGTCGACAATCAGAATGTGAGGGATGCGTTTGAACAGAATCTGCAGAACCTGCAGCGCTCCTTTCGGGAGCACGGGTTCGATGATGCATCCCTCGACGTGTCGGTCGGAGAAGAGCGGCGCGGACGGTACGGCGGCAAGAAAGACGGCTCGGCGGAGAAAAGCGTCAACACGCACGCCGCCAAAGCGATGGGTGAACAGGTGCCGGATGCTGACAGCGGCTACGGCGATGAAAAGATTATCGATTTGGTAGTCTAGCAAGGAGTAGCGGAATGGATATCTCGACGATGCTATCTGCATCTCAACAATCAAAAACTGAGATGCAGGTCAACACGGCAAACAAAGCTCTACAGAACGGAGAGGGCATGCAGCAGTCGCTCGGCAAGGACGACTTTTTAGAGCTGCTGATTACCCAACTTCGTCATCAGGATCCTACGAACCCGATGAAGGACAAGGAGTTTATCTCGCAGATGGCGCAGTTTTCCTCGTTGGAGCAAATGACCAATATGAGTAAGAACTTCAAGGAACTGAGTGGCACCCTCAACCAGGGGAACGCCCTCAATTTGCTCGGTAAGCAGGTGACGGTACGTCAAGGCGAGACCAGGGTCGAAGGGGTGGTGCAGGAAGTGACCGGAACGACCAAACCGCAGGTTCGTGTCGGCAATTCCCTCTACGACTACTCCCAGGTCGAATCCGTGAAGAGCGAGGAGGCCCACTAATGATGCGTTCACTTTTTGCCGGTGTGTCCGGTCTGCAGAATCATCAAACCCGCATGGATGTACTGGGTAACAACATATCCAACGTAAACACCACCGGTTTTAAGAAAGGCCGAGTCCAGTTCCACGATCTTCTCTCGCAGACGATGTCGGGGGCGGCGAGCCCCAACGATCGCGTGGGCGGCGTGAATCCCAAACAGGTGGGACTCGGCATGAATGTTGCCTCCATCGACACCATCCACACCCAGGGCTCGTTGCAGAGTACCGGGGTAAAGACGGACCTTGCCATCCAGGGCGACGGGTTCTTTGTGCTTCGTGAAGGTGATCAGGAACTCTACACCCGGGCCGGTGACTTCGGGCTCGATGAGAACGGTCATTTGGTCAATCCGGCCAACGGAATGCGGGTCCAGGGTTGGAATGCGCAGGATCTCGGCGACCGGACGGTTATCAATACCGCCGCAGATACCGAGGACCTGCAGATCCCCGTGGGCGGCAAGGATCCCGCTCAGGCCACTACGCAGGTTGAGCTGGCGTGTAACCTCGACAAACGCACCCCGCTGATTCCTGCCGCCAATCCCACCCAGGGTGAAATTCAGGACGGAACCTGGAGCGTCGACAAGACGATCTACGACTCCTTTGGGAATGAGCATACACTGAGGATGAATTTCACCCGGGTTCCCGGCGAATCGAATCAGTGGCAGGGCACCGTTCAGGTGGATCCCGAGGCGGAAGCGCCCCGGAATACCCAGACCAACGTGGGAGCGGAAGGGAATACCACCAATACCTTTACGCTGGAGTTTTCCAACGTCGGCACCCTGCAGGCCATCACTGATGCGCAAGGCGACCGAATCGAGGAAGGAGAGCTGCAGTTGGGCGTCGGCTTCGACGTTCCCGAAACCGCCCCGGAAGCCGGAGCACAGGTACGGCAGAATTTCAATGTCAGTCTGGGAGAAGTCGGCTCTGTGACCAACACCGTCACTCAGTTTGCCGAGCGAAGTTCCACAAAAGCTTTTAGCCAGAACGGGAATACCATGGGCTATCTGGAGTCCTTCAAGATCGACCAGTCCGGAATTATTACCGGAGTATATTCTAACGGCAACCGTGAACCCCTCGGCCAGGTAGCGATGGCATCCTTCACCAATCCCGGAGGGCTTGAAAAAGATGGGGAAAACAATTACGCAAGAACTAATAACTCCGGCGACCCGCGAGTCGGCGAGTCCGGCGTGGCCGGCAGAGGAAAGCTGATTTCCGGAGCTCTGGAGATGAGCAACGTCGATCTTGCCGAACAGTTTACCGATATGATCGTCACTCAGCGCGGCTTCCAGGCCAACTCGAAGACGATCACCACCAGCGATCAAATGCTGCAGGAGCTCTTGACTCTTAAGCGCTAGGAGTGAGAATGAAGGTTAGATGATTGAAGTAACGCAGCTGAATGGCCGGGTTTATCATGTGAACCCTCATATGATTGAATATGTGGAGAATAATCCGGATACCACGTTAGTGATGCTTTCAGGGAAGCGGCTGATCGTCAAAGAGGATTATGAAGTGCTCTATGACCGCATCATACGGTATCGGCAGCGTATCGGAGCATTCAAGAATGAGGAGTGACGGATGGATTTAAGTACCATAATAGGCTTGATCCTCGGAGCCTCGATGATATTCATGTCGATGCTTCTCGGCGGCTCGGGGCTCGGAGTCTACGTCAACATTCCGTCAGTTTTGATGGTTGTAGGTGGCTCGTTTGCCGCCATTTTGATATCCAATCCGCTTCAGCGTGCCCTCGGAATCGCGCGGTATTTTAATATTGCGCTGCGCCAGCCCAGTTTCGAGATTCAGCGCAATATCGAAACACTGGTCAACTTCTCCGAGCGGGCCCGCCGGGAAGGGCTTCTGGCGCTGGAGGATGACGTAGAGGCGGTCGAAGAGGAGTTTCTCCGCAACGGTATTCAACTGGTAGTCGACGGAACCGATCCGGAGATCATCAAAAACGTCCTCTATAACGATCTAGATCAGCTCGATCAGCGTCATCAAACGGGTATCAAGCTCTTCGAAGACTGGGGAAAATTTGCTCCCGCCTTCGGAATGATCGGTACTCTGGCGGGGCTGATCGCTATGTTGGCAAACCTCGACGACCCGGATGCCATTGGATCTGGTATGGCCCTGGCTCTGATCACTACTATGTACGGAATGATGTTTGCCAATGTGGTATTGATTCCGGTCAAGAACAAACTGGAGGACCGGCATAAGGATGAAAATCTGCTGCGGGAAATCCAGATAGAGGGTATTCTCTCAATACAGGCGGGCGACAACCCGGCTATTCTCAAGTACAAATTGGTCTCCTTTTTGGATCTGCCGCGCCGACGGCAGATACTGGAGACGATGGGTGAATAGAAGGTAACGTATGCCGCGGCGACAACGAAAAAAACGATGTCCCCCCGAGGGTGCGCCGGATTGGTTGCAGACCTACGCGGATATGGTGACGCTATTGCTCACCTTTTTTGTTATGATGTACACCACCGCCACGGTGGACGGGGAGAAGATCAAACTTATCCTCGCTGCGTTCAACGGCCTGGGGCTGCGGCAGGGCGGCATGACGCTGCAAGCAACCGGACAGCTTGCCGATATGGGCAATACGGTGATGAGCCTGCCCTCTACGCAGCAAGGCAGGGCGCTGGATCAAGCGACGCGTACGGCGGTCAACCAGTTTGAGCCGGAGATTCAGGCAAAGAAGGTGCGCGTAAAGCAGGACGAACGGGGACTGGTAATCAGTCTGGCGGCGGATGCTTTTTTTGAATCGGCGAGTGCGGAGGTACGGATCGAGGAGTCCCGGGAGGTACTCCGCAAGGCCTCCAATTTGATTCAGTCCCTCGAGGGGCGCAAAGTGCGTATCGAGGGGCATACCGACTCCATCCCGGTGGGAGAGGGGAGCGAATGGGATACCAACTGGGAGCTTTCCACAGCCAGATCGACCAACGTGCTGCACTACTTGGCCGACTTCGGGGTTCGGGAAGAACGGTTCCAGGCGGCTGGATTTGCCGATACGGCCCCCATCGCCGACGAGAAGACCCCCGAGGGGCGCGCCTACAACCGGCGGGTCGATATTGTGATTTTGTCAGAAGGTCACCTATAGTAGTGATACTATAGGTTTGCAATAATAGGATTTGTTTGATACGATTTAAACTGTGCGTCTGGAGCTGCGAGAATGGGTGATGAAGAATATCTGAATGAAGAAGAGGTCGCCGGCGGGCAGGAAGGCGGCGAGAGGCGGGGTATTCTCCCCGCAATGCTGCTGAAAATTCTCAAGTGGGTTGCCATAGGCATTGCGGGCATCATCTTTATCGTCACCGTAGTCGTCATTACGGTAAACTTTATGGATCGCGGCCCCCAGGCGGAAGCGTACCCCTCCGCTTCGGAGGAGTATAAGCAGAGTCAGCCGATTTTGCAGTGGTACGAGATACCCGAAATACGGGGTCGTACCGCCGACGATACGCCGAATACGGTAATCGTAGATCCCAAACTGGGGTATGAGTTGGAGAACAAGCGGATACAATCCGAGCTGATTGCGCGGAAGGAACAGATTATTGATATAATGCGGCAGTATTTTTCGCGCCGTAAGGCAAACGAATTGACCCCGCAGCACGAATCGGAGATCAAGGAGGAACTGAAGGAACGGATAAACGGGATTATGAGCTCGAAAGGTATCGAGCAGATCGTGTTTCTGCAGTTCAACGTGATAGAATTTTAGCAAGCGGAGTACGGTATGAATGAGGTTCTCTCGCAGGACGAAATAGATCAACTACTCAATGCCATTTCTTCCGGCGAGATAGAGGGCGAGACCGAGGAGCGTCAGTCCCAAGAACAGCGTAAGATAAAGATCTACGACTTCAAACGTCCGGACAAGTTCTCCAAGGAACAGATCCGAACCGTTTCTATGATGCACGAGACCTTCGCTCGGCTCACCACTACCGCGCTCTCCGCGCAGTTGCGGAGCATGGTCCATGTCCATGTGGCATCGGTGGATCAGCTGACATACGAAGAGTTCGTACGGTCAGTGCAGAATCCGACTACCCTCGGTATTATTAACATGGATCCCCTCAAGGGCTCGGCGATCTTGGAGATCGATCCCGCAATTGCCTTCGCTATTATCGACCGTCTTTTTGGCGGCCAAGGTGAGGGCGCGAAGGTAAATCGCGATTTAACGGATATCGAGCAGTCGGTCATGGAGGGCATAATTGTCCGTATATTAGGGAATTTGCGGGAGGCGTGGAGCCAAGTAATCGATCTGCGGCCCCGGCTCGGACAGATCGAAACCAACCCGCAGTTCGCCCAGATCGTACCGCCGACGGAGATGGTGGTGCTGGTAACGCTGGAGACGAAAGTAGGGGAGGTCGAAGGGATGATGAACTTCTGTATCCCCTATTTGACGATCGAGCCTATCATCAGCAAGCTCTCCGCGCAGTACATGTACTCCTCCGTCCGCAGCGGTGCCACTACGGAGAACCTCAATATTCTGAAAGAGCGACTATCCACGGTCGAGGTATCGGTGATGGCTGAGATAGGCAGCATGAACCTTACCGTCAGAGACGTACTCAATTTGCGGGCCGGTGATGTGATCCGCTTTCCGGACGTGCGGACTACCGACCCGATGACGGTAAAAATCGGAAACCGAAGAAAATTTTTCTGTCGGCCCGGGGTTGTACGCAACAAGATGGCCGTTCAGATTACCGAAAAGCTCGAGGAGATATCTCGGGAAGAGTTCGAGGAACTTGTAGCTGAAGAAGGAGAAGAGGTATGAGCGACGGATCCCTCTCACAAGATGAAATAGATGCTCTGCTGCAGGGTAGCGGTATGGACCTCGGCGGCGGAGAAGGTGCCGAGGGCGGTATGGATCTGTCAGATGCCCAGAAGCAGCAGTTTGCCAAAATACTCGGCGGTATTGTCGGCTCGCAAGCCTCTAACTTGTCGGGCATGATTGGCGAGTCCGTTACTCTTAAAACGCCGACAGTGGACGTAGTCGATGTGGGCGATCTCCCGGGAATGCTGCCAAAAAGCCTTGTCGAGGTGAAGATAGATTACACTGACGGACTCTCAGGCTTTCATTCGTATCTCATTCCTGAAGAGTCTGCTACGACGATAGCCGGGAAGATGATGGGCCAGGAAGAGGTTGAACTGAACGATGCGGCCCTTTCGGCAATCGAAGAGGCAGTAAACACCCTCGCCGGTACTGCCGCCACCAGTCTCGGCGACGTGGTGGACGCGACGGTTATGAATGCTCCGGGAGAGACCGGCAACGTCGCCTCGAGCGATGTGCAAACTCCTTCCGGACGGGTTGTGCGCGTGGTGTATCCCTTCACGATTGACGATAATAAAGAGGCGCAGCTGGTGGAGTTGTTTGAGCTGCAGGTGGTTATGAGTGTACTGCAGGCCGCCGAAGGAGGCGCACAACAACAACCGCAACAGCAGGCGCCGCAGCAGCAGCCACAGCAGCAGGCGGCTCAACAGCAGGCGGGTATGCAGATGAACCAAGGACAGCAGCAGGGCGGCTTCCAAGGCGGTTTTCAGACCGGTCAGATGGGCGGCGGTCAAATGGGCGGTCAAAATATGGGGCAGCAAAGTGTCCAGTCCGTTCAGTTCCCCAGCTTGAATCCTCAGAGCGGGAGCGGAGAGCAGGGAAATATCGGGCTGCTGATGGACGTCTACATGGAGATGACCGTCGAGCTCGGCCGTACGCGCAGATTGATTAAAGATATACTCGGCATGGGCGAAGGAACGATCATCGAACTCGACAAACTTGCCGGTGAACCGGTGGATATACTCGTCAATCATAAACTGATCGCGAAAGGTGAGGTCGTAGTGATCGACGAGAACTTTGGCGTCCGAGTGACGGAGATCGTCTCGCCGATGGACAGGGTTGAAGGTATGTCGTAAGGTATAGTCTGGATTAAACTGTACGCCGCCGCGGCGCCGAGTGGAGTGGGTTCCCGCTCGGAGATCCGCGTGACGACGTAGATATAGATGTATGGGAGGGGACATTGAAAACGTTACGAGTGATAGGTGCGGCCTGTCTCTGTATGCTGCTCGTGCTGCCGCTGGCGGCACAAAGTGGAGAAGAAGAGACGGAGCCCGCGATGAGTTCCGAGGAACAAAGGAACGGGCAAAGCGGCTCTGCATCCGGTTCGACTGAAGGCGGAGAAACGCCCCGGCCGGTCAACGAAGAAGAGCTCGCCATCAACGATTCCGACACCAGCGAATCCCCGATTCAGGGTAATTTTACCGCATTTTCATGGTGGGATTTCCTGCGCATGTTTGTCGTGCTCGGTGCGGTAATTGCCGTGATTTACGGGGTCTTTTTTGTGCTCAAACGGGTGGGTAACCCCGGTTTACAGGCTAACAACCTGATTAACGTCCTCTCGACGCAGAATCTGCAGGGCAATCGCTCTCTCCACCTGGTGGAAGTGGGGAACGAGGTGTTCCTCATTGGCTCCTCCGAAGGAAACGTAGGGCTGGTCTCCAAGATCGAAGACGGGGAGACCATTGACGAACTGCGTCTCTACCGTTCGGAGATGGGAGGCAGTGGCAAGAGTTTCCAGGAGACGTTGCGCGGACTCTTCAACAGAGAGAGTCAAGCGAGCGAGTCTCCGAAGACGCAGGTGCAGAGCGGTGCTTCGTTTTTGCAGAAGCAGCGCGAACGTCTAAAAAAGATGTAGCCTGTTGAACTGTAGAAAGAGACGACGTATGAAACTGGGGGAAGCATGAAAAAAGGAACGAGTATCGTCCTGCTGACAGTATTGTTGTGCCTCGGTGGGGCGGCTGCGGCAGGTGCCCAAGAGGCGGTACAGCAGACACAGCAGGTCGAAGACGCGATGAACGTCCCGTTTATCGATCTAAACGTCAGGGAGCCGGAATCGAATCAAGAGGTCACGCTCAGTATACAGCTGCTGCTGTTGATTGCCGTGATCACCCTCTCGCCGTCGATCATCGTATTGACGACCAGCTTCCTGCGGATAGCGATTGTCTTTGACTTTATCCGCCGGGCACTTTCACTGCAACAGGTGCCGCCTAATCAAGTGATGATGGGAGTGGCTCTGTTTCTGACTCTCTTTATAATGTGGCCTACGGTGAGCGATATCTATGAGAACTCTTTTCAGCCCTTTGCCGAAGGGGAAATCGGACTCGAAGAGATGTACCAGCAGGCGGAAAGTCCCCTCCGGATGTTTATGTTCCGCCAAATGGGCGACGATCACGAGATGATTCAAACCTTGATGCGGATGAGAGGCCTGGATAAGCCGGCGAACTTCTCCGAAGTACCTACGTACGTGCTTATCCCGTCGTATATCCTCCATGAATTGAAAGTGGCCTTCGAAATAGGGATCCTGTTGTTCATACCCTTCATCGTAATCGATATGGTGGTCGCCAGTACGCTCATGTCAATGGGCATGATCATGCTGCCGCCGATCATGATCAGTTTACCGTTCAAAATCATTCTCTTTGTGCTGGTGGACGGCTGGGGTTTGATAACCCAGCAACTCATTCAGAGTTTTCAGTAAAGGAGGAGCTTTATGAATATAGGTCTAGCGGCCAATATCGTGCAGAACGGAGTGCTGCAGGTGCTGATTATCGCTGCACCGGTACTCTTTATCGGGGTTGCGGTGGGTTTGGTGATCTCAATTTTTCAGGCCACCACAAGTATACAGGAGCAGACCCTCACGTTTGTCCCCAAGATTGCCGCCATTCTGGGAACCGTAGCGATTTTCGGCCCCTGGATGCTCTCCTCGATGCAACAGTTTACACTGCAGCTCTTGTCGATGATATCCGAGTTTGGGGGGTAAGTGAACGGTGAATCTGGGCAGCCTGGTCGCCAATGCAGAACTTTTTCTCCTCGTCCTCGGGCGCATTTACGGCCTGCTCAGTATTGCTCCGCTCTTCAATTCCCGCTCCATACCCGCAATAGCCCGGGCGGGACTGGCACTCTTTACTGCGACGGTAGTGTATCCTTGGGTGTTGGAGGGAGGCTACCCGATACCGGAGATTCCGCTTTTCTACGTGTTGATGCTCATCGGGGAGGTGCTGATAGGGATTATTCTCGGCTTTCTGCTGCGCCTCATCTACGCCTCGTTTCTGCTTGCCGGTCAGTATTTCAGTTTTCAGATGGGCTTTGGCGCCTCGCAGGTCTTCGACCCCATGGCTCAGGTACAGATTCCGCTCATGGGACAGTTCATCAATCTGGTGGCGATGCTCGTGTTTCTCATCTCCGGCGGTTTTCAAAAGCTCTTTCTGGGAGGAATCATGCGGTCGTTCCAGGTAATGACCGCTTCGGACATCGCTTCGCAGACGGAGAATGTAGCCACGATGATGAGCCGCAATATGGGTGGGCTGTTCGAGCAGGCGCTGGTAATCAGCTTTCCCATATTGGGGACTCTGCTTATCGTCTCTGTTTCCCTCGGCCTGCTGGCAAAAGCAGCTCCGCAAATGAACTTGCTGATGCTCGGCTTTCCAGTGAAAATAGGCCTCGCCTTTATGGTCCTAATGCTAACGATGCCGCTGCTGATCGAAGCCATGGGAAGACTTATCGACGGGAGTTTCGAGCAGCTCATGGAGTTCCTCGCCGCGGTGGAACAGGGGAGGATGCTATGACGACGGTGCTCAGCCGGATAGTTGAAGAACTGCAACGCCTACTCGGCCTCCGGCGAATTGCCGGCGGTGCATGGCAGGCGGCGCTCTACACCAGGGGGCGCGTCCTGCCGTTCGAGGAGTCCGCCTTTGCCGTCAGCCTCCAGTGGTTCGCCGCTGAGGACGAAGGACGCACGGAAGAGCCTACTGAGCAGAAACTCCGCAAGGCTCGGGAAGAGGGTAAAGTGGCCAAGAGCGCCGAGTTTACCTCGGCGGTAGTGGTGCTCTTTCCCGTGATCGCCATCGGGCTCATGGCTCCTTGGATGCTGCGGACGATGGAAGATATGATGACCTACTTTCTGGAGCGCTCCACGCAGATCAGCGTCGGTAGCGACGGACAAGTGGCGCGGGCCTTCTTTACCTACTTCCTGCGACTTTTCCTGCCGCCGGCAAGCGTGGCATTTGTTGCCGCCTTTTTGGGAAATGTGCTGCAGGTGGGCTTTCTCTTCAGCACCAAGCCCATCACTCCTGATCCGAGCAAGATCGCTCCCAACATTCCAAAGTTTCTCCAGCGTTCTTTCGCTTCCGGGGAAGCGCTGTTTAACTTCTCAAAGTCCATTTTCAAAGTAGTGGTGATCGGTTTTATCGCCTATCTTAATGTGAGGTTGGAATTCGAACAGTTGATGACCCTCGGGATCATGCCGTATCGCAAAGCTTTTGTCACTATTGCCGCAATTGCCTTCCGCATCATGTTGGAGGCGGCAATTGCAATGCTGGTGATGTCGCTGCCGGACTACCTTTTTCAGCGTCATCAGCACCGTGAGTCGCAAAAAATGACCAAGCAGGAGGTAAAGGAAGAGCGCAAGACCACAGAGGGTGATCCCCAGGTCAAAAGCCGGCTCCGGGAGCGGATGCGCGACTTGCAGGGACAGAATCAAATGGAAAATGTGCCGGAAGCCGATGTAGTGGTTACCAACCCGACGCACTACGCCATCGCCCTGCAGTGGGATCAGGAGCGCATGGTCGCTCCGATGGTCACCGCAAAAGGAGAGGACAACGTGGCGCGGCGTATTCGGGATATTGCGAAGGAGAACAATGTGCCGGTGATGGAGAACAAGCCCTTGGCCCGAGCCCTTTACTCCGAGGTGGAAATCGGTGATACCATTCCGGAGAAGTTCTATGAAGTGATGGCGATTATCCTGGCGGAAGTCTATCGCATGAGCGGGAAGGAGCAAGTTTCGTGAGCTTCGCACCTATCATCGCCAAAAAAGGAGTAGCCTATGGCTGATATGGCGGGAATGCTACGCAGTACCTTTGGCAAGGAGCGTGGTGATATTTTTGTGGCCGTCGGTGTAATCGCCGTCATAGGGATGATGATTATACCGCTTCCGGCGTTTCTGCTCGATACGCTGATGGCTCTCAATCTCATCTTTAGTCTGTTGACGATCCTGATCGTCCTGTACACAAAACGGGCTTTGGAGTTCTCCGTTTTCCCTACGCTTCTGCTGGTTTTTACCGTCTTTGGGCTGGCTCTCAACGTCAGCTCCACCCGGCTCATCCTCTCTAACGGTAGTGAGTTCGGAGGGCAGATCGTCCGGGCGTTTGCCACTTTCGTAGTTGGCACCTCCGGCAGCGAAGGGCTGGTGATCGGCTTTATCATCTTCATTATTCTGATTTCGGTGCAGTTTATCGTCATCACCAAAGGCGCCACACGAGTTGCGGAGGTAGCCGCGCGTTTTACCCTGGATGCCCTGCCGGGCAAGCAGATGGCTATTGAAGCAGCGTACAATTCCGGGACCCTCTCCGAAGAGGAAGCTACCCGGCAGAAAAACGAACTGCAGCGGGAGGTCGACTTCTACGGTGCAATGGACGGTGCCAGTAAGTTTGTCTCCGGCAACGTGAAGGTGGGCATCCTGATTACCCTTATCAATGTGGTCGGCGGACTGATCGTAGGGGTGACGATTCACAACGAGTCCTGGGGGTTTGCCGCGCAGACCTATGTCAGCCTGACTATCGGCGACGGTCTAGTAACGCAATTTCCGGCCCTGCTGGTCTCCACCGCAACCGGCCTCATTGTGACCCGGGCCATCTCTGAGGGCACCTTTGGCGCCGACTTGGCGCAGCAGTTTAGCCGCCATTCCCGCGTCTACTGGATTGCTTCCGCCTTTTTGGTGTTTCTTGCATTTTTGCCCGGTTTTCCCTGGTACGTGCTGGTTCCTATTGCCGTGCTGCTCGGGCTGCTCGCCTTTAGACTGACCCGCAAAGAGGCCCGCGAGGCGCAGGCTGCCGAACAGGAGAGCGCCGAGGCGGAACAGCAGGGCGAAGAGAGCGAGGAAGTCTCGCCGGTGGTCCCTCTCGATCCCCTCAGTCTGGAGCTCGGTTATGGCTTGATTCCTCTGGTGGACAAGGATCAGGGGGCGGAGCTGCTTGACCGCATTACGCGAATCAGGCGGGAGTCGGCCCTCGAGCTGGGGCTGGTGGTACCTCGCATCCGCATCATCGACAACATGCGGCTTGAGCCAAACGAGTACAGCGTCAAAATACGGGGGGTCGAAGTAGGCCGCGGAGTGCTGAAAACCGGATATTATCTGGCAATCAACCCGGGTGATGTGTCAACTGATATAGAGGGGGAGGAGACGCGAGACCCGGCCTTCGGGCTGCCGGCGCTCTGGATCACCGAGGAGAACCGTGATGCCGCCGAACGGACCGGATTTACCGTTGTCGACAGCCCCTCCATCATCGCCACCCATCTGACGGAGATTATTAAGAAGCACGCTCACGAGATGCTCGGTCGTCAGGAGGTAAAATCGATCCTTGACACCCTCCGGGAGCAGTACTCCGCAGTAGTAGACGAGGTGAATAAAACCCTTGGTCTGGGAGAGATTCAGAAAGTACTCCAGGGCTTATTGAAGGAACGGGTTTCTATCCGTAATATGGTACCCATTCTCGAGACCCTGGCCGATTATGCCCCGGTCTCCAAAGATATCAGTTTTCTAGTGGAGAAGGCGCGTCAAACCCTGGGCCGGCAGATATGTCTCCACTATACGGACGACGACCGGGTGCTGCGGGTGCTGACTATTGACCCGGGCCTTGAACAGAAAATTATTGACTCCCGGGTGGATACTGCGCAGGGTCCGGTGGCGGCTATGGAACCGCAGGAACATCGACGCTGGGTGCGAACTGCGGCAAATGCAGTGCACCAGGTACAGCAGATGGGCTATGCCCCGGTTATTTTGTGCAGTGAAGCGGCCCGGAGGCTGGTCCGCCAGAGTCTGGCGAGGGACCTCCCGGATGTGGGGGTGCTCTCTGTCCCGGAAATTTCCTCGGATATTCGGACCGAAGGACTGGGTGAAATCGTACTGGATGAGCAAGAGAGCGAGCAGGAGACGGCGCCGAGCGGAAGCGGTGCCACGTAAGAGTAGAGCGATGCAGAGGTAGAGGTATGGAGTATTTTACCGAACAGGCGTGGACCCATCAGGAAGTGTTGGAGAAGATTCGCCGTAAATACGGCGAGAAAGCGAAGATTTTGACTCACCGAAGCGTTCGCATGGGCGGCTTTCTGGGCCTCTTTGCTAAAGAGGGAGTCGAGATGACCGGCTATATAGCTCACGAGTCTGCTTCGAAGAGCAAAGCGAAGATGCAGGAAGAGAAGCAGAAGATTCTTGACAGTGTGAAAAACGACCGCACCATTCAGCAGGTGCTGGAGGAGGTGCAGTCGCTCAAGCAGCAGCTGCAAGAAAACTCCTCCGCCCCTCCGGTGCGGGAAGAACATCCCGCCATCACCGAGGTGGTGGAGCTGATGGAACAGAATGAGTTTTCGACCTCCTTCATCAGCGATATTGTTGCGCGTATGAAGAGCAAGCTCTCTATGGAGGAGTTGAACGATTCTTCCTCCGTGCAGGAGAAAGTGCTGGAGTGGATAGGAGAGCTGATTCCCATCCATCAGTCGACGAGCAAAAATGGGCAGCGCGTAATCGTACTGATCGGCCCCACCGGAGTGGGTAAAACTACCACCGTAGCCAAGATGGCGGCCATACACAGTCTCGGAGCCAAGGGTGAGCGGGCAAAGGATGTGCGCCTCCTGACGATCGACAACTACCGCATCGGGGCTAAACAGCAAATCGAGACGTACGCGGAGATTCTCCAACTTCCCTTCTCCAGTGTAGAGTCGTATCAGGACTTCCAAAAGCGCCTGGCGATCTACAAGGATGCCGACTTGATTCTTGTTGACACCATTGGCAAGAGCCCCAAAGATTACATGAACCTGGCAAAGATGCGGGAAGTGCTGGAGGGCTGCAGCGGAAAAGCAGAGTTTCATTTGGCCATCAGCTCCACCACCAAAGTATCGGATATAAAGGAGGTGCTGCAGCAGTTTGAGCCCTTCGGATACCAGGCGGTGGTGCTTACCAAACTCGACGAAACGATGCGCATAGGCAATTTGATCAGTGTACTGTGGGAAAAAGGAAAAGGCATCTCGTATATTACCAATGGTCAAGGGGTGCCGGACGATATAGATCGGGCTTCGGTTCTGCGGCTCTTGAAAACTTTAGAGGGCTTTCCGATGAATATGGAACGTTTACGGGAACGCTTTGGCACGGAGGAAGAGCCCCCAGCAAAGAGCGAGAACGGAGCACGTGAGGACGGCGGTGAGGGAATTACCGCCGAGGAGCAGCGGCGGCTTTACCGCTTTAAAGAATATGCCACATCACAGTCCACACGGGGTAAAAAATGACGGACCAAGCAGAACAGTTACGGGAGCTCATGAAGAACCGTGAGAACGGTAAGGACGGGGAGGAGAACAAAACCCGAATTATCGCGATTGCCAGCGGAAAAGGCGGGGTGGGAAAGACCAATATTGCAATCAACCTGGCGATCGCCTATGCACAGCTGGACAAAAAGGTCATCGTGATGGATGCCGACTTGGGCCTTGCCAACGTCAATGTAGTGCTGGGGATCATTCCCAAGTATAACCTCTACCACCTGATTCGGCGACAGAAGAAGATGAATGAAATCATCATGGACACCGATTACGGTATCCGGATTGTGGCGGGAGCCTCGGGCTTTTCCAAAATAGCCAATCTCTCCAACGATGAGCGGGAGAACTTTATCGACGAGCTCTCCTCCCTCTCGGATGCTGACGTGATCATCATCGACACCAGTGCGGGCGTCTCAAACAATGTCCTCTCCTTCGTTGCCGCCGCAGACGACGCCATAATCGTCACTACTCCCGAGCCCACGGCGATCACCGACGCTTATGGGATCATCAAGATCATCGCCACAGAGATCGAAAACATCAATCTGGGGCTCAAGTTGATCGTTAACCGGGTGAAGAGCGTCACTGAGGGCAAGAAGGTGGCCGAACGGATGATCAACATCGCCGGGCAATTTTTGAATCTCAAGGTAGATTACCTCGGCTATGTCTACGACGATCAGGGGGTCGGCTCGGCGGTGATCCACCAGAAACCGTTTATGACAATGGAGCCTAACGGAAAAGCGGCAATCTGCATAAAGCATATTGTGAGCCGCCTGGAGAAGGTCGAGTATCGCGAAGGAAGCGGTATTGGCGGGTTTATCAAGAAACTGTTCGGAAAAGGGGAGTAGCACCCGTATTTGCTTTATCGGCTTGGCAGGGAGCGAAAACGCGCGTATTGTCGGAGAGAATTATCGGCAAGAGCCGGAAAAACTTGACGGTTGTGTGGATTTCTCCTAATCTGAAAGAGGGATAGTAGAGGGGAACATGCCGAATATAAAGGTCGTCATAGGATTTGCCGCAATAGCGGCGGTTCTCTCTCTTTTTGCAGGAATATTCGGAGGAGTGACCTTTGGGGTCATTTTCCTGCGCATGATCCTCGGGGCGCTTGCTTTTGGCGCTCTGGGAGCGGGTGCATCACTGCTGATCGAACGGTTTATGCCTGATCTTTTCCTAAGCGATCAGCAGGAACGTTCCTCCTCCGATGCGGAGGAGGGATCGCAGCAGGGATCTCAGGTAGATATCGTACTGGATAACGAGGGGGAAGACGAACCCGATTTCTCGTCTAACACCGGCGAGGAGCAGGCTGAGGACGAGGAAGACCGTTTTATCGAAGAGGTATACCGTTCCGGAGACGAGGAAAGCGGTGAGCGTGCGCCCTCTGGCGCCGGCGACGCAGCGAACGAAAACGGCGAAGCGGCAGTTTCTTCGGGCGCCGGAGGCGCAGAAGAGGCCGGTGTGGCACAGGCGCCTGCGGACGAGGCATCGTCCGTAGGGACTTCCGGGGGATCCGGAAGCGACAGTCGGGAAGAAAAGGGCGCCTTTGAAAACGTGGCGGATATTGACGAGCTGCCCGACCTTGAGGAGTATGCCGATTCCTTCGAGAGCGTTGCCGCGGACAATCCCACTGAAGGGGGGCAACAGAGCGGCGGGACCTCTTCCTCCAACTTCGAAATTGATGGACAGCAGGAAGATCCGGCGACGGTGGCTAAAGCGTTGCGCCAGTTCATGAAAAAAGATGAGGAAGGTTAATATATGGGGGAAAAGCTGTTAGAGGAGAAAACTGAGGAAGAGCTCTGGGAGCTGTACCGAAAAACCAAGGATCCTAAGATCCGGGAGATGTTTGTAAAACAGTATGCCCCTCTGGTTAAATATGTTGCCGGTAAAGTTGCGGTAGGAATGCCGCATAACGTCGATTTTGACGATCTGGTCGGTTTTGGCGTCTTCGGCCTCATCGATGCAATCGAGAAGTTTGATCCGGAGAAGCACGTCAAATTCAAAACCTACGCGGTTACGCGTATTCGCGGGGCGATTTTCGACGAGTTGCGCTCCATAGACTGGGTTCCACGCTCGGTGCGTCAAAAATCACGGGAAATTGAAGATACGGTTCAGCGGCTTGAGGCCAATCTAGGCCGGGCGGCTACAGACCAAGAGATTGCCGATGAAATGGGAATGAGCGAGGAAGAGTTCCAAAAGACGATGATGAAGGTCAGCGGAACATCGATCCTTTCGCTCAATGATGTATGGTACACTGGCGAGGACAATGATTCGGTGTCGATCGTAGATAGTATCGAATCCCCTGAGAGCATGAATCCCGATGCGATCGTTGAGAAGGATGAGATCAAGCGGGTTATTGTACAGGCGATCAGCGAACTGCCCGAAAAAGAGAAAAAGGTGCTGGTGCTGTACTACTACGAAGATCTTACTTTGAAAGAGATCGGAAAAGTGCTGGAGGTGACCGAATCACGGATCAGTCAGCTGCACACCAAAGCGATTATGCGCCTCCGGACCAAGTTGACCAATATCAAGAAGGGGATTTTCTAGACCCCCGCGGGAGATCCCGCAAGGACAGCCGACGATGGTAGAGCTCGGACATTTACGCGAATTCATGCACAAACAAGCGGAGGAAGACCGCAACCGGAAGTGGGTTCAAGTAGAAGGGGATGATTTGGATGACGCGCTGCGTCAGGCGGCTATCGAACTCTCCTTGGAGGTCAGGGATATCGAATACGAAGTCCGTGACTTGGGCAGAAAAGGGACCTTTGGTTTTGGAAAAAAGAATGTTCAGATCGTCGCTTATCCGAGACTCGCGACCGCCGATGAGATAGTCGATGAGGATTCCTTTGATCTGGGCTTCGAAAGCGAGGAAGAGATCGCAGACCGGGATGGAGAGGCGATCGTGCGCTTCTTCCCCGAAGGGATTTTTCTCAAAGTCGAGGCACCTCAGGGAGACGGAGGTCGCGCCACCGTAAAGGATGTAGAATCTGTGCTGCAGGAACGCGGCATTCGAGAGTATGATCGCCGCACTGCTCAGCGTGCTCTGAAGCGGATGGAGGGAAGCTATGTAAAAATCGGTGATTTTGGCTACAATCCGGCCCAGGATGCTGTGATTACCGTCGACATTACCGACTTCGACATGAAAGCCTATATGATCGTCAAACCTCCCGGCACCGGCGGTGCCGATCCAAACTTTGACGGGATGATTGGCTTCTTGAAGAACAACAACGTCGTCTACGGGATCAAAGAGGATCAGGTAGAAGAGTTTGTCGATCACCCCGTGTATCATCAGGCTGTGCTGGTAGCTGAAGGGAGCAACCCGGCAAACGGGGCGGATGCCAGGATCGTATACAATTTTGAAACCAATCGTAAAAAGATGAAGTTGAAAGAGAAAAACGGCCGTGTCGATTTCAAGGAGTCCAACCTTATTCAGAATGTCGTTGAAGGGCAGGCGATTGCGAAGAAGATAGCCGCAGAGGAAGGTACTCCAGGAAGAACCGTGACCGGAAAGTACCTGCCGGCTAAAGACGGCGCGGATGTGAAGATACAAATCGGAAAGAATGTGAAGCTAATCGATGATGGTCACACGGCAGTGGCAACCATCAACGGACAGGTTGTTATGGTAAACGACAAACTCAACGTCGAGCCGGTGTATGTCGTCGATGGCGATGTGAATCTCAAAAACGGCGGGAATGTCACGTTCCTCGGTACGGTTATGGTCAAGGGAAGCGTTGAAGACGGCTACAAGGTGAAAGCCGCCGGAAATATAGAGATAATGGGCAACGTCGGCAAGAGCGAACTCGATGCCGAAGGGGACATCATTGTTCACCAGGGCATCGCTGGAAAGAGCGAAGGCTCTATACGGGCTGGAAAAGGAGTTTGGGCCAAGTTTATCGAGAACGTTCACATCGAATCGGGTGAACTGGTGGTGGCCTCTGACGGCATCATCAACTCGCGGGTGGAAGCCAATCAGCGGATTATTTGCCAGGGCAAACGGGCTACTATCGTCGGCGGACATTTGCGGGCTGCCGAGGAGATTCATGCCAGAACTCTCGGCTCGGTCGCCGGCTCTGAGACAGTACTGGAAGTCGGTTTCGATCCCAAGAGCAAGGAACAGTTGGTGAACATCAACAGCCGGCTTGAGGAGATAGCTCAGGAACTCGAAAAGCTGGAGCAAAATATCAGCTCCATCGAAAAACTGCGGAAGAAGAAAGAGGGAGAACTGCCGGAAGAGAAGCAGAAAACTCTCCAGGAGAGTAACGAAAAGCGGGATGAACTGCTCGAGGAGCAGGAGGAGAAAAAATCCGAAAAGCAGGAGATCGAAGAATACCTCTCCTCTTTGAAGGTCAAGGGACGTGTTTCGGCCTCAGACCGTGTCTTCTCCGGGGTGAAGGTGATTATCAAGGACGCGACTCTCGACATCAAAAACGATTACAAGGCGATTACCTTTATCAATGAAAACAACATAGTGAAGACGACCAAGTATGTTGAGCTAGAGGAGGATTATACGAAGCGGAACGATGCTACAACCAATTGATTTACAAACCCTATTTGCCCAACTCAATAAAGTGGGAAAAATGCAGGCCGTGGAGAAGGAGTCCTCGATTCTCCAGCAGACGGCCCGGGGGAATCTTTTGGCTAGACAGAACCGGCTGAGAGACGAGTCGGTCAATCAGACGGAAGAACTGCAAGATGAAACCGGTAAAGTGAAGGAAAAGCAATCTGAAAATAGCCAGGAAAAAGAAAAGCATCAGAGGGGTGGGCGCGGGAAAAAGGACTCACACCACCGCGGGGAGTTTTCTGATCCTGCCCTTGGGAAGAACATCGATGTTTCAGGCTGATATATGGGAGTGACCGGCGTCGTTGTAAGCGTTACGATAAACCTGTTTTTTCTCCTGATCGTCTTTGTAATTCTCCGGCGGCGTATTTCGCAGCAGGGCAGCGCCGAATATATTCTGGGTGAGGTACGCTCGGAGATAAACGAGATGATCACCGAACTCAATCAAACTGCGGATCGCAATATCGGTCTTCTTGAGTCGCGCATTGCGCGGCTGCAAGAGTTGATCGACAAGGCCGATTCTCGACTTACCCTCCTCCATAAAGAGACCGATAAACAGAAAAAGGGCGAAGCTACTTACAGTCGGGTTCGTCCGCGGATTCTTCAACCGCAACAGGGGGAGAAGAATCCGCCGGAAGCTCAAACGGAGGCGCAGGGAAGCAACCCCGCACGGGGAGGTACCGGTGCAGATGCAGGTGCGGGAGAGGGCGAAACCGATACACCCTCCGCGAATGCGCGGGAGCGCAGCGGAGCGGGCGAACCCGACAAGCGAGCCAAAGTGATCGAACTGCATCGGCAGGAGATATCGCCCGATGTAATCGCTTCCCGAGTCGGACTGACGATTGGGGAGGTTGAACTTATCATTACTATGGCGGAGGGGAGAGGCAGATGAGCCGCATTGTCGGCATAGATTTGGGCACCACAAACTCAGTAGCGGCTTTTATGGAGGGAGAGGAGCCGCGCATCATCCCCAACGACAGAGGCAGCAGCCTCACGCCTTCGGTCGTTGCGCGCACCGCAGCGGGGGAGTTGTTGGTGGGAGAAGCGGCCAAGAATCAAGCGATCGTCAATGCCGAAGGCACTGTCCGCTCGGCAAAACGGATGATGGGCGGCGACGATACGATAACGCTCAGCAGCGAGCGGTTTAGTCCTCCGGAGATTGCGGCAAAAGTTCTCGGGAAAATTAAGCAGGATTGTGAGGCGTACCTCGGCTGCGACGTGCACGAGGCGGTGATCTCTGTGCCCGCCTATTTTAACGAACGCCAGCGGCGGGCGACTATCGAGGGGGGCCGGCTGGCCGGGTTCAACGTGCGGCGCATTATAAACGAACCGACCGCCGCCGCTCTCGCCCACGCCTCTGTTGTACAGCAACATGCTCGTATCCTGGTGTATGACCTCGGCGGCGGAACCTTTGATGTAACGATTCTCGAAGCGAAAGCCGGGGAGTTCACCGTACTCGCCACCGGCGGCGACAATCAGCTCGGGGGAGATGATTTCGACCGCATGCTGCTGCAGCGAGTGATCAGCAGTTTCTCCGAGGAGTCCGGGATCGACATTGGCAATGATGCTGTTTTGAGTCAGCAGCTGGCCGAACAGGTAGAGCGGGCGAAAATCGAACTCTCCGGGCGCGACACCGCTCTTATTGCTCTTCCCTTTATCGGCGCCGGCAACAAGCCGGTACATTTGCAGTACTCTGTAGAGCGGGCGGAGTTTGAGGAGCTCATTTCCGACCATTTGGAGAAAACCATCGAGATTGCCCGCCACACGGTGGAAGAAGCTGGCGTAGAGATCGACACCCTTATTCTCTCCGGCGGCTCGAGCCGCATACCGATGGTACAGCGGTTGTTGGAGAGGCTGCTGCAGGTAGCCCCGCAGAAAAAAATCAACCCGGACGAGGTCGTAGCCCTCGGTGCGGCGGTGGCAACGGGGATCGAGACCGGCGGTGACGATCGCTTCCACTTTCACGATGTGACCCCCCTGCCGCTGGGCGTAGAGATCGAAGGGGGCAAGTTTCTCGAGGTGGTGGGAAAAAACGCTCCGGTCCCATCAACTGGGCAAAAAGTGTTCACCACCGTCACGAACGGACAGAAAAGTGTAGAGGTGCACGTGTTGCAGGGCAACGGCACCTATGCGGCGGAAAATACCTCCCTCGGACGATTTTTACTGAGCGGCATTGCCGAGGCTCCCAAGGGAGCGCCGAAAATCGAAGTGACTTTTCGAGTAGATGCCGACGGGATTCTCCATGTGGAGGCGAGCGACAGAGACACCGGTGCGCGGCAGAGTATCACTATCTCCCGCGATACAGACGGAGAGGAGCTGAGCGACGAGCAGCTACGGGGAAAGGTGGATTCGCTGATCCGCCGTACGGAAACGATGCTGCAGCTCGGCGGCAGTGCGGCTGACCCCAGCTTTGGCGACGAGGTACGGGAGGCCATTCGCGGTGCTCGCGAGGCTGCCAAAGCGGATCAAAGGAAACAACTCGAAGAGCGCCGCCTTGAACTGGAGACGCTTTTGAGCGAACTGCAGACCCTTGGCCGCGAGGAGGTGCACTTTGGAGGTGCCTAAGCTCTACCGCACCCTCGGTCTTCGGGAAGGCGCTTCCATCGAGGAGATAAAGAGCGCATACCGGAGTCTGGTCAAACAATACCACCCGGATATTAGCAAAGACCCCTCCACCGGGGAAATGTTTAAACGGGTGGTAGCTGCGTACAAAACGCTCACGGTGATGGAGCGTAAGAAGACAATTATCAACTCCGAGGTACGCTCGACCTCGGCACCCCGCCGGCGCCCGCCAAAGGAAGTTGACATACATGGCCTGGGAAAACTGCTGCTCGAGGGATTTACCCCTGAGATGCGGGCGTTTGCCGCACGACGACTCGGGCATTCCGGGAAGCGCAGCGCCTACGCTTATCTTCGAAAAGCACTGTACGACAGCTCCGAGCAAGTCCTCTGTGCAGTGGTGGAGGCGGTAGGGCGGTTAAAGATTGTGCAATCTTCCGGGGAGTTGGCGAGTCTCTTCTCCAGAGGGGGCCGCACACTTCGGATAGAGATACTTGAGGCAGTACAGCATATAGGCTGCCATCCGGCCTTTGACCACATTCTTGCTATGGGCTGTTCCGCTGCAGAACCTGCGGTACGGCGGCGGGCGGAGGTGATTGTGGCACAATTCGAACGTGACATAGGCTGAACGACGCAACAAACTTCAGCGAAGGACGTTATGGTACCACGGGGATGAAGGAGTACAGTATGGAGACGCATCACGAGGAGACATTATATGCTTCATTTCTCGATGACAGCTTAGAGTATATAAAGACGCTCAACAGCGACCTTATCAGGATGGAGAAGAATCCCTCCGATGAAGTAAGTACCGAACACGCGTTTCGTACTGCTCATTCGCTCAAATCGGAGGCCTCCTATCTGGGAGAGAAAGAGATAGCCGATACGGCCCACACGATCGAAAACCTCCTGAATGAGGCGCGTCGCCACCGGGAGAGCGGCACCGCCTCCTGGGAGGCGCTCTTTTCCACGGTGGACAAACTTTCCGAGATGATCGACTTACGGCGTCAGCAGCGGAACGAACAGATTGCTGAGCAGCGTGCGGCGAAGCGTGCTCAGGATGCCGCGGCTACCGAAACTACCCGCGGGGGGGAAGAAGATAAAGCCGGCGCTCCCTCTCTGCTGCGCAGGGCAGAATCCCGCCGCCGGGAAAGCGAGGAGCTGCGGCTGCCGGAGTTTACCGACTTCGAACAACGCCTCCTCGCCGAGGCCCGGGACCGGGGGGAGGAGTTGTTTCGCGTATCCATCGATCTCTCCGCCGATACCTCCATGGCATTCGCAAAGGCGTATCTGCTGCTAATTAATCTTGAGCAACTTGTCCAGGTAGTCCGCAGCGAACCGCCTCTCGGCTACGCGCCCCAAAACGCTGCAGACGAACAGAGTCCCGCTGACGCCGCAAGTGCCCCGGAGGAGAAGCGGAGGACTCCTGTTCAGGAGGTACCGCCGGAGCAATACCGCAAGATTACCTTCTACTGTACCGGCAGCATCGATCGTGGAGAGATGTATAAAGCCATCAACATCGATCAAGTCTCCGGAATTCGGATCAGTCCCCTCGGCTATTCCTCGGTCCTTGGCGAATCCCTTGCTCAGCCCGCTGAGGGACCGGACTCCTATGTCCCCTCGGTTTCAGTGCGGGTGGAAGGCAACGATATAGAGGAGATGAATGGCTATATCGATGAACTGAAAATCCGTACCCATCGCATGCGACGCTACTATGACAAAGAGAGCGGACAGATGGAGGAGGGCCGCGGAATCCCGTATGAGCAAATCGAGGTACTCACCGAGCTTGCAGACGGCCTCGAGCGGCTTGCTAAAAAGGTGCGGACGGTTTCTCTCAAAGAAGTGCTCGAGCCCCATCATCGTCTTGTGCGGGATTTGTCGTCAAAAATGGACAAGCGGGTGGAGCTTTCCATCGAAGGGGAGGACGTCAACGTCGATCGCAGAGCGGCTGAGATACTCTCCGAATTAACGGTACACTTGCTGCGTAATGCTGTGGTCCACGGAATCGAGCCTCCCGATGAACGGCGGCAAAACGACAAAGCCGCCACGGGTACAGTACATATCCACGTAAACAGTTCAGAAGAGTACTTGTACGTACAAGTCGTCGACGACGGTCGTGGCATAGACGAGACGGCACTCCGCGAGCGGGCCCAAGAACAAGGCATCAGTCACTCTCAGACGGAAGAAAATCCCCTGCTCGCCTATCTTGTCTATCCCGGCGTGACCACCAGCGCAGAGGCGGACGAGTATTCCGGCAGGGGGTATGGACTGGATCTGGTGTACAAGAAGTTGCGGCAGCTGGAAGACGCCCGGCTGGATGTGGAGAACGAACCTGGCCAGGGGGCAACGTTTACTTTGGTATTGCCGGCGGGGTTTGCTCTCACCGCTCTCCAAATGGTGCGCTACGGTGACGATTTGATCGCCGTTCCGCAAAAGCACATTGAACGGCGTTTTGCCCCCGAGCTGGAAGAATACGGCAGAGGTGAGAAAGGGGAGCTGATGTGGAAAGATATACCGGTCTATTCCCCGGAAGGCCGGCTGTACCACACCGGTACGGTTCCTCCCCAGCGGGAGGCACTGCTGCTGACATACCTCGGGAAACAGGGGCTGATGTTGGTTGATGAAGTCTTGTTTGAGAAGGAAATACCGGAGGAGCGGCTTATCCTCTACCTCGAAGGTAGTCCTTATTTGCATCGGATGGCGATATCCGGTAACGAAACGAACTTCTCCTACCTGAGCCCTTCCATCCTCGCTATGCGCTAGTAATCCTCGCTATGCGATAGTTATTGTCACGAAGCTTATTGATTGTGCTCACTTCCGCGCTGCTCCACGAGGGGAATATATCAATAAACTTTGTGACAGAGACAAAAAAAAAACGGTATGCTTCTGGACGTTAATAAAAGCATACCGTTTAAGATTCAATTAAAAGGCATTACATGCCTCTCATTGTAATATTCGGACCACAGAAAAAAACCTTTACACTAAATTACAGATTTCTTAAGCAATGTCTCGGTGTCCGGAACGCCTTGTTGGCAGGTGTGTGTCGTAAGGGGCTGTAAGGCGCTGTGACTGCGTAGATTACGGAGTGGTACTGCGAAAGAGTGCAATGTGGTAGTCTGCAGCCTCCGCGAGTTGACGATAGAGCTGTTCGGAGAGGGAGAGCCACTCCTCGGCCCCCGCATCGGCCGAGTTCGGAAGAGCTTCTACAAAGCCTTTTAAGAGAAAACCGGCTACTTCTTTTTCTCCGGAGGCGCTGAGTTCTTTGTCAATTTGCTCCAGCTCTGCCACAAGAGCGGCGCGCTCTTTACCGGCGCGCTCGTCCGACCGACCCTCATGCTCGGTGAGCCGAATGAGCCGGCGGGTGTGGTGTTCACCTTTTCTGGCGAGGCGGCTTATCCTTTCGAGACCCTCTATCAACTGTGTCACGCGCTCCGACAACTCTTTGCTCCGGAGTGCGATAAGCTCTTCGGTGTCGCGAGGAAGTGCCGCAACGCGGGCGGCGATGGTCTCCCTGCGGAGAGGTTGATCCAGAAGGTGTTCCGCCGGACATGCCTCCATGCCGTCGATGGCAATTCCCCGCAGCGAGAGATTATAGGTGGGTGGGGCGGCGGGGTAGCTGAGTTGTTCTTCGAACCATTTTGTGTAGACCACAAGCCGTTTGTCGGTGAGAGTGGTCCCGCCGCTGTTGTTGGGGGCGCGGAAGGGAGCGCCTCCCTGCAGATAAGAAAATATTGCCGTCTCATGCGGATAAAGGCGTGTGCTGTGCCGGTGGAGGCGTTCCTCGAAATAGCTTCCGGAGTAATGGGTGCGAGAGTTGGGAAATCCCAAATCGAGTCCCGCCATATAGACTTCGGAAGCACCCAGAATACGAGCTACATCCCACGCAGTGGTAGCAACACTGCCCCCGGCGCCCAGTTTGAAGCGGGTGCCGTGTTTGGTTTCCAGGAATTGGCCTAGGGGGAATATAGAGCCGCCAAAGAAGATGCGCCCGAGGGGGCGTCGAAAGACTAATGGATGGGTGGAAGATTCGCTGACCAGCACGGTGGAGCGAAGATCGAGCCGGTCAAGGTGGCGGGTGTTCCAGTATTGCGGATCTACCACCGTGAGGATATCGGGATCGATTCCTGCGCGTCGTAGGGCCCGCAGCGACGTGTCCACTGCTATCACCGGCATCCGTTTGGCAAGATGGGGCAAGAGCGGCAGGAGCTCGTCGAGGGAGGGGCCGGCGGCCACAACAAGCACCGGCATTCCCGTGAAAAGTCCCTGCAGTTTGCCCGCATCCTCTGCACGCGGCATCAGAGGGAGATTGTGCGCCAAGTTGCGAACCCACAGTTTGCCAAATCGGCTGAGGGTGGATATGTTAACCTCCCCCCGGGAGCGGTGATCGATGACCGTCTCCCGCACCCGGGAGTAATAGTCCCGGCAGCGGCCGCTGCGACCGGTTATGTCGAAAACGGAGATCCGGCTCTGGCCGGATTGGCTGAGGATGGGAGGCACGCTGCGAGGGGGGGTATCCAGAAGCAGGGTAATGCGGCCGGAGGAAAAAAGCTGGCTCATGTCCCGATGTTGCAGAGCCTCCAGAAAAAGTCCCGGTTCTTTTTCAACCAGTACGGCGGTGCGTTCCTCGTTCTCTTCGAGATACGCCTGGAGATGATAGCCCAAGCCAAAGCCCAGGAACACGCACAGTCGTGAGCGGGACATCTCCTCTTCCTGCACGGCGCGTCGGGCTTCACGCATCGGATCTCGAGGAGAGTGAAGGTACTTCCCGTTCAGCTTGGCGGTGGGATAACCGGTGGGAGTGGGGAGCACATCCAGTTCCCCGGGAGGGGAGTAACGATTTTCAATTGTGGATTCAAAACCGGGGAAAGCCCGGCGTAGTGCGGTTAGGTTGTTGCGGTAGGTATTCATTTGAACGTCAGCCTAATCTTCATTCCTTGTGTAACTGGAGTGCCGGGAGGTGGCGACTGAGAGGTAACCCAGCCTTCGCCTTGAAACTCTACCCGGAGGTCATCCCGTTCGAGGAGTGGTAACAGCCGGCGCTTCGCGAGACCCCGAAAATTGGGTAGTTCAGCGCCCACCTCCACGGGCGGAACCTCGGGAAGCCGAACGACCCCGGAATGACGCACCGTCCGCTCGCTGTCGGTGTCGAGGTCCAGATAGCTGACGAGCTGATCGCCGAGTTTCTTAATCAAAGGAGCAGCGATACGACCTCCGTAGTACTCTTCTCCGCGGGGGCGGTTGATCACCACATACGTAATTAACCGGGGATCGTCGGTGGGAAATATTCCCATGCAGGAGGCGATGTAGGCTTTGTCGGAGTAGGTGCCGGTTTCAGGATCGAACTTTTGAGCAGTACCTGTCTTAGCCGACATTCTGACGTGATCAAGCTGAGCTCTTCTGGCGGTTCCTTCAGGCGAGGCGGCAGATTCCATCATCAGAAGAATCGTTCTGGCAGTATCGGGGGAGAGAACTTCTTTTACCGGTTCACGGGTATTTTCCTGGATCAGTTTACCGGAAGGAGAAACGATTTTCTTAACGATGTGGGGCTGCAGCAGAGTTCCGCGGTTGGTGAGTGCGGTTGCGGCGGTGACCATCTGCAGTGCGGACACAGAAAGCTCTTGGCCGATTGCTATCGTAGGTTTGGTACGTCCAGACCAGCGCTCCGGACGCTTCAACAGCCCTTCGGTTTCACCAGGTAGCGGCAGTGGCACCGTACTTCCGAAACCGAAATCGGTAATGGAACGGTAAAACTGCTCTTTACTTATCTCGTCGGAGGCGTAAGCGGCCCCGGCATTGCAGGAATACTGCAGTATTTTTTGCGCGTCCACTTCTCCGTGTTCTCCCAGGCATTGGATACGCACCGTTTCGTCGCCGGGAAAGCGGCGTTCATAAAAACCTTCACAGGTAAAGGTGTCGTGCGGGGTGATTGCATTTTTATCGATCAAGGATGCTATAGAGAATATCTTGAATACCGAACCCGGCTCGTAGGAATAGGTAAGGGGGAGATTGCGCTTTTCTTTCTGCGTGGCCTGGGAAAACCGGTTGGGATCGAAGGAGGGAACGGAGGCCATCCCTAGGATATCGCCGTTGCGGGCATCCATTACCATCACCATCACTGAATCGGCCCGGTGTTTTTCCAGCGCTTCACGGGCGATCTCTTCGGACATGTACTGGATATTTACATCGAGCGTTAAAAACAACTGATCGCCGTACCTCTTCCCCTCTTGCGGAGAGGGGCTGAGCGTTTCCTCGTAGGTTAGTTCGATTCCGTCGAGACCTTTGTTGTCGGTTCCGACAAACCCGAGTACATGTGCCGCAAGCTCTTTCTCCGGGTAGTTCCGACCGTATTCCGGCTCCAGCGATATACCGGTGACATCTCCCGCTTCGATAAGGCGGCGGACAGCCTCGCTGGCACTTGGGCTTACTTTACGCTTGATATACATAAAGCCGTCTTCAGACTCCATACGGGAGATAAGCTTTTCGGGCTCCATGTTGAGTGTCGGAGCGAGGGTGCGGGCAGTATCCTCTACATGAGGGACACTGGGAAGCCAGGCGGTGACAGAGTAGAGGCGGGTTTGGATAGCCAGAACCTTGCCGCTGCGGTCCAGAATGGGACCCCGCTCCACATTGTCCCGGTCATTGCTGGGCTGCGATTCGGGAGGGTCCTCCTGCAGAATCATGACTTGAAAGTACCGGCCAAGGATGAGGAGGAGGAAGAGAATGGTGAGCACTACAAATGCCTTGAAGCGTTTACCGGTGTTTGTCATTTATTCCTGTATCGAATTGGGATACACTACCTTCCCCACAATCGAGTCGAAATCGATAATTCCATAGTTGCGGGAATCATACGAAACCCGCGGGTTGTCGCCTATAACGAACAGCTTTCCCTCCGGGATGCGCCGGCTATTCTTGAGTTCCCGGGCCGCCTTAGGCGAAAGCCGATAGCGCCGGTTGTCAATGAAGAAGACGTTGTCCTCGAGGCGATAAGCGGTGCCGCCTGTTGCAGCGCAGCGCTTGACGATCCCCGCATCTGTCAGGGAGTGGTGCAACAGTACAAGATCTCCTCTACTCACCGTTCGCCACTTTAGTACATACTCATGTGCCCCAGGCAACCGAATGCCGTAGTGCCACCGGTGGACGATAACCGTCTCTCCGTCGTGAAGCGTCGGTTCCATTGAGGAGCCGACAATGTGTTTTACGTCAAAAAGCAGAAAGGCAACGATGCCCACACCTGCCGCTACGATTGCAATGTTGAGAAACGGTCGGCGCACCGGATACTCCTATTCTAGGAGAACAATGTTAATATGTCGCGTCGTTTTTGTCGATACGATAAAGAGAAGGGGATTGAGGGCTTCCCTTAAAACATCGCAACCGGCGTGAGAGAGGCTAAAAAGGGATCATGCAGACGACTAGGGAAAGAGGAAGTATTCGAGATCAAAAGGTGGATAAACGCCGAATCGGCCGTGTTTCCACCGGTACTGCAACCCTTGCCGTCAACCGCCCGACAGTACTTCATCACAAGACAGTTCTTTCGCAGCAACGAGTATCCGGAGGAGGGAAACTCCGCATCCTGCCGCGCGGCAACCGGCGTACGGAGCGCAGTCGCGGAAAAGATGCACGGAACGGTGCGCTGTTCAGCGGTGAAAGCGTCCGCCGCCGGCGCGGCGTCCATGCTATGCATAAAGGGGAACCTCCCGCCGGAACCGGGAAAACCGTAGCAAAACGAGTAATCGAGGCTGTTGGGGGCAATTTTTCCGGTTTACGTCTCTATAGCCCTCTTGTTGTTGCCGCTGTCGCCGTTGCGGTGGCGGCAGGTATGTTCTTGGGAACGGTGGAACGGGATATCGGTTTCCTCTGGAGGGGTTCCTCAGCCGCAGCAATAGAACTTCCGAATACGAGCGTCTCTGATACGGCACTAATCGATTTCAGCAGCATCGATACGGCGGGGCAGGGCTCCGGCGAGTTTGCGCCCCCGGACAAGCCGCTGATCGATTCCGTGGGGACTGAAGCCTATACCGTACAACCGGGTGATACACTTTCTGAAATAGCCTCGCGTCACGACATCGATGTGGGGACGTTGATAGGTTTCAACGGCATCTCCGATGTGCGGCGGGTTATGGCCGGTAGTACGTTGAAGATCCCCAACATAGACGGGGTGCCACACACCGTACAGAAAGGGGAGTCGTTAGAAAGCATTGCCGCCTCTTACAACGTGCCGCTATCAGATATACTGGATGCCAACGATCTCCAGACAGCGCTTATCAAGCCCGGTCAGCAGCTCTTCATCCCCGGGGCGGAGATCAGCGAGTATACCTACAAGCGGGCGATGGGCACACTCTTTGTTTATCCCTCCCAAGGCAGGCTTACCAGCGGCTTTGGCTATCGGCTTGACCCCTTCACCGGGATTCGCAGAATGCACTACGGGATTGATTTAGCCAACGATGTGGGAACGCCGGTACGAGCAACGATGGGCGGTACGGTTGCGGTTACCGGTAACCAGATAAGAGGCTACGGAAAGTATGTGGTTGTAAAACACAAATACGGCTTTCAAAGTCTCTACGGTCATCTCGATTCGATAGGTGTACGCCAAGGACAGTACGTTTCTCAGGGCCAGCAACTCGGGACGATAGGCAACACCGGGCGCAGTACCGGTCCTCACCTGCATTTTGCCATTTACAAAAACAACGCCCCCGTGGATCCGCAGGGAAAGTATCTCCAGTAAAGTATCTCCAGTAGGCGTCCGGTGCCGCCCCACGTTTCTGAGAGGAGACAATGAAGTGGCGCCGGGGGAGGCCGTGTGCCCCGCTGCGCGGCCGTGATTACCTCCCGTGGCAATGCTTATACTTTTTTCCGCTCCCGCACGGGCAGGGCTCGTTGCGCCCCACCTTGGGGACGGTGCGCTTGACCTGCGCTTTGTCGGGGGTGGCGGCCTGGGGACCTTGGCGTCCGCTGCCCCCGGCACTTTCTCCCCCGGCGGTGACGCCGGCTGCGAACTGTCCGAGTTCTTTATGCGCCGCCTGTCCGTAACTGGCGGGTGCGTGGCGGCGGGCGGCTGTCTCCGGCTCCTTCACTTCGACGTTAATTACGAGGCTGGCGATGTAGGTGCGAATATTGTAGATCAGCGTGTCAAAGATATCAAAACCTTCGAGCTTGTATTCCAACAGCGGATTCTTTTGTCCATAGGAGCGCAGGTAGACCGCCTCCCTGAGGGCTTCCAGCTCATCGAGATGATCCTGCCAACGCAGATCGATCTGCCGCAGGTACTGCCAGCGAATGAAATCGTTGAACTGCTTTTCGCCGGCGGCTTCGACCTTGTCCATCACCTCAGCTTCGATCTGACCTACCACCGTATCGACGATCTCCTCTTCCGACTGGTGGACCACCGTTTCAGGGGATAGCTCAGGGGTATAGTAGAGTTTCTCGCGGAACTCTTTCAGCATTTCGTGAAAGGCGGTCTCCGGGTCGCTTCGTTTTTCCGTATACGTGGAGACGATATCGCCGCTTACCACCCGGGCGGTTTCGAAAATGCGCTGTTTTAAGTTGTCGTCTTCGAGAATACTGTCACGCTGGGCATAGATAAACTTACGCTGCTCATTCAGTACGTCGTCAAACTCCAGCAGGTGCTTGCGGATTTCGAAGTTGCGCTCTTCGACTCGGTTCTGAGCCCGCTCGATCGCTTTGTTGATCAGGGGATGATAGATGGGATCGCCGGTTTCCATGCCGATCCGCCCCATGAGAGAGCGCAAATTGTCTTTGGCAAAGAGGCGCATCAAATCATCGTCAAGGGAGAGAAAGAAGCGGGACACGCCCGGGTCGCCCTGCCGGCCCGAACGGCCGCGCAGCTGGTTATCGATACGTCGTGACTCGTGGCGCTCGGTGCCCAGAATGTAGAGTCCGCCGAGTTCCTTTACCTCTTCGTAATCCTTGATCCAGGAGGCGTGCTCTTTCCAGAACTGTTTTTGGAACTCCTCTTCACTCGCTTCGGTGCCGACTTTCCGTCGCGCCCGGAACTCAGGATTGCCGCCCAGCTTGATATCGGTACCGCGACCGGCCATGTTGGTGGCAATAGTGACCGAGCCCTTGGCGCCCGCCTCGGCGATGATGAGCGCTTCCCGGGCGTGATTCTTTGCATTGAGCACCTCGTGGCGTATGCCCCGCTTGTTGAGCATCTCCGAGAGATATTCCGATTTATCGATGGAAACCGTGCCCACCAGGACGGGCTGGCCCCGCTCTTTGAGCTCGGCGATTTCGTCGCAAATCGCCTGGTATTTGAACTTTTCGTTGAGGTAGATGACATCGTCTCGGTCGGCACGAACCATGGGACGGTTGGTAGGGACCACCACGACCTCCAGGCCGTAGATATTGTTGAACTCCTTCTCCTCGGTGGCGGCGGTTCCGGTCATACCGCTGATCTTGTCGTACATGCGGAAGAAATTTTGAAAGGTGATGGTGGCAAGCGTTTTATTACGCTTGGCTACCTTGATCCCCTCTTTGGCCTCGATCGCCTGGTGAAGCCCTTCGGAGTAACGCCGACCGTGGAGGATACGGCCGGTGAACTCGTCGACGATTTCCACCTTGCCTTCCTGTACCACGTAGTCGACATCCCGTTGGAAGAGGCGGTGTGCCTTAAGCGCCTGGGTGAAATAGTGGACGAACTCGAAGTTCTCGTTGGTAAAGAGGGAACTGCTGATGATCTTGTTCTTCTGCAGCAGCTCCTCGATGTGGTTCATCCCTTCGTCGGTGAACGTGACTCGTTTGCTTTTCTCGTCTATCTGGTAATCGCCCTGCGGGTTTTCCTCCGGGTATTCACCGGTCTCAGGGTCTCTTTCACACTCTTTGAGCTGATCAACCAGCCGGTTCACCTCGGTAAATTTCCTGGTATCGTCCTCCGCCTGTCCGGAGATAATCAGCGGAGTTCTAGCTTCGTCGATCAGGATGGAATCGATTTCGTCTATAATGCAGAAATGGTGATATTTTTGCACCTTCGCATCGCTCGAATAGCGCATGTTGTCGCGTAAATAGTCGAAACCAAACTCGTTGTTCGTTCCGTATGTTATATCGCACTGGTAAGCCTGTATGCGGGCATCGTTGTCCATCTGTGCATGGACGGCACCGACGCTGACGCCGAGGTAGTTGTAAATAGGCCCCATCCATTCAGCATCCCGATCGGCCAGGTAATCGTTGACGGTAACTATGTGCACCCCTTTGCCCGGGATGGCATTGAGGTAGGCGGCAGTGACTGAGGAGAGGGTTTTTCCTTCGCCGGTCTTCATTTCCATTATCTTGCCGTAATGGAGAACGAGACCGCCGAGCAACTGGACATCGTAATGGCGCTCGCCGAGGGTCCTACGGGCCGCTTCGCGCGTCAGTGCGAAAGCCTCCGGCAGGATATCCTCTAGACTCTCTCCGGAGGAATAACGCGAACGGAACTCTTCCGTTTTGCGGGGAAACTCCTCCTCCGGTAGGCTCATCGCCCAATTTTCATTGAGGTTTATAGCGTGAAGCTTTGGAAGGAGTGATTTTAGGTCCTTCTCGTGCTGACTGCCGCTAATTTTTTTGGTAATCGTTTCAAGCATTTCGTAGAGACTCCTTATAGAGCGTTAGGCGCGGGATTCGATTTCGCGCCGATGAGTGTACCTGTGTAAAGACAGGAATTAATATACAAAATAGCGAAAAAAATGTATATGGCGCCTGCATTTTTCATCGGGGATTCCTCCGGCTAAAGAGGGCGGCAGGAGTAAAAACGGAGGATAAAAGGCGCCTCTGACTGCTGTCTCTTTTTGGGAGGGGATTTCCGGCTCAATTGACAGGCGAGGAAGGGGAAGAGTACTATGAGAGCATGAACGGTACAATTATACATCTTAGCGGCAGAAGAGCGGGGCTCTTGCTTCTCTCTCTCTGTACCGCACTGCTTTTCTCCTGTAACTCCGGAACACAGGATGCTTTATCTAAAGAGGTGCTCTTCAGCCTCGATATCGGAAAGATGGAAGATGAAATCAACATCCGCTATGAAAAGGGGGTGCCGTTTTCTGATAAAATTCGCCTGTTCATGCGTAACGGGATCTTCTATATTGCCAATAGCAGCAGTAATAAAGTAATGAAGTTCACCAGCTACGGGGACATCCTTGCCTCCTACTATAATCCCGAACAAAATCCGGAACCTTTTCTTCTTGGCAGCGAGGAAGAGGGGAAGGTATCCAACCGTAATGCGTACCCCTATCGCTTTAACAAGATCGGGGAACTGGCCGTATCATCTCGGGGACAACTGCTTGTGCAGGACAAGATCTCGGAGGCGCAGCAGGAGTGGAGCGAACAGTACCGGGCAATGCAGAACCAGGTTGTGCTGCGTTTTGACAAGGACGGTAACTACATGGACTACCTTGGTCAGGAGGGTATCGGCGGTACGCCGTTTCCCTTTATAAAGGATATCCAGGTCACCGAGAGAGATGAGATAGTAGTCATAAGCCGCACGACTCGGTACTGGTTTGCCTTTTGGTATACTCCTTCCGGCGCACTTCAGTACCGCATGGTCATTTCGGTGGATAACCTTCCTGTGCCGGAAGGAGAGCAGCTCATGCCTTCACTCAGTACCGTCTCGGCCGACGTGGACGAACACCTCGTGTATCTTAAGATTGACTATTACGGAAGTTCTTCCGAGGATGCCTCGGCAGGTGAGGGGAGTGTAAATTACCAAAAGTCGGCCTTATGGTGGTTCGATTTGGAAAAAGAACAGTTTGCCGATTATGTGGAAATACCGACCAAATATGATCAGCGGAAGCTTACGGAGTTCGAAGATAAAGAACGCATCAAACGTATTTATAAGTACCTTGGTAATACCCGGGGGAATGTTTTCTACTTTATGACCCCGTATGGGGACGAGCGATTTGAGCTGCTGATGCTGCGGCGCAACGGCAACGTAGTGGATCGCACGGACCTTGAATTGACCGAAGAAGGCGTACACTACCGCGATTTTTACCTTAGCCACAAAGGTGTTTTGACGGCGCTGGTGGTGTATGAGAATACGACGGAGATCGTATGGTGGCGCAGCGATCGCCTGATGGAGGCACGCAATGAAGATAGTCAACTCGGATCGAATGGCGGAAATTGACCGCCGGGCACAGGAAGAGTACGCGATACCGGGACAGCTCCTGATGGAGAACGCAGGGCTGAAAGGGTTTCTCAGATTTCTCGAATGCGCCTTTGGCGAAGAGGAGGAGGGACAGATCGTAGGCCGCTATCGGCCGGAGAGTTTCTCTTATGTGTTCATTGCAGGTTCCGGGAATAATGGCGGCGACGCGCTTGTGATGGCGCGCCAAGCGCATCTCTTTGGATTTCCTAAAGTTGCGGTAATCATGGTCAAAGAGAAAATGAACGAAGAGGTTCGTGCGCAGCGTAGAATGGCGGAGAAACTGGGAATCCCTCTGGCAGTGTGGGAACATCAGCAGGAGCAGGCCCGCGCGTTTCTCGAAGAGGCGGAGATCATCTTTGACGGTATCGCCGGAACGGGGATTGACGGAGCCTTGCGCGAGCCTCTCTCGTCGCTTGTAGAGGTCGTCAATGCCGTGGTGCATCCCGTCAAAGTGGCGATTGATATTCCTAGCGGTTTGGGAAAAAACTTTCAGGAAGGAATGCCGGCGATTCGTGCATCCCTAACGCTTACCATGGGCTTGCATAAAATGCCCCTCTACTCGATCGACGGCCGACCGTATGCCGGCCGAATCGAGCGAGTCGACCTTGGGTTCCCTCCGGAATTGCTGGAAGATCCGCCGGAGGCGGTGCATCTGCTGGACGAGCCGGCTCCGCTGCATATGGAAGCGGAGGCATATAAAAATACCCGGGGCCACTGCGCACTGTTCTGCGGAGCCAAAGGCACCAGCGGAGCCGCCGCACTTGCTGCGGAAGCAGCCGCGCGCAGCGGTACCGGATTGACCTCGCTCTTTGTCGATGAGGATATCTATTCCGCTATGGCAGCCAAATTGCTGTCCGTAATGGTAAAGCCGCTCTCTGGAATAAACAATTCTGGAATAAACAATACAGTTGCTCTGAAACCTTTTACCGCTTTTCTCGTCGGCTCCGGCTGGGGCGTCGAGGGCAGAGAGAGACTGCTGCAGATGTTGCTCGAAAGTGGTACCCCTGGGGTCATTGATGCCGACGGGCTGCGAGTGCTGCGGAAGCTTGCGGGAGAGACGGAGCGTGATACGCTTGCTGAGAAGCTCAACGGACGCTGGATATGCACACCCCATCCCGGAGAGTTCAGAGTGCTGCAATCGATCGATCGCGAGAGTCTGCGGCGCGATCCGCTCTCAGCTGTGCTTACAGCTGCACGAGAGTATGGAATGGTGGTACTGCTAAAAAGCCACCTCTGTTATATCGCCGCACCGGACGGCCGTACGGCGATTGCGGACGGGATGAATCCAGCTATGGGCACGGGAGGCACCGGCGATGTACTTGCTGGTATGGCCGCCGGGCTGCTTGCGACAGGGGTGGAGCCCTTTGACGCTGCCTGCCGTGCCGCGGGATTCCACCAACGAATCGGCGCTTTGCTGCGTCGTCGTCGGGGATGGTTTCTGGCTGAGGACATGCTGCCGTATATTTCTATGGTTCTTTACGGGAACAACGGTTCCGATGCAGCGGGATGAGGGCGGTCGCCGGTATCGTGGCACACGCGAATATGACCTGGGAGAGAACGGACCTTACCTGTACCACGGCCGTCGAGACGGGCAGGCTGAGTACGGCCGTTATGGCTGTCAGGAAAAGGGGGGCGGGAGCCAAGAGAGCCGAACCCGTTCCAAAGGAGTTCTACGGAGAAATCCGATGCTCCTTCTTGGCCTCGTCGATATTCTGCTGATTTTGCTGGTCGCTGGCTTGCTCTTCCCGTTTTTAAGCGAAAATAAGGATACAGATGAGATTGTCGGGTATTCTTTCAGAATCAATGCCTACCGCGAGGGGGAATGGGTCCACGTCAACGTATTGGTCGAGCAAAGCGAGGGGGCCGAGCATTCGGATGAAGAGGGAGTCCGGGAAGAGGGGAAGATGGAAATTCTCTTTGCTCCGTCGGGCGGGAGCGTCCGTGAGCGTCATCTCCTCGTGCCGCCCCGAGAGAACGACCCCCAAATTATGCGAAGCCGTTTCAAAGCTCTCGAAGCGGCGCAGGTGACGGCAACCGTACACTTTGCCGGGCGGCAGTTGGAGTTGGAGACGGGAATCAGTGAAAGAGAGTAGAAAACGGAGGCGCGACGCTCATTTCAAGGCAGTAAAAGATCAAACCGCTGCGGCCATTCGTTTTAATGACACTTACTTTAGGAGAATTGCCGGCCGCCGGCGTTTTTGCTTGACGGGGCTATAGCGTTTCTATAGAATTTCTACAATAACGGTCTTAGGGGGTAAACACCATGATTCAATTCTATTTCCTTGCGGTTCTTCTAAATGTGTTCGGAGGACTTCTGCTCTATTCTACTGCAGAGGAGGAAAGGCTTCCGATATTCAACACTATCCAAGAGAGCTTGCGCAATAATCAAGCATGGCGCATGATTTACATTATTCTGATGGTGATCGTTGCCCTGTTCAAGATTTTGAGTGTAACCGAAGGCGATGTGGTGATCGTGGGCGATCTGCTCCCTGCATTATCGCTTTTAGTAATCGGTTTTGAGCAGTTTCTGGAGTATTACAACGACCGCTCAACGGTAGAGGAGGGCGGTATGCAGCGTTTGAACGCCCTTTTTCGTCAGAATCGTCGGTTGCTCGGTATTGCCGCCGTGGTTATTGGTGCTGTCCACTTTCTCTTCCCGCGGGTGCTCTTTCTCTAAAGGCCTGGGGAGTTTCAAAAATCATCGATGTTTGATGTTTGAAACTCCCTCCAGTACCGCGATGGAGACCGGCTTGAAGTTGGGCTGTAGCCCGCACGTAGTGAGAAGAGCACACATCATGGGGGGCGCAGCAACGGGAGGTGCATATGCGAGTTTCCGCCGCGGGGATCGCCGAAAAACAGGGCTGCTACCTCGTTGCACTGCGTAAGCCGGGGACGAGTATCGGCGAAAGCTGGGAATTTCCCGGAGGAAAGGTAAAGGAGTACGAAAGTCCAGAAGAGGCTTTGCGCCGCGAGTTTCTCGAAGAACTCTCGGTCGACATTGTCGTGGAGGGACTCCTTTGCACGGGAAGTTTTCAAAATCGGGATATCGAATATAGTTTGAAAGGGTACCGGGTGAAGCTCTTGTCGGAGAGCTTTGTCCTGCACGAGCATAGCTCCGTCAAGTGGATGAGACTTCAGGAGCTGAAAAGCCTGCCAATGGCAGAGTCAGACAAAACGCTGTTACGGTGTCTCGAAAAGTTCGATTAGGGGCCCCGAACAGCTCGATTGGCATGGCAGCATGTTGCGTTTCAGCCGCTTTAGACGTTCAGAGTAAAGCTCATCGGGGCGTCGCTCCGGCACGCAGGATGACTATTACCCGGCACTCGAGCCGCTATCAGAAGCCCCTTGAACCGCTATCAAAAGGCATCGAGCGCCTAAATATTCGTGCCGGGGGGGATAATACCGTTTTTGGGGATTACAATGATCCCGTCGACGATCCAGTAATTGCCGTAATCGCCGTCTTTTCGTTCGAAATTGTCGATACCAATGCGGCAGCCGTCGCCGATGCGGGCGTTTTTATCGATAATTGCCCGTTTGACGATCGTCCCTCTGCCGATACCGAGGTTGGGAATGCCCTTGGCCTCGTTGCGCTTCTTTTCTTCATACGTTTCGTAATAATTGGAGCCCATACAATAGACACCGTCGAGGCTGGCTCCCGACTCAATGAGGGTTCGCACGCCTACGACTGAGTTGACGATGGAGGCGTTGGTGATAATGCTTCCCTCCCCGGTGAGCGACTGGCTCATGGTGCTGAAGTTGATTTTGGTCGCCGGAAGGTGTCGGCGATGGGTGTAGATGGGCATGTGCTCGTCGTAGAAGTTGAAAGCCGGGGTCAGCGAGGCCATGTTGAGATTCGTGTCATAAAATGCTTTGATGGTCCCTATGTCCTCCCAAAAGCCAGTAAATACATAGGTGTTCACATGCCGTTCGCCGATTGCGAGGGGAATGATCTCCTTCCCAAAATCGGTATAGCTGTTGTCAAGTAGCTTCTCCATCGTATCGGCATTGAAAATATAGATACCCATAGAGGCCAGATACTCACGGTTAGCATCCACCGGTGGAGACCCTTCGGGAATAATAGAATGGGGAAAGGTCATCTCTGAAATATTGTCTTCCGGACTGGGCTTTTCAACAAAAGCAGTGGCTCGTGCTTTCTCATCAGCCTTGATAATTCCCAATCCGGTCGACTGCTGACGGGTTACCGGAGTGGCTGCGAGAGTGATCTCTGCTCCGCTTTCCAAATGTTTGCGGAACATGTCGGCAAAATCCATGCGGTAAAGCTGGTCCCCGGATAGTATAAGATAGTGGCTCGGTTCTTGATCGCGAAAGTGGCGGAAATTTTTTCTCACTGCATCGGCAGTGCCTTCATACCAGTTAGAGGACTCGAAGGTCTGCTCCGCTGCAAGGAGCTCAACAAAACCCTTGGTAAAGACATCGAAAATATAGGTGTTGGAGATATGGTTGTGCAGCGACGCGGTGTTGAACTGCGTCAGAATATAGATCTGTTTGAAGTTCGAATTAATGCAGTTTGAAATAGGAATATCTACCAGACGATATTTCCCTCCGAATGGAACGGCAGGTTTGGCCCGGTCCTTTGTCAGCGGATAGAGACGAGTGCCTTTTCCCCCTCCTAGTACAATTGATAATAGCTTTTCCACACGACCCTCCTTTCACACCTGCAGTTTAAATCGTAGTAGAACTTGTTTTGCAGGTCAAGAAGAATAGTTAATTCTCCCTTTTATCGGAAAATCGTTTACTGCCGCTCTAACTTACTGTCACGAAGCCTGGGGGTAAAAAGCAGCCGGGCCTCCGGCTTCTACTGCGGGAGGTGCTGCGTGAAAAGCTGTGGGGCAACTACGGCACTATCTGATGACCTGAGTGACTATCTGATGACCTGAGTGACTATCTGATGACCTGAGCGAGAGTTAGGGGCAAATATCCCCAGGCTTCGTGACAGTAACTAGGTCTTGCACTTTTTGCCGCCTGTAGGTATCATCCCCCCCATGCACAACGGCGTCATCCCCAAGCAGCTGAGCGGGGTTCAGATCTATTTCGTGGGAATAAAGGGCACCGGGATGGCCGCACTGGCGGAATTATTCCAGGCCAGAGGGGCTATCGTGAGCGGTTCGGACGGGACGGAGAAGTTTTACACCGATGAAGTGCTCACTAATCTGGGAATTCACTACTACGAGGGATTTTCAGCAGACCAAGTGCCGGAGGATCCCCATCTCGTAATCTATTCCGCCGCGTACGATCCTCAGTCGCATCCTGAGCTCCTTGAGGCCGCTTCTCGAAATATCCCGCTGGCAGAGTATACCGCCGTGCTTGGCGAGATTTCGGCGCAGGCCCGCTCCACTGGAATCGCCGGTGTTCATGGAAAAACCACTACTACTGCGTTAGCTGGTACCCTGGTAAAGGAGCTGGAGCTGCCGGCATTTGTGTTGGTGGGGTCTGCGGTCGCCGGTTTCGGCAACCGTTCCACCTGGGTGGGCGGCGAGCGGTATTTTATTGCCGAGACATGTGAGTATCGGCGGCATTTTCTTTCCTACCGGCCCCGGCGCATCGTGGTGACCAGCGTAGACGAAGACCACCTCGATTATTTTCGGGACCGGGAGGACGTTATTGCAGCCTTTGTGGAGTACGGACAGCTCCTCCCGGAGGGCGGGGAGCTGATCTATTGCAGCGACGATCCCGGGGCCGCGGAAACGGTCCGCCGACTGAAGGAGCTACGCCCGGATGTGGGGTATATCCCCTATGGTTTTACCGCTGAGGGGTCTTGGCGAGTGACGGAACATCGAATTGGAGAAGGGCGGCAACATTTTCGGCTCGCCGCTTACTCAGAAGAGTTTTCGCTCTTGGTGCCGGGGCGGCACAGCATCCTCAATGCCGCCGCTGCGTGTGCGGTGGCAGCCGGTATACTTGCAGAGGAGGGGGCGGATCCCGAGCGGTATGGGGACGCGTTCCGTCGAGGGTTGGCGCGTTTTCGGGGCAGCCGCCGTAGATCCGAAATCCTGGGCGAAGCGGGAGGTGTGCTGCTGGTGGACGATTACGGTCATCACCCGCGGGAGATCGAGGTGACGTTGGAAGGGTTTCGCCGCTTCTATCCCGGCCGTAGATTGATCGTCGATTTCATGTCCCACACATACACGCGGACGGAGGCGCTCTTCGAGCAGTTTCCCGCCGCCTTCGATGCGGCGGACGAAGTAATTCTGCATAAAATCTATGCCTCTGCACGGGAGCGGGAGGGGAAAATCGACGGCCGTGCGCTCTACCGCGCTGTGCAACAGCGGAGAGAAGGGGTGCGGTACTATCACGAAGTGCTCGAGGCAGCTGATCCTTTGGAGCGGGAACTGCAGCCGGGGGATCTCTTTATTACGATGGGCGCCGGTGAGAACTGGCGGCTCTCGCACGAACTATTGCGACGTCTCAAAGAAAAGGAGCAGCGCGAGTCATGATAAGTATGACTGGGTACGGATACCGGGAGTACCAGGACGAGCGGGTACAGCTCACTTTGGAACTCAAATCGTATAACAACCGGTATTTGGACGTGTATGTGTATACTCCGTCGTTTCTCTCCCCCTTAGAGCCGGCACTGAGGGACTACCTGAAAAAGCGGGTAGCAAGGGGAAGGGTAGAACTTTCTCTCCGGGTAAAAGAGCTCGAAGAAGATATGACGGTTCACCTGGACCGTACAGTAACCGGCCGGTATGCGGCGGTTCTGCGGGAGCTGGCAGAGGCGGCGCAGCTGGATGATGAGCCGCGGATCGGCCACTTTCTGGGCATTGAAGGGGTAATCAAACAGGTGAAAAACCGCGGACACGAGTGGTTCGAACCGCTGGTTTTCGAACAGCTCGACTACGTCTGCGAAGATTTTCTCTCTTCCCGAAAGCGAGAGGGAGAAGCTACCCGGCAGGATATTGCCGCTCAAAAGCAAATTATCGAGCGGGAACTCGGCCGTATCGAAGAACACGCCGGGGAGCTGGAACAGTCGCTGCAGCAAAGTCTGCGAGAGCGTTTTCGCGAGCTTGTGGGCGAACAGTACGATGAGAATCGTATTCTCTCCGAGACGGCGGTGCTGCTGATGAAGTATGCGCTTGGTGAAGAGACGTCAAGGATGCGCAGTCATCTTGAACAGTTCGATTCTTTCCTCGGAAGTGAAGGGGCGGTGGGGAAGAAAATGGACTTTATTTGTCAGGAACTCAACCGCGAGATCAATACGATCGGTTCGAAGAGCACGATAGTGGAAATAAATCGTGCGGTGGTTACCGTCAAAGATGCACTGGAAAAAATACGGGAGCAACTTCGGAATGTCGAATAATATGTCGAGTAACGTAAAGATTGCTATTTCCGGCAAGAGCGGCTGCGGCAACTCCTCGGTAAGCAGGATTGTCGCCGAACGGCTGGGACTGAGCCTCATCAACTATACCTTTCACGATATGGCGCGCGAAGAGGGGATGGAGTTCGAAGAGTTTTGCCGCCTTGCAGAAGAGGACTCCTCCTACGACAAAAAACTGGACCGCAGGCAGATCGAATTGTGCCGCGAGGGGGGATGTGTCCTCGGGTCGCGGCTTGCTATCTGGCTTATTGAAGACGCGGATCTCAAGGTGTATCTCTACGCTTCCCTCGAGACTCGTGCTGCGCGTATTGCCGAGCGCGAGGGCGGCAGCGAGGAAGAGAAAAAGCTCGCGACCAGGGACCGGGACGAGCGGGACCGCAATCGCTATTTGCGTCTCTATGGCCTCGACAACGATGAGTACCAGTTTGCGGATCTGATCATCGATACTGATGAATTAGACCAATATAAGACCGCCGACCGTATCATAGAAGAGGTTCGTAAAAAGCAGGCAATGGGCGACGCTAACGGCAGGTGAAAGATGACGCCTTTCGTCTTTGCCACGGCTCCTTTACACGCTCAGGTGATACGTGTAAAATCACAGACTGGACGGAACTGAGTATACGGAACAAGGAGAGTGAATATATGATTCTGCCTCTGAATAAATTGATTAACTGGCAGGGCAATGTCTATGAGATGACCTGTGCGGCTATTAAACGGGCCCACCAGTTGTCCATTACCGGCGACGAAGAGGTCGAAGAGAACTACGGTAAAGTGGTTCCCACGGCGATCAAACAGATTATCGACAATAAAGTTGAGTACCGTATCGAAGAGTAGAATCCCGGCGGTTCTGCTCTTCGGTCCTACCGCAGTAGGAAAAACGGCGCTGCTGCGCGCCGTGGCACGCGATTCTTTTGAAATTATCAACACCGACTCCATGCAGGTATATCGGGGGATGGATATCGGCACCGCCAAGCCCGAGCCCGAGCTGCGGGCTGAAATCCCCCATCATTTGATTGATATCTGCGACCCCACCGAGCAGTTCGAGGTGGGCCGTTTTGTCAGTGAGGCCGACCGGCTGTGCGGTGAGATCCGCGCCCGGGGCCGCTATCCTCTGCTGTGCGGCGGTACAGCGTTCTATTTTTATCACTTCGTCTACGGCCTTCCGGAGACGCCGCCGGCGGATCCGGAGATACGGCGGCAGCTGCAGGAGCGCGTGGAACGGCAGGGGGTCGACGCGCTGCGGGAGGAGCTGGAGCGCGTCGACCCCCGGGCTGCCGCCAAGATTGCTCAAAAGGATATCAAAAGGGTGCTCCGGGCTCTGGAAGTTTTCTACACTACCGGTCGGCAACTCTCCAGCTTTCAGCGCAGCGGCGGAGAGCGCACGGGCTATCGGTTTCTCCCCCTGGGGCTATATCGGCCCAGAGATGAGCTCTACCGGCGTATCGACGCCCGGGTAGAACAGATGTGGCAGGCGGGGCTTCCCGAGGAGGTTCGGGGGCTGATGGAGCGGGGGTACCGTGAAGAGGACCCTGGTATGAAAGGAATCGGCTACCGGGAGTTTTTTCATTTTCGACGGGTCGGTGAGTACACTGCCAAGGATCTGCTTGAGCGCATTCAGCGCGACACCCGCCGCTACGCCAAGCGGCAGCTTACGTTTTTCCGCCGCATCGATCGGGCCGATTGGTACGACCCGCGCCATTCGGATGCGGTGTACGAACGAGTGCGGCGCTTCCTCGCCTCGCCGGAGGGCTGATAGGTCCCGGAAAGGGATACTCGGAACGGGATAAGCGGCGCACCGGGCGCACCGTCTAAGCGATGCAGCCCGTAATATCAGAGCGGCTAGGGATTCGTATCGTTTCTCTCCTCCACTTCGATAGTATCTATTTTCCACCCCTCATTGGTCTGCTTCATCGTGATCTGCTCCTGCACGTGAAAAGCGCGTACTCGGCCGGTTGAGCGGAGATCCTGCGCCTCCTCGCGCACTGAAGAGCTATCCTCCGGATCGGTTGAATTGGTCTCCGGGCGTTCCGGGGGAAGGGTGGAGTACTTAGTATATTCGGCACGATAGGTCTGATCACCGAGAGGCTCCAGGGAAAGCTCATCGACCCCGTAGACGAAGGTGTCGCGGCCTGGAGCGGGCCGGCCACGCTCTTTCCACTCCTCGGCGCTCATAAACGGGGTGATCCCTTCTACCCCGCGACGGACGCGATTGATGACAAAGAGGATGGTCACCTCGTTCATATGGGTGGAGGCCGCTCGGCCGGCGGTGCACTCCGCCATGACCTCGTGGGCGAGGGTATTGTGGCTCTCGTAGAATAGGCGGATGACCTCTTCCGGGGAGCGGCCCACAGTCACTGAAGGCTCTTTTTTACCGCTGATAAAGGGGGAAAAGAGCAGCAGGAGCACTCCCACTACTGCAATGGAAGTCGCCAAGGCGGGGCCGTGGCGTTTTACGAGCTGCCTTCGGTGCTGAGCGCCTGCCGCTTTCCGGTAGCGGGCGCGGGCTGTGGAAAGGCGGCGTTCCCGTTCGTGCGGGTCGAGGGGTTCCTCGAGTGACTCTAGCTGATAGCGTTGTATGAGCTCGGCGGTGGCGGCATACGTGGGGGAGAGCTCTCTCGTCAGGAGATGATAGAGCGTCTCTGCCGGCTCTTCCTTGAGCTCCGGGCGCTTGAGATGGGGGTGGGCAATGACGGACGTATCGCTTTTTCCAGTACTCTTTTCATAACTCGGAGGTGAGGTGGGGGAGGAGCCGAGGAGGACGGCATACAGCAGTGCGGCGCATTGGTAGCCGCCCGCCTCTTCAGCGGGGCGGACGGGAAGCATTCCAGGCTGGTACCAGAGGCGCTGCTCGTCGTCCGGCAAGTTTTTCACCAGCAGGTCCTCCACCTCCCGGGGGAGAAAGAACAAGCGGTTCTCTTCATCAAAGAAGATGCTATGCAGATTCGAAGCAGCCGGCGGCCGCTCCTCCCGCTTCGCAAGCCGGTCAAGAGTGGTGCAGTAACGCTCGAGTAGTTGCAGCGCCCTCCCTCGGGGAAGTTGTGTGACGTCGGCGAGGGGACGAAGCCCGGAAGCGGGAAGTTCGACATAGATCCATTTCCGGTGCGAGAAACCGCCGCCGAGCTTCCAATGGCTCTGCTCCTGCGCTGCTATCGAGGTGCCGGTACTGCCGATATGTTCTGAGAGCCGTCGCTGCACACCCGGGCTTTGCGGGGCGATGCGGATCCAGCTGACATGATCTCCCCCCGCGGCACCTTCTGTGCTCGGTTCTTTGACAAGAGGTGGGTTTGTCCGTGCGGCGTTACTCATGCCTCGAACTCGCTTTCACTGAAGACGATGGCGGTGAAGGAGAGGAGTTCCGTATCGGAATCCTGCCAACACGTCCCGGGGAGTCCCGCCTTATTGCAGGTGCGGCTGAGAAATTCTTCCCGGTTCCAGCCCTGCTCCACGGGTACCTGCGGGAGAAGAAGCCCGGACCGGAGGCCGGAGCGTATCAGCAGGCCGTGCGTTCCAACTTCCACCTCTTCCGGAGCAATCGGCTCGAGTGGGGTAAGTACGCTTATCTCGATATCGACGTGCTCCAACTCATCCTTGCCTAAAGGCGGAAAACGGGGATCCCGGAAGGCGCTGGAGCGGGCTAAGTCCTTCACCGCCTCGAAAAGGGGCTGTTCCGGGGTTACATTTCCGATGCAGCCGCGCAGAGCGCCTTCTTTACGCAGGGTCACAAATGCACCGCAGGCGGTCATGAGGTTCTCGGTGGGCTCGGGATATGCTCCCTCCCCATCGCGAAACGCCGCGCGGATACTTTCCCGGGCAGTATGCAGTAAACGGTGTTGTTCGTCCTTTGAAACGCAAAAGTTCATTGTATGCCTCCTGCTGTATTGAGCTGTATGAATTGAAAGGGGCACGTCATACCTTACGTGCCACGACCGTCCCGCTGGCGGGGGCTGAAATACAGACTTCCGTAATAGACGGCGCGACCGTCTTTTTCGGGCTGCTCACGGTGCGGTGCCGCCGCGGTGGTGCACGGCAGCCCCGTGCTGCGCATAACCGCAGCGCAGGCTGCGGCGCCGCAGGCGCTGATCTCCTTCCGCTCGAGGGCTTCTCGGATTCCGCGTGCATCTCCCTGCTCGGTAAGCTCGAGAAAGCGGTCCCGGTGCTCGGGCGCCCGGGCGGGGTCTACGAAGCCGGTGAGATTGCTGCTGACGACTATATACTCCTCGGCAGGATCCCCCACGAGGAGCTCCTCGAGAAGAGCGCAAAGATGGCGCTCGGTGGCGGCGGAATTATCGCCGGTGAGAATGGGCAGCACAGGGCTGCGGGGGGAGAGGCGGCGGAGGAAGGGCAGCGGCAGTTCCACTGCATGTTCTTCCAAAAACGGTACGCTGTCGCGGCGGAGCCCCCGCAGGTCTGCCGCGAGCAGTTTTTCGACGCTCTCCCTGTCCACCTCTATCTCCCCTAAGGGGCTGCAAAAGGAGCGAAAACCGGGGACGACGCAGCCGGTAAAATGATCGCGGTGTACCGGCGCAATGATAATCAGTCTGCGTAGTGTAGGTTTCTCATGCAGCGGCCGCATACCTGCGGCAATGAGGGGGCCGACAATATCATAGGCGGCGTGAGGTATGAGTGCTCCGAAGGGCTGCGAGGGCGGGGCCTCTATCTCCTTCGCCTCCTGCAGGAGACGGTCGATGAGCTGCTCCAGTTCCTCATGCCGGCGAGGGTAGAAAATTCCTTCCGTCAAAGCAGGGCGTACGTCCTCTGGCTCTATTTCTCTCGGTCGCAGTAAAGGCATACTTCATTATCCCGTACATTGCTCCGGAGCTCAATCCCCGTTACCGTCATCAGCGCTTCGTGCTTCCGGTGGAAGGCTTTGTACTTCCGGTGGAAGCGGCCGTCTCTCCGCTGAACAGGCGTTTCAGCCGCTCCTCGTCGAGTTCGATAGCAAGGTTTTTCTCTTGCGTGGGGAGGACGAGTCCCTTTTTGCCGTCTTTTGCTCGCCGCAGATGTTTGACCCGAGTGTAGTACAGTTCCGCCTTCCCCGCATTGCGGGCCTTGCTGTAGTAGACCGCCAGATTGCCGGCATCCAGCAGCGTCTCAAGGGGTATCGACTTGCCGGAGATGTGCTTGATGAAGACGTAGCCGCCGGCAACGTCCCGGGTGTGGAGCCAGAAATCGTTCCCCTTGGCATAACGGCGCAGCAGTTCGTCGTTCTCCTTGGCGGTGCGGCCCACCAGAATCAAGAAAGGGCCGGACTGAAATCGCAGTCCGGGAATATCCTCCTCTTTTTTCTCCTTCCCCTTGTGCTGCTCCTCGCCGGCGAGGAATTGCTCCAGGAGCTCGACCTCCTCTTCGAGGTCGGCGGCTTCTTCAAAGGCCTGTTCCCACGACTCCAGCTGTTTCAACTCTCTCCTGCGGCTCGCCGCTTCCTCCTGCAGACGATCGTTGTTCTGTTTTGCTTTACGGTAGCGGGTGTAATACCGCTCGGCGTTCTCCTGCGGGGAGAGTTCCGGGGCCAACTCGATCTCAGCCGGCTCGTTGTCGTGGTAGAAATCGTCTACCTGAGCCCAGTGGTCGCCGGTGCGAATGCGGTGGAGATTGCCGAGAATCAGATCGCCCTGCTCCTTGTACTGCTCGGCCCGTTCCGCCTCCCGGTTCTTTTCCTCCAATGCGGTGAGGGTATCGGTGATCTTTCTGCGCCGCTTGGCGATCCGGCTTTCTACTTTCTCCCGCAGACGTTTCTTTTCCGCCTCGAGCTCCCTCCGGCGGTATTCTTGCTCTATAAACCGGTTGAACGTAGTTTCCCGGCTGGGGTAGTCGCGGACGGTAAAGCGCTCATCATCTTCGCTCGACTTCTTGGTGCTTCGAATCTGTTCCACCGGATCGTAATAAGCCCCCGATACCTCGCCTCTGGCGGGACGGCGGAAAAAAGCGTCGAGGATGATGTGCTCGGTATCGGTGGCAATGATATTGGCCGCCCCGCCCCACAGCCGCACGTAGAGCTGGGTGATTTCCCCTGCTTTACTCACTTGGAGCAGTACAATGCGGTCCCGTTCGATCTGCTGTGCTGCGGTAATTCGCCCGCCCTGGATACGGGAGCGGAGAAACTGGGCAAAGCGCTGCAGTGGGAGTCGGTTTTCCACCTTTTCCTCCGCGGCGTGGAGGCGGGTGCGGCCCTGTTCCATGGAAATAAGGAGCTGGAAAGGAGTGCCCGGACGAAACAGCTCCAGCAGGAGACGTTTATAGTCTGGCTGGCGAACTTTTTGGATGTGACTCCCTTCGAGGGGCAGTTCTGAGAGAATAAGATCGATCTCTTTCCAATTTAGCGACACATGCGGCTCCGTTTGCGAGGGGGGTTATTGAATATTCTGCTCCCGCAGTGCTTCCACGAAGGTGCGGGTGTCGTGCTCGCTGAAAAAAATCAGCCGAACCGAGCGAGGTAGGTGGTGCTGCTCGAGAAAATTCTTGATAGTCCGGTAGGCAATCACTGCGGCTTGTTGTTTGGGGAAGCCGTAAACGCCGGTAGCGATAGCCGGGAAGGCTATGGATTTAATGCCGTTTTCGCTGGCTACATGCAAGCTGTTGGCGTAAGCATCGGCCAGGGTTCGGTCATCTCTCTGGCTGCCGCCGTGCCATACCGGACCGACGGTATGGATGACATACTGAGAGGGTAATGCTCCTGCGGTGGTGATAACTGCCTTGCCTGCCGGCAGCCCGTCGGGATACTGATGAGTACGCAGCTCCTCGCACTCCGCAAGTATTTCCGGTCCCCCTCTGCTGTGGATGGCCCCGTCTACTCCGTCGCCTCCTAAGAGGCTCGAGTTTGCGGCATTCACCACTGCCTCCGTTTCGACGGTAGTAATGTCGCCGGTCTCTACGGTTAACCTTCCCTCAAGGTATGTCTTCATCCTCGGCCTCCCAGGGTAACTCGTCTATTTTTCATGCCCGAGCTTTATTTTAGGTGAAAATTGACAAACGGGAAAGGAGCTGTTCCATCTCCTCCTCAGTTCCCACGGTAATGCGCACGTACTCGTTGATGCCCGGGGTGGAGAAATGGCGAACGAGGATGCCCTCTTCCTTGAGACGGGAATAGATTTCCCTCCCGGAGAAGCTGGGGGCGCGGACAAAGAGGAAGTTGGCCTGGCTCGGCAGAACCTCCCAGCCGTTCTCCCGAAGCTGGGCAGCGGTGGTCTCGCGGGTTTTCATCACGCGCCGGGCGGTGTCTCGATAATACTTTCGGTCCCGGAGCGCTTCGATCGCCGCCGCCTGACTGAGACGGTCCAGCGGATACGGGTTAAAGGAGTCTTTCACCCTCTGCAGCATCTCGATCAGCTTGCGGTTACCCAGCGCAAAGCCGACCCGGAGCCCGGCGAGGGAGCGGCCCTTTGACATCGTGTGGACCGTCAGCAGGTTAGGATGCTCCCGGAGCAGGGGGACACAGCTTTCTGCGCCAAAATCGGCATACGCCTCGTCAACGGCGAGGAGCCGCCGGGAGTCGAAACTGCTCAGCAGAGCGGTGATCTGCTCTCGGCGGAGGGCGATGCCGGTCGGGGCGTTGGGGTTGGGAAATATGGCGCCGCAGTACTTCTCCCGTGCGGTAAAGCCGGAGGGATCGACGGAGAAATTGGAAGCCATCGCTACTGGTTGGGCCGGAATATCGAAGTAGGTGCAGTACACGTGGTAGAAGCTATAGGTGTATTCGGGAAAGAGCAGGGGGCCCCGCTCTCCGTCGAAAAAGGCGAAGAAAAGCAGCGAAAGCACTTCGTCGCTGCCGTTGCCGACAAATACCTCCTCCGGGGAGAGACCGTATTCTTCGGCGATCACTTCGCGGAGGGCGGAGGAGTCGGGATCCGGGTAAAGGCGCAGCTCCTCCGCGTTGAAACTTCGCAGCAACCGCTCCACCCCGGGTGCGGGAGGGTAGGGATTCTCGTTGGTATTCAGTTTGATGTAGCTACGGTCTTGCGGCTGTTCACCCGGTGTGTATGGGGTGAGCCTGGCGGCGCGTGCTGATATTTCGGGATTCTCCATCATTCCTTTCCTTTCTTTATACGGGGTACGCGGTGTGGAGGAGGCCCTCCCGCCGTTCCACTAATCTTCTGATCTCCGCCGCCATATAGAAGGAGCCGGTAACCAGGATCGGCTGGTCGTCGCCGGCTAAACTGCGGGCTTTGTCGAGCGCCTTCTCGGGCTCCGTCTCCAGGTAAGTTAGCGCCCCGGCTTCGCGGCAGATACGCGCCAACTCCTGCGGGTCGCTCTCCTTGAAGTGCCCCGGGGTGGATACCACCACCGCCTCGCAGCGGCGGGCACACAGTGCTGCCATGCCGCTCCAATTCTTGCCGAGCACTGCCCCGAAAATCGCCACCGGAGCGGAGGCAGGATACATGCGGCCGACTGAATTGAGCAAGCGCCGGAGAGAAGCGACGGTATGGGCGCCGTCGCAGATCAGCGGCGGATGTTTGGCGATCAGCTCCATGCGGCCCGGCATACGAGTATGAGCAAAGGCGCTGGTGACCGCCTCCATCTGCTCTTCGCTCGGCTTCAGGAGCGTGCGGAGGGTAAGGAGCGCCAGGGCGGCATTTTCCGCCTGCACATCGCCGAGCATCGGAGTGTGGAAGCGCTCGGCCGATTCTGCGTCCCACTGCAGTTCGACCTCCGTATAATCCTTTTCGAGGGAAATCGTCATGCCCGAGCACTGCTCGGACAATGCGTAGACAGGGCTTCCTTGCAGATGGGCTGCGGAGTGCAGTGTGGCGGCCGCCGTCGAGCACTGATAGCCTATGAAAGCCGGCACATTCGGCTTTAGGATTCCCGCCTTCTCCTCGGCAATCTCTTCAATACTCTCTCCGAGGAGGTCGGTGTGTTCGAGTTCGATGGGGGTGATCACTGCGGCTTCCGGCAGGATCACATTGGTAGCGTCGAGCCGTCCGCCGATACCGGTTTCGACCACTGCCCACTCACAGTCTTGGTCGCGAAAGAGAAGGAAGGCGGTGAGAGTGAGCAGTTCGAACGTGGTAGGAAGGGCGCTCCCCTCCGTCTCCTGCAGCGCAAACTCGGAGATCGCGCTGGCTATCCTAGTGCCCACGCGCAAATAGGCGGTCTCGGGAAAAAATGCGCCGGCGCGGCTGAAGCGCTCCTTAAAACTGCTTACATGCGGAGAAGTATAGAGGCCGGTGGTATACCCCATCGCCTCCAACCCGCGAGCGATGAAGAGAGCGGTAGAGCCTTTGCCTTTTGACCCGGCGATGTGAATACACCGCAGACTCTGTTCCGGATGGCCGAAAAAGGCGAGGAGCCGTCTCATGCGGTCGAGCCGGTACTCACGGATGGTGCGGCGAGTACTCTCTTCGAAATTGACGAAGCGGGTAAAGTAGTCGAACACTTCCTCAGAAGTGGAGAAGGGAAGAGGCGGCTCCGGCGGCCGGGTGGCAGAGGAGCTCATTTTTCCTCCTCTTGGCGCTTCTCCTTTCGGGAGTGTTTGCTTACCGCTGCGGCGTGAGCGGCAAAGCCCTCGTACTCGGCGATGCGCCGCACTCGCGGGGCGAAATCGTCGTAGGCGGGCGTCTCCGCATAGACCACCGAGGAGTACTTGAGGAAATCACGCACCGAGACGGGGCTGTAGCTGCGGGCCCACCCTCCGGTGGGCAGTACAGCATTGACGCCGGCGGCGTAGTTGGCGGCGGAAAAGGGTATATGTTCTCCGAGGAGAATCTCACCGGCGTTGCTTATGCGGCTCAGCGTCGTGAAAGGGGCGGCGGTGCGAAGTTGAAGATGTTCGGGGGCAAAGCGATTGACGATCTCTGCTCCGGCGGCTTCGTCATCGGCGATCAGAACACCGCCGTACCGGTCAAACACCTCCTCGACAAAGCGGCGCCGCTTCTCAGGAAGCTCCTGCAGCAGCTCGTTGCAGAATGCGGCCACCTGCTCGGCCAGCCTGCGGGACGGGGTGATCAAGAGGGCGCAGGAGTCAGAGCCGTGTTCCGCTTCTACCAGCAGATCAAGCGCGGTGTTCCATGGGTCGGCCGACTCGTCGGCAAGAATCATCGACTCCGAGGGGCCCGCCGGCAGGCCGATATCGACCCGCGAGGAGACCAGCCGTTTAGCAGCGGTGACGATACTGCTGCCGGGCCCGACGATCTTGTGGACCCTCGGTATCGACTCGGTACCGTAGGCGAGGGCGGCAATGCCGTGGGCCCCGCCGACGCGGAACACGGCGGAGACGCCCACCAGCCGAGCGGTATAGAGGCAGGCGGGGTCAACTGTGCCGTCCGGCCCCGGGGGGGTGATGACTTGTACTGCGGGTACCCCCGCAATGACTGCAGGGATCGCCAGCATATAGAGCATGGAGGGGAAGCTGCCACGTCCCCGCGGGACGTAGAGACCGGCGGAGGCAAGCGGCAGGGCCCGTTCGCCGGAGAAAAGCCCCGGACGAAGCTCCACAAACTCTTGCCCAGGAGGGAGCTGAGAGCGGTGAAAACGGCGGGTGTGCTCCACTGCGTACCGCAGCGCCTCCTTCAGCTCCTCGTCGAGCTGCTCTTCCGCCGCATCAAACTCCTCCGGTGCGACCCGCAGCGGGAGGTGCTCCAGCTCCGCACCGTCGTAGCGGCGGGAGTAGTCGCGGAGTGCCGCGTCGCCTCTGCGCTCGACATCTTCTACAATCGGCCGAACTCTCTCAAGATCGGCGGTGATATCACTTTCCGAGCGGGAGAGAAGGGCGCTTCGATCCTCTTCGCTCAGCCGGTTCCATTCACGTATGTTCATGTTACAATCTACTCCATTCGTGGAATGCTCTAAATGTAGTATACCCGGGAAAAGGCGTCAACGAGTCCTCATGCGGTGTGACTTTTCCATTTACGGATGGTGGCGAAAAAGCGTTCCCGATGGATCCCTTCGTCGTAGGTGCCGGTGTTGAGAGGAATCACTCCGCCCGCCATGTGGAAATGGCCTCCCCCCGAGCCTTCGGAACCGATCACCAGTTTTACGATCGCCGCGGCGTGCAAATCGGGATCTTCGTTGCGGGCGGAGAAGTTAACCGTCTTTTCGTTGTCCGCCGACAGGAGGGCAAAGCGTATTTCCTGGATGCTGAGCAGGAAGTCTGAGAGAATACCAAGGAGATTCTGATCGCAGCCTTCCGGAAAATGACAGTAGGCGGCATGGCCTTTTCGCTCCAGGTTCTCTAAGAGGTAATGGTAGTGACTCAGGTCCTGGTACTGGATCTTATTGCGGACCATCAGGCTGACAAAGTCGATGTTCGCCTTGTGGTAGCAGACGTTCAGCAGCCGGAGGTCCGCCTGATGAACGCCTCTGGTAAAAGAGGCGGTGTCGGTATACAGCCCTACAAGAAAGGCGGTGGCCACGGAGGCGGGGATCTCCATGCCCAGCTGGCGGTAGTACTCGGAAATAATAGTGGAACAGGAGCCGTATTCGGCGCGGATGTCGATATACGGGACCTCATTGGGCTTTTTGACGGTATGATGATCGATAACTCCGATTTCTTCGCCGGGTAGTTCGGCGACGTTTTTGTTGCCCGGACAGCCGTCGACGACGATAATCCCCTCGTCTCCTGCAAGGGAAAGTTCGTTTGCATGGACGATGGTTATCTCCAGGCGGGTGATAAAACTACGCAGCTCCCTGCGCGTAACGTGCCCGCGGTAAGCGATCTCCACATTCATCTCCCGCTCTTTCAGCAGATGCCAGAGGCCGAAGGCGCTGGCTATAGCATCGTGATCGGGGAAGTCATGCGGCTGAATGATAATGCGCCGTTTTTTTGCGGCGAGTTCCAGGAGATCTTCGATCTGCGGACCGGTATCCTCGGCCAAAACTACTCCTTATCTGCATCAACTATAGCAAAAAAGGCGGCCTCTGGCGAGAGAGGGGAGCGAGACGGTTGAAAAAAACGGGTGTTTCGCTGACTATAGGGGCCATGGATCTTACCGGAGCTCCGCTGGGAATACAACCTTCGCCCTGCCCCTACCTCTCGGCGCGAACTTTTGAGAGCGAAACCGTCTATATGCAGAGCTATGACACGGAGGGGTTGGAGTATTTGCTCTCCATTGGATTTCGGCATTTCAGCCGATACTTTTTTCGGCCGGTATGCGAGAGTTGTCACCAGTGTATTCCGCTGCGGATTCCAGTGGAGCGGTTTCCCTTTTCCCGCAATCATCGGCGCGTACTGCGACGAGCCGCCGGTTTAGATGTACAGTTGGAGGAGCCGAAACCGGAGAGCCGGATGTTCGACCTCTATCGCCTCCATGCCGAGCGCTTCTCTTTGGGAGGAAGCGACAACTACGAAACCTTCCGGGAGTCCTTTTTTGCGCCGCTTCCCGGTGCCAGGATGCTCACCATCCGGGATGGAGAGCGGCTTGTGGCGGTGAGCCATATCGATCTTACCAATGATCTCCTCTCGGCGATCTACTGTTACTGGGACCCGGAATACGCTAGGATGAGCCCGGGTAAGCTCGCCCTGTTGAAGGAATTGGAAATCGCGCAGCAGCAGGAACTTCGTTACCTCTACCTCGGATATTATGTTCCGGGGAATCGGCATATGAATTACAAAGCGCAGTACCGCCCCAACGAGGCCCTGCTGACCGAAGGAGACTGGGTGAGCTTCATAGACGAAGAGGGCAATATGGCCAATCCGGAAGTGGAGCGTCACGGTTTTCAACCCATTCTGCGAATCACCGGCGCCTCCGCCATGGGATCGCCCTCCTGAACTCGGCCCACCCGACCCAGCTCAAACAGTTTCCTCAAGTGTTGCGACTAGAGACTGATATTTTCGGCCTCCCGGATGAGATATGTGCCCTATAATTCGAAAATTCCGTCTCTGCGTAACATATGGTACGGACCGTCGGCGGCGGATGTCCCGGGTCCCGGGTGCAGGAGTTCGGCGCGCAGAAGAGCTCCGGCGGAGCGCAGGTCGAAGCGGTTCCCTCGCAGCTGCAGCAGTGGCCGGTTCAGCTGCACCTTGTTTCTCCCCGGGCACCCTACTTCCAGAAGACGGATCTCCTACTGGCAGCGGACTGCTGCAGCTGGTGCGTGAAGCGGCCGCGAAGGCCCAGCGCAAAGTGCCGATTAAGGCAGTGGTGGTCGGTTTGCAGGGCGATGAGCTTCGCGAGGAGTGGATCTGAGCAGCTCCCCCCGCCAGCCCCTCGCCGCTTCCGGCCGCAGCGGGCCTCATGCTGCGATCCGTCGTGAATAATCAGCTTTGATCCAATTATTGTGAAAATAAACACAAAGAATACAATAAATACAATTTAAAGTGAGTAAGTTAATCTATAAGTGAATATACATTGACAGTTGCTCTTGAGTGTGCATTAATGGGCACACACTGAGAGGCGGGTTTCCCTACCTCGAGGTTCCAAAACGAATGCTGATCCAGAGGGAGAACTGATGGAGAAGAGAATCGGGGCGGTTACCGTCCTGCTCGAAGATACCTCTGTGGTACCTACGCTAAATGCCCTTCTTTCCGAATACGGAACAATTATCCTCGGCCGCCAGGGACTTCCCATCCGCGAGCGGAGTATACGTATCATCTCTCTCATCGTTGAAGGAACCACCGATGAAATCGGCGCCATGACAGGGAAAATCGGCCGCCTGCCGGGTGTGCAGGTCAAATCGGTGTTAACCAAGTACCGAGAGGTGATCGATGACAAGCCATCCGACGACGTTCCTTGACTACGGCCGACTGCGGGAAGCGGCTGAAACCCCTCCTCCGACGAATGCGGATCTGCAGGAGATTTTCGATCGCGCACTGCAGTTGCGCGGTCTGTCCCTAGGAGATGCCGCCGCGCTGTTGAATATTGCGGACCCCTCTCAGCGTTCTCGCCTCCTCGAGGCGGCGGCACGAGTTAAACGGAAGATTTACGGTCCCCGTATGGTCCTCTTTGCCCCCCTCTATATGGGCAACCACTGTAGCAACAACTGTCTCTACTGCGGATTTCGACGGGACAATCTGAATATGCCCCGACGGACGCTGACAATGGAGGAGCTTCGCAGAGAGGCGGAGGCGCTCCTGCGGCAGGGCCACAAACGGCTACTTCTGCTCTCCGGGGAGTCGGAACAGTACCCTTTAGATTTTATCCGCGAAGGCATCGCCGCCGCCTATAGCGCCCGTCACGGGTCGGCGGGAATACGGCGCATCAATGTAGAGCTTGCCCCAATGGAGACGGAGGAGTTCCGGGAGCTCAAAAAGTGCAGCATCGGCACTTACACCTGTTTTCAAGAAACCTACGATCCCGAACTCTACGCCCGCTACCATCCATCCGGGCCCAAAGCAGATTACCGCTACCGGCTCGAGGTGATGGACAGAGCAATGGAGGGGGGCATCGACGATGTAGGCATCGGTGTGCTCTACGGACTGGCAGACTACCGATTTGATACACTTGCCGTGATGGCCCACGGAGCCCATTTGGATGATCGCTATGGCTGCGGGCCCCACACGGTGAGCGTCCCGCGGCTGGAACCCGCTTCCGGAGCTCCGATCTCTTCTTCCGTTCCATACCCGGTGGATGACGAAGTGTTCAAACAGATCGTAGCGGTAATCAGGCTCACCCTGCCGTACACGGGCATTATTCTCTCCACCCGTGAGAGCCGGGAGATGCGGACCGAGCTGTTTCGCTACGGAGTGAGTCAAGTGTCCGCAGGCTCTCGAACCTCCCCCGGTGGCTACGAGGAGGAGGATGCAGCGGAGAAAGAGCGGCAGGAGGCGCAGTTTAGCCTTGGCGACCATCGCACGCTCGAGGAAGTAATCGCCTCGCTGGTGGAAGACGGATATATCCCCTCCTTCTGCACCGGCTGCTATCGCCGCGGCCGCGTAGGCTCCGACTTCATGGATCTGGCGAAACCGGGGCTCATACAGCAGTTCTGCACGCCGAATGCGATGCTCTCTTTTGCCGAGTATCTCTACGACTACGCCAGGAACGATACATGCCGCCGGGGACTGCAGCTGATCGAGGAGCTGAAGGGGGAGGTCCCGGGGGAGTCGAAAAGGACGCTGGAGGATTCGCTTTCCCGCATCGCCACCGGTGAACGGGATCTCTTTCGCTAGTCGGAGCGAAAAGGAAGACGAGGAAGATGAGGAGAGGCGAAGAGGAATCCAAAACGGTGAGAGGGGCGGCGTCCGGGCTCGGGTACGAAGCCGCGCTTGAGGGAAGCGGCGAGCCTGACCGGCAGGAAGCTGAGGATCCCCGGGAAGTGGTACGCCGTTGGCGCACGGCGGACACGGAGGAGCTTGTCGACGCGGCGGATTCGCTCCGCCGCCGAGTACATGGTAACGGAGTACTGCTGCGGGGTCTCCTCGAGATCGGCAATTACTGCCGGCGGAACTGCCGCTACTGCGGCATTCGCCGCGGCAACCGGAACGTTCGTCGCTATCGTCTCGGCGAGGAGGAGATCAAACAGGCTGTCCGCGAAGGATATGCCCGGGGAATCCGTACGTTCGTGCTGCAGGCGGGGGAGGATCCCTTTTGGAACGAACACGCTGCCGCCCGAATCACCGGCTGGATCAAGGAGTACACGGCGGGTGAGGCGGCAGTGACTCTCAGTCTGGGCATCAAGCCTCGAAAGGAGTATGCAGAGCTGCGGAGCGCAGGAGCAGACCGTTATCTGCTGCGCTTCGAAACCGCCGCCCCTCAGCTACACCGGTATCTGCGGGCGGGAGTTCCGCTGGAACGCCGCCTCCGTGCCCTCGAGGATCTGCGGGAACTCGGATTTCAGCTCGGCACCGGTTACATGGTGGGGCTGCCGGGGGAAACGGAGGAGACCCAGGAAGCCGATGCCCTCCTGACCCGCCGGCTGGAGGCGGACATGGTGGGAATCGGCCCTTTTATTCCCCATCCCGACACCCCTCTCGGAGCGGCACTGCAAAAGCCCCTCGATCTCACCCTCAGGGCGACAGCCCTGGTGCGGCTCCTGCTGCCGCGGGCTCACTTGCCGGCTACTACCGCCGCCGGTTCATTAGCGGCGCAGGGGCGGGAGCGCTGTCTTGCGGCCGGGGCGAATGTGCTCATGCCCAACCTGACGCCGACGCGGCGGAAAAAAGACTACCTTTTGTATCCCGGAAAGATTTGCCTGGAAGAGAGCGGAGTCGCATGCATTGGATGTCTGGACCTGCGGGTGCGGAGCATAGGCCGCCGGCTAAATTTTAGCCGGGGTGACGCCGTGCCTCCCAACCGCGCCGTGCCTCCCGCCTTTCGATCTTCATACGGGGAGCTTGCACACACGGAAAACAGCCCCGCCCGGAGGGGAGCAACACTATGACCACCACCCCGCTGGCAGAACGAAGACGGATCGTCCTCGTAGGATTGCGCAATGCCGGAAAATCCTCTCTGATCAACCGTATCTTTGATCGTGAGGTCTCGATTATTTCCCGGACTCCCGGAACTACCACCGATCCGGTGACCCGGAAAATGGAACTCAGCACTCTCGGCCCGGTGGCGGTAACCGACACCGCAGGACTGGACGACGAAGGCGAACTGGGGGCCGAACGGATCCGCCGCAGCGCGCAGCGAGCCGCGGCTGCTGATGTGCTGCTCTTTGTTACTCCCGGCTTTCAGCCCCCGAGCAGGGAAGAGCGGGAGCTGTTGGAGCATATAGAGGGCCGGAAGGCGCCGGTAATCTTTGTGCGTACCTTCGCCGACCGCCGGCTCGACGAAGAGAAGCGCAGGTGGTCATCCGCCTATCCGGCCGTCGATGTGGACAACCGGAATGGAAACGGCATCGAAACGCTGTTTTCTCAGCTGCAAAAGTCGGCGGAAGGGCTTCGTAGCGAACCTCGCCCGCTGGATGGTTTGGTTACAGAGGAGGATATGATCCTGCTGGTCACGCCCATCGACACCGGCGCCCCGAAGGGACGGCTGATTCTGCCTCAGGTAGAGACCATCCGGGATGCCCTGGACCGCAACTGCGCTTCCCTCGTGATGAAAGAGCGGGGGCTGAGCGGGTTTTACGGCCGACTTGCAGAACGGCCGAAGCTGGTGGTCACCGACAGTCAGGCGTTTCAGGAGGTAGCCGCCGCGCTTCCCTCAGATCAACCGCTGACCTCTTTTTCCGTTCTTTTTGCCCGTAAAAAGTGGAATCTTCCAGACCTGCTGCGTGGGCTGCGGCGCCTCGAAAAAGTGCCTAAAGGGGGACGGGTGCTGGTGATGGAGTCGTGCTCGCATAAACGCGAGGCCGACGACATCGGCACGGTGAAAATTCCCCGTCTCTTTCGGCAGCTGGTGCACGATGAGGTAGAGTTCGATTTTGCCCGCAGCCTTCCCTCCGAGGAGGAACTGCGGGGCTACAGCCTCGTGATCCATTGTGCCGGCTGCATGACTGCTCGAGCTGCGATTGAAGCGAGAATGGAGGCGATTGTACGCCTCGATATCCCGGTGACCAACTACGGCCTCTTTTTAGGATGGGTGAACGGCTTGCTGCCGCGGGCCCTGGAGCCTTTTCCCGAGGTGGACGAGCTGATTGCCCTCTGGAGGGGAGAGGTGGAATAATTCTTTTCAACGATATCTTTACTTGTGTGATTGAAGTTCATACGCTATAGTAAAACCACCGTTTCGCACCGCGAGTGTATCGACTGGCGGAGGAACCATACCTCAAGGAGGCCCTCATGAAAACCGACCCTATGCCCTGGCGATTTTTAGAGCAGTACCGTGGAGACCGCTTTTCTGGTGAGTGGCCCACACTTCCCGAACTCTTCTCCCTTACCGCCGAACGTCATCCTGAGCGGCGCTGCTTTACGTGCTACGACCCGGAAAAGCTCGAGTTTACCTACGGCGAAGCTCTATCGACAGTAAGGGAGGTGTCCAATTTCCTGGTGGCTAAAGGCGTCAAAAAGGGGGATCGAGTGGCGGTTACCGGCAAGAATTCCCCTGAATGGACTGTTGCGTATCTGGCCATTCTCTATGCCGGCGGCATCGTAGTTCCCCTCGACTATCAGCTCAAGTCCTCCGATATCGAAGCGTTGATGGATTTTTCCGGGGCTTCCATACTCTTTGTGGATGAGGAGAAGTACGACGATTTCAAACCCGGCAGGAAGAGCCCGGTCAAGCGCAGAATCTCTCTCTCTCCGCAAAAAGAGGACTATATACTCAACATCCGCCAAAGCGAAGCGCCTGCCAGAGAGTATCCGGAGGAAAACGATCTGGCGGCGATTCTCTACACCTCGGGTACCACCGGCAATCAAAAAGGAGTGATGCTGACCCATAAAAACTTTGTCGGCGACTGCTTCCTGGCGCAGGCTAATATGAATATTTTTCACACGGATGTGTTCTATGCCCTGCTGCCGTTGCACCACTCCTACTGTATGCTGGCGGTGTTTATCGAGGCAATATCGGTTGGAGCGGAGATCGTCTTTGCCAAGCGCCTGGCGATCAAGCAAATTCTGCACGATTTACATAAGGGCCAAGTGACGATGTTTTTGGCCATTCCCATGCTCTTCAACAAAATGCTCAAAGGGCTGCTGCGCGGCATTCGCGAGAAGGGAATCGTCGTGTACGGACTTATACGGGGGCTGATGTGGCTTAGCGGTGGAATCAAAAAAACCTTGAAGATCAATCCGGGGAAGATGATGTTTAAAGGGATTCTGAAGAAGCTGTCCTTGGATACGAACAGAATCTGTATTTGCGGCGGCGGTCCGCTGCCCTCCTCGACCTTCAAGATGTTCAACCAACTCGGCATCGATTTTGTCCAGGGCTACGGTTTGACGGAAACCTCCCCCATCGTGGCGCTCAATCCCAAGGAGCACTATAAAGAGAATTCCGTGGGAAAGGTTCTGCCGCAGACGATGATGACTATTCTGGAGCCTGATGAAGAGGGCCACGGGGAGATATTAATCAAAGGTCCAATGGTCATGCAGGGCTACTATAAAAATGAGGAGTATACCCGCGAAGCCTTTACGGAAGACGGCTGGTTCAGAAGCGGCGATGTCGGTTACCTGGATCACGACAATTACCTCTACCTCACCGGACGGATGAAGTCGCTCATTGTCACCGAGGGGGGCAAGAATGTGTTTCCGGAAGAGATCGAGGATTATTTTCAACTCTACGACGAGGTGGATCAGATCCTGGTCAAGGGGTATCTGCTGGATGAAAAGATGAAGACCGAAGGCATCGAGGCGCTCGTGTATCCGAATGAAGAAAGTTTCAAGGAGCAGTCCCGGGAGGATGTCGAACGCCGTATCAACGAGATCATCCGGGAGGTCAATGCGGAACTGATGCCTTACAAACGCATCGGTCGGGTCCAGATTCTTGAAGAACCCATGGAAATGACCACCACAAAGAAGATCAAGCGTCACAAAGTGGAACAGAAATAGCACCCGCGGGGGCGGACACGGCGATGACGGTAAATCGGATAAGGTTAATGATTGCGGCGACGGTGCTACTGTGTACGGCGGGGAGCGTCGAGGCACAGTGGCGTCGTTTTACCGACGACATTTTCATTAATCTCCCGGTGAGTTGGAAGGTGTTGGAGATCACCGAAGAGAAGGTCACGTGTGCCAACGACGCAGAGGAGGCCTTCTATCTTCTCAAACGCTACGACGGTGCTGCTTACGACAGCGGTGAGGAGATGGACCGGGGGCTGCGCCGAGAACTCGGTGCCAGCGGAGACGGCAGCGGTGAGCTGTTTCGCTTTCAGGGACGTGAGGCGGCCTACGGGAGCATCTCTTTTTCCCAGGAGAAACACCACTACGAGGGATTTCTCCTGGTCATAGAAGGGAAGCGCGAAGATCTTGCCGCCGTAGCCTTTGCGGAAACCGGGTTTCTCGACTCTTACCGGGCGATGCTCCTCTCCGTTCTCGATGCCCTCTCTCTAGGGGAGGCGGGCCTTGTCAATCCCGGTCCGGTTAGCACGTTCGAAGCTCCTCGTCCGGCCTCCAACCGGGAGCTGCGTTCGCTGCAGTTCCACGGCTCTTCTCTCTCGGTACCCGTTTCCCCCCGGGAGATGGAGGCGAGTCAGCAACTGATAGAGCGGGAGGCGGAGGTGCTCAACGTGTACGGGGGAACCCAGTGGGCCAACCAGGCTTGGAAACGTTACTATCGTCTTATCTACCGCGATCTATATGCTCGTTTGGGCTCAGTATACACGGCTCTCCGGCAGCATTTGCCCCGTAGAGAGTTCGACGACCGGGAGATGGCGGAACGTCTTTTGGAGTGGGTCCAGGAGTTTGACTATTACCGCACCGATACCCTCTCCGATTTACTTTCTCCGCTCACCGGCGCAGTAGAGAACACGGGCGACTGTGACAGCCGAGGACTTCTCTATGTAATCATGCTCCACCGCTTTGATGTGGATGCCTTGCTGTTGGTCTCATCGCGCTATAAGCATAGCGTTGCCGCGGTCGACGTGACCGGAGAGGGCGCCCGATTTCCCTACGGAGAAAAAGAGTATCTTATTGCCGAAACTACCCAGGATGTGGATCTGGGTATGATAGAGCGGAGCATGTCGGCTATAGAAGGGTGGCTGGGAATCGATTTTCGGCGCCCCGGCGGCCCCTAAACCGTTTGGTAAGACACTTCCCTAAGGGAGACGGTCATGCACAGCTCACAGACCACAGCTATAGGAAATGAAGAGGCGTTTCACAACGCGCGGATACCCGAATTGCGGGTCGGACGCGGAACTGCAGCCGTGACCGTTCGTTTGCTGCACCGCTACGGGGTCAACGGCGTATGCCTGGTAACCGGTGCTGTCTCCTACGATCGGCTTCCGGATACACTGCGGCAGGAGACACTCCTGCGGAGAGAAGGGGTTGCCTGTTTGCGGTATCCTGTCTCCGGGGAGCCTTCGCCGGAGACGGTGGACCGGATTCGTGACGACGCACGTCAAAGAGGCTTTGAGGCGGTTATTGCGGTCGGCGGCGGAAGCGTACTGGATACCGGGAAGGCTGTGGCCGCTATGCTTCGTCATTCCGGAAACGTAGCTGATTATCTCGAGGGTGTGGGCGAATTGGAACCTGAAGGAAAGAGGAGCCCCTTTATCGCTTTACCTACTACCGCAGGCACCGGCTCGGAGGCCACGAAAAACGCGGTGATAAGCCGGACCGGCAAAAACGGCTTTAAGAAGTCTCTCCGCCATGAGGCCTTCGTACCGGATGCGGCACTACTGGATCCGGAACTCTCGCGCTCCTGCCCGCCGGACGTTACGGCTTCGTCCGGGCTGGATGCAGTCACACAATTGCTTGAGGCGTACGTCTCTGTGAATGCAACTCCTTTTACCTCGATGTGCGCCCTCGATGGACTTGCGCGGGCCGGCAAGTGGCTGGACACGGCAGTCGAGGCGGGCGAGAATCTGGAAGCTCGGGCACAGATGGCGTATGCCGCCTACCTTTCCGGGATCGCCCTCGCCAGCGCGGGGCTCGGCGTGGTCCATGGAGCGGCGGGGCTGCTGGGCGGAATGCGTCCGATCCCGCACGGGGTTGTGTGCGGCAGCCTCCTGAAGGAGGCGACAGAGCGGATGATCTCGGTGCTGCAGAAGCGGGCAGGGGAGAAGAGCGAAGTCCCGGAGCCGAGCGCCGGCGCTCTGGATCGGTATACCCGTGCTGCGGAAGCGCTGACCGGCTATGGCGGTGAATCTTCGGAAGCGGCCCGAGGGGAGCTGTTGAAACGGATAGACCGGTGGACCGAGAGGTTTGCTATTCCCCGCCTCGGGGACTACGGCTTTACCGCCGAGGAACTGACGGCCGCCTCGGCGCGGATAAAAATGAAGAAGAGCCCCGCGGAACTTGACCAAGATGAAATCGAAGCGATGCTGAGGGCGCGCCTCTAAAGACGCGAAAAAAGCGGGCGAGAGCAGGAGAAATGCCGCTGAGGCGGGGGCTATTCCAAACTATAAGCCGGTCTATACGGCGGCGTTCAACTGCACGGCGCCATTTTGCTTTAGCTGTGCTGTTCCATGGCAAGGCTCACCGTGGGCTGGTTGCAGACCTCGTCGGGGCCAAAGAACTGGACCGGTCCGGGATACGTGTAGCTCGTCTTGATTGCCCACTCCTCTCGCCGTGCGGCAAAGGCTTTGAAGGGCTTGCCGTAGAGGTTCACCATCGATTTCTTGATTACCGGCTTCATCTTTCCCTTGCGCATCTCCATGTTCATCATCATGGTGATGGGCACACCGCCGGCTATCCACTCCTCTGCCGGCTGAGCCAAGTTGCGAATGGAGGAAATATAGCCGGTCAGGTCGAAAGAGATCAGCAGGTAGGCGTTGTAGCCAAGAGAATAGGCGTAGTTGGTATCAAAGTTGGAAGGAAAGCCGGCGCGGCCCTCGTAGCCGAAGAAATGGTGCTGGGGATTGAACTTTCCTGTGAACTTGCCTTCGGCTTTCAATTCGTTGAGCCGGTCTTTGACCATTTCAATCAGCAGCTTCTCCGTCTCGATCCTGGAAACCTGAACGTTGCCGTGCGGGTCGCGGTCCATCAACAGCTGACGCTGAATGTTGTTGGGGAGACTGGAGAAGACGTAGGAGGCGTCCCGGGAGAGCTGTTTGTTGATATACTCCGACTGGTCCTCGAAGGTCTTGAGGGTGGAGAAGTAGGCGTTGTGTTCGGCGAGGACGGAGTTGAGTTCACTGATCAAGCGCTTCATCTCCGGGATAAACTCGATCAAACCTTCCGGGACTAAGACCACACCATAGTTCTCCCCCTGCTCGCTGCGGGTGACCACTGTCTGCGCCAAGTACTCCACCAACTCTCCCAGGGTGGTGTGATTGTTCTCCACCTCCTCCGAGATGATGGTGATATTGGGCTGGCACTTTAAGGCGCACTCGAGGGCGATGTGACTTGCCGAACGGCCCATCAATTTGACGAAGTGCCAGTATTTTTTGGCTGAGTTGACATCCCGCTCGATGTTGCCGATCAGCTCGGAGTAGGTCTTGGTGGCGGTGTCAAATCCGAAGGAAGCCTCCACGAGTTCATTTCTGAGGTCTCCGTCGATTGTCTTTGGTACGCCAATGACCTTGATATCGATGTTGTGTTCCATGAAATATTCAGCCAGCAGTGCGGCGTTGGTGTTGGAGTCGTCCCCGCCGATGATCACCAGCGCGCTGATTCCCCGTTCTCGGCACACTGTGGCGCTTTGTTCGAACTGCTTTTCGGTTTCTATCTTTGTCCGTCCGGAGCCGATCATATCGAATCCGCCGGTATTGCGGAACTGATCGATGAAGTTGGCGGTCAGTTCTATCGCTCTATTTTCGAGGATGCCGGCAGGGCCGTCAAGAAAGCCGTAAAGGCGGGACTCGGGATTGGCGGCTATCATAGCATCAAAGAGACCGGCAATTACGTTGTGGCCGCCGGGCGCCTGACCTCCGGAAAGGACGACCCCGATAGAGATCGGTTCGCTACGCGGCGAGGATTTTCCCTCCGTAAAGGTGATGATTTCCCGACCATAGCTATGGGCAAAATACTCTTTCAGTTCCGTCTGATTGCCCGCTGATTCGGTCTTTTCACCGTACTCGGGGACGATGGTGCTGATATCGTTTTGCAGTATTTTGGGCAATACCGGCTTGTAGTAGTAACGGGCCTTTTGTAATGCGGAATATTCCATAGAACTCTCCTTGCGGATAAAAGTATTTGGATGAAAACAAGATAAAGTTCTTATTAAAGTAATAGTTTGCAAGAACTTCACAATTGGGTCTGTATTTATTTATACGCTCTATATTCTTCTTCAGTCAAGGCGCTCCTCATCTATGCGGACTACTCCGTAGGGGCGGATGTACAACGGGGTCACCGCTCCCTCTCCGAGGAGCTCCTCCATGCTGCGGACATAGCTCTCCCACTCCTCCTGCGGGACGTAGCCCTGGATAGAGCCGGCGAAACCGCCCCCGTGCACTCTAAAAACTCCCCGGGGGCATATGCTCTGAGAAACGGCGAGGGTAAAAGGGATGGGCTGTTCAGCCTCCGCACCGGGAGGGATGCAGTTTTGCAGCTGTGTCCAGGAGGAGCGGCCCGAGGCTTTCACAAGCTGTATATAGTTGTCGATGTCGCCCTCTTCGAGGGCTGCGTGCATCCGGGAAACCCGCTCGTTTTCCTGGTAGAAGTGAATCGATCGGAGCACTGCCCGGTCACCGCAGCGGCGTCGGACTTCTGCGATCCTGCTGAGCAGCTTCTCTGTGTTTCCCCCGCGCAGTTCTTCGACACCCAGTGCGGCGGCGGCACAGCCCATCTCCTGCGGGATCGAGGCGTAGGCTTCGGTCAGATCCGCATGATCGCCCCCGGTGTCCACGGTGCAGAGCCGGTAGCCTCGGGAGGCAAAATCGGCATTGACCGCCAGAGTGCGGGGACGCTGCGGGTTTTCCAGGTCGATGTACTGGATAGAGCCTAAGGAGCAGGCAAGCTGATCCATGAGCCCCGAAGGCTTGCCAAAGAAGTGATTCTCAGCATGCTGACCCGCCTTTGCCATGCTAATGCGGTCCACCTGCCCGCCGTTGTACAGCACGTTCAAAATATGAGTAAACAGCATTTCCACGCTGGCAGATGAGCTGAGCCCGGAGCCGATGGCCACCCGGCTGTCGATGTAGGCGTCGAAACCTCCGACCCGATAGCTGAGACGCTCGAGATAGGCGGCACAGCCGCGCAGCAGGGCTACGGCTGAACCTTGCTCCTCGGAACGCGGGATGAGATCGTCGAGTTCAACTTCGATGCTCTCGTCAATACCGGCGGTCACGGCGGTGACCCGCTTTTCGTTGCGAGGGCGAACTACAGCGATGTTGTCCAGATGGATTCCGGCGGCGAGAACTTTCCCCCGGTTGTGGTCGGTGTGATTGCCGCCCAATTCGGTCCGTCCGGGGCTACTGAAAAACAGCGTGTTTCCCGCACCAAAGTGGGTGCGGAAGGTTTCCGCGAGAGCAGCGTAACGCTCCCTCTGTTCCGCCGTGAGTTCCGGACCGTAAAGACGGCGAAGCGAATCATCCAACACTCCACTGCGGATCGTCTTTTCGCTGTAGCCGTACTCCCGCTCGCTCATTATTCGTCTCCTTTACGCTGCAGAAAATGGGTGTCGGAGAGCTCCCGCAGTCTGGCAGCGGCGCTCTCGGCGGTGATGTCGCGCTGAGGATTGGCCAGCATCTCGTAGCCGACCATGAACTTTTTTACCGAGGCGGAGCGTAGCAGTGGGGGCAGATAGTGGAGGTGAAAGTGCCAGGAAGGATACGCCGTGCCGTCGGTGGGCTGCTGGTGGAGGCCCATGGAGTAGGGGAAGAGCGTGCGGAAGAGATTGTCGTAGCGAACTCCCAGTACTCGCATTACCTCCGCAAGATCGTCACGTTCCTCTTCGGAGAGCTCGCTGATCGAGGCTACGTGTCTGAGGGGGATGACGATGGTTTCGAAGGGCCATACTGCCCAATACGGTACGAGGGCGAGAAAATGGCGACCGGAGACGACGAGGCGCTCCTCCTTTGTTTGCTCCTGCTGCAGGTAGTCGCACAGCAGACAGCTGTCGTGCTGTTCCATATAGGCTTTCTGGGCGGCGCTTTCTCGCGCAGGAATATCGGGTATTGTTTCGTTGGCCCAGATCTGTCCGTGGGGGTGGGGATTGGAGCAGCCCATCGCTGCTCCTCGGTTCTCAAAGATTTGCACGTAACGTATCGAAGGGTTTGCGCCGAGCTCTCGATACTGTTCGTCCCACACGTCGACCACGTTCCTGATGCCGGATGTATCCATTTGGCTGAGTGTCAGATCATGACGCGGGGAGAAACAGACCACCTTGCAAATTCCCTTTTCGCTGTGGGCTCTGAAGAGAGGTCCGTCGTGCTCCTCTGCTCTCGGGGTATCGGGAAGGAGGGCGGCAAAATCATTGACAAACACAAAGGTACTGCGGTACTCGGGATTCTGATGTCCTCCGGCACGACTGTTGCCGGGACAGAGGTAACAATTGGGGTCGTACTGGGGGGTGTCCGAAGCTGAGGGATCTTCTTCCTGCCCCTGCCAAGGGCGTTTTGATCTATGCGGTGAGACTAGAACCCATTCGCCGGTGAGCGGATTGTAGCGGCGGTGAGGGGCTTCATACATTGACATAGCTGGCTCCTTCGTCTTCTCAGTGTTGACCTATTATGTCGCAAAAAGGTCGCAATTCGCAAGAAAACAATTGACCGGCTCCCGGAAACCTTTGTAATATTTTACTATGCAGTTCTTTTACCGAATGAAGAATATCATTCAGCATTATCCGTGGGGTTCAACCGAGCTTATTCCCGGGCTCCTCGGAATAGAGAATAGGAATAAGGACCCGTATGCGGAGCTCTGGATGGGCGTCCACCCTCGGGGACCTTCGAAGGTGTTTGTGGGGGGAAGCCCGGTAAACCTGGAGGACGAGATTGCCAGGGAACCGCAGAGGCTGATAGGAGCTGATCCTGAGGAGCGTTTCGGGCCCACCCTTCCCTTCCTGTTTAAGGTGCTTGCCGCTGCGCGGCCGCTCTCTATTCAGGCTCACCCTAACAAGCAACAGGCCCAAGAGGGCTTTGAGCGGGAGGAGCGAGAGGGTATTCCGATCGATGCGTTCCATCGAAACTATCGGGATAAAAACCACAAACCGGAGGTACTCTGTGCTCTCACGCACTTTACCGCCTTGTGCGGGTTTCGGCGTCCGGAGAAGGTGAAAGAGCACTTCGAGGCGTTGGCGAGCCAACGAGAAGAGGCAAAGAGAGCAATTATTGCCCCTCTTGCGGGGGATGGTGACACTCCCCCGTTGGAGGGGTTTTTTCACGCCCTGATGGAAGCTGAAAAGGATGTTCAGAAGGCCCTCATTGAGGCGGCGCTCGCCTGGGCGGATGAGGCCGGGAGTGTCGAAGGCGCCCTTATCCGCAAGTTCTACGGCTTTTTTGGCGAAGATATTGGGGTGCTTAGTCCCCTTTACCTGAACGTGGTCAATCTTATTCCCGGACAGGCTCTCTATCAGCCTGCTGGAGTGCTGCACGCCTATGTCGAGGGTATGGGGGTGGAACTGATGGCCAACTCCGACAACGTCCTGCGGGGCGGCCTGACAAGCAAACACGTTGACGTGCCTGAATTGCTGCAGGTGCTCGATTTCACCCCCCGCCAACCGGATATTATCGATCCCAAGCGGACGACCTCCGGCCGGGAGCGGTACCCAGTACCCATAGACGAGTTCTCTATGCTGCGCCTCTCCTCTGATACCAATACCACGGTCACCTTAAACCAGCGGAGTTCTATTGAGATCGGAATTTGTACCAAAGGAAACTTCTCCCTGCGGATCGACGACCCGCAGGCGGATTCCAGTCTGCACTCCAGAAACCGTTCTATAGGGCAGGGGGAGAATTTTGTCATCCCCTACGGCCTCTCCTCCTATACACTCGAGGGTAGCGGTGAGATTTATTTTGCCACCGTTCCTTCCGCCGGCGACGGATAATTCGGCGGACTGCGGAAAATGGTGAACGGCGGAGAATAAGGAGAAAATGAAGCTGCTAATAGACGGCGACGGCTGCCCTCGGCAGCAGCGCCGCATCGTGGAGCGTGCGGCGCTGCGCACGGGGGCCACGATGGTAATTGCCGCCGACCGTAGCATCCCGATGACTGAGGGGCTCGATGCTGTGCAGCTGACCGCTTCCACGGGAAGCGGGGGGGCGGACGAGCTTCTTGTCGAGCGGGCCGAGGAGGGGGATATCGCTATAACCCGGGATTTCCCTTTGGCTGAACGGCTCGTGGAGCGGGGAGCGGTAGTGATAGACGACCGCGGCGGAGTGTACGATGAGGAGAATATTGCCGCCCGCCGCTCCGAGCGGGACCGAATGATGGAACTGCGTCAGCTCGGGGTGCTGCCCGAAGAGGAGAAGCGCGGCGGCGGTTCCGGTCAGCGGGAGGTGAAGGCCTTTGCCGATGCGTTGGACCGTCTCATTGCCGCACGACAGCGGCGGTCCAGGGACTGAGCGGTGCGGAGCCCCACGGCTCAGCCGTGGGGCTCCAGCGCGGTTCAGCGAAACAGGGCCAGGCGGATTTAGAACTCCGCGCTTCCCACGGTCCGGGGAAAGGGAATAACATCCCGAATATTCTGCATGCCCGTGACGTACTGGACTAGCCGCTCGAAACCGAGGCCGAAGCCGGCGTGGGGGACCGAGCCGAAGCGGCGCAGGTCCAAATACCACCAGTAGTCTTGGGGGGCAAGATTCATCTCTTTTATTCTGCGCTCCAGCACGTCGTAGCGGTCTTCCCGTTCGCTGCCCCCGATGATCTCGCCAAGGCGGGGGACCAAGATATCCATTGCCCGAACAGTCTGTCCGTCGTCGTTGAGCTTCATGTAAAAGGCCTTGATTTCCTTGGGGTAGTCGGTAACGATGACTGGCCCTTGGAAGACTTCTTCGGTCAAGTAGCGCTCGTGCTCGGACTGCAGGTCGCTGCCCCATTCCACGGGAAACTCGAATGTGCGGCTGGAGTTTTTCAGCAGCTCTACCGCCTCAGAGTAGGGAAGGTGGGTGAAGGAGCTGTTGACGACATGCTGAAGGCTCTCGATAATCCCGTTTTCGATGCGCTTATCAAAGAATTCCATATCTTCCTTGCGATTCTCGAGCACATAGCGGAGAATGTATTTGATAAACTCTTCAGCCAGCTCCATATCGCCGTCCAGAGTACAAAATGCCATCTCCGGCTCGATCATCCAGAACTCCGCAAGATGACGGCTGGTATTGGAGTTCTCCGCGCGGAAGGTGGGGCCAAAGGTGTAGACGTCCTTCATTGCGAGGGCGTAGATCTCGGCTTCCAACTGTCCGCTCACCGTTAGACTGGCGGGTTTGCCGAAAAAATCCTTGGAGTAATCGACCTCGGCGCTCTTTTCGGCGGCCAACGTCTCCAGGGGAAGGGTGGTCACCTGGAACATCTCGCCTGCCCCTTCGCAGTCGCTGGTGGAGATGATGGGAGTGTGCACGTACATGAAGTTGTTTTCCTGAAAAAACTTATGAACCGCATAACTGAGATCGTTGCGCACCCGGGTGACGGCGCCGAAGGTATTGGTACGGGGCCTGAGGTGGGCTATCTCACGGAGAAATTCGAAGGAGTGCCGCTTTTTCTGTAGGGGATACTCCTCCGGGGAAGCTTCTCCGACCACTTCTATAGTGTCGGCATGCAGTTCCACGCTCTGGTCTTTTCCCGGGGAAGCCACCAAGGGGCCTTCGGCCCGGACACTGGCACCGGTAGCGAGGCGCTCCAGTTCGCGCTCCACCGCATCGTTGTCTTTGTTTACAACGACCTGCAGGCTTCGAAAAGAAGATCCGTCGGAAATTTCAAAAAAGGCGACGCGTTTTGAGTCGCGTTTGGTTTTGCACCAGCCTTCGGCGGTAATACGCTGTTCTTCGGGGCTTGTTTGGAGTATATCTTTAATGCGAGAAGACATCAGGAACTGCTCCTTTACGTGGGATTCATTTAGATGTAGCATAGTTTAGAGGAGTCCGTCAAACCTCAGCTCTTCTCTCTCGGCAGCGGCTGTCCGTCTGAGCCGGACGCTGCCGAACAGAGCTGATGAGAAAGCGTGGGAAACCTTATATCTTTGAGAACTTGGCAGTATTACAAACATTGATGTATGATAGTGCTTTAATCTACTGCAAAAAACGGAGGGGGAAGAGTGCGCCTGAGTAAATTGACAATTCACACACTGCTCGAGGAGAGCTGCGAGCGGTATAGCGATTACAACTGTTTTTCCTTTGTCGATGATACCCCCTTTACCTACGGTGAGGTCCGGGAACGCGTTGCTGCCTTAAGAAGGGGCCTCTATAGCCGCGGGGTGCGCCCCGGCGATCGGGTGGTGCTGCTCAGTGAGAATGCCCCTAACTGGGGAATCTCGTATCTTGCCATCACTTCAATGAAGGCGGTTGCGGTGCCGATTCTTCCGGACTTTCACGCGGAAGAAATAGAGCGCATTATCGAGCACTCGGAGACAAAGGTGCTCTTTCTCTCCCGGAGAATGATGAAGAAGATTCCCCATCTGTATACAGGGGAAAACTGGGGAGTATGTGTCGACGATTTGACATCTATTCCCGCCGGCACAACTGCAGAGGAACTCAAAAGCGGCGCAGCCCTCGGGGAGTGCGTACTGGAGAAAGAGAACGATGCTTCAGCACCGCCGCTGCCCGAGGAAACAGTGCCTGCGGAAGATGACCTGGCCTCGATCATTTATACCAGCGGAACCACCGGCGGCTCAAAGGGAGTCATGCTTACCCACCGAAACCTGGTCTACGATGCCCAAGCTACCAGCCCGATTCCCGAGATGTCTCCCGGAGAGCGGTTGCTCTCCATCCTCCCGCTGGCTCATACCTACGAATGTACAATGGGATTTCTCACCCCGCTTCTAATGGGCGGACATATCTATTACCTCCGCAAGCCGCCGGCACCGGTGGTGCTTCTCCCGGCCTTGAAAAAGGTACGTCCCCACTTGATGCTGTCGGTACCGCTGCTGATAGAAAAGATTTACCGCTCAACCGTGGCGCCAAAACTGCGGGGCTCCTTTATCACTCGCCTTCTCAGTAAGTTTTCCCCCGGCCGTAAACTGCTGCACCGTATCATCGGTGCAAAGTTGAAGCGAACGTTTGGGGGGAAACTGCACTTTTTCGGACTGGGCGGTGCGGCCGTCGCGGAAGATGTGGAGCGCTTTTTACGGGAGGCGCGCTTTCCCTACACGGTAGGCTATGGCCTGACCGAAACGAGCCCCCTGGTAGCCGGGACCGGTCCGAGGATAACCCGCTTCCGCTCCACCGGGGCGCCGCTGCCGGGAGTTCAGGTACGCATAGCCGAGCCCGATCAGGAGACAGGAGAGGGAGAGATTCAGGTAAAGGGGCCCATTGTGATGCAAGGCTACTATAAGTCGGAGGAACTGACCCGCAAAGCTTTTACCGAAGACGGATGGTTCCGCACCGGCGACCTGGGAATCTTTGATGAGGATAACTACCTGTACATCAAGGGCCGGCTGAAGAACATGATTCTTGGCCCGAGCGGGGAGAATATCTATCCCGAGGCGATCGAGTCGGTGATCAACGAGTATCAATTTGTGAGTGAATCGGTGGTATTCGAACAGGAGGGGCGGCTAATCGCCCGCGTCCACCTGGACTACGATGCAATGAAGGAACAGATGAAGGATTTTGCAGAATCGGCGCGGGATGCTTCGAGACACGCCGGTGAATATTTGAACAATCTTCGCAAACAGGTTAACAGCCGGCTGAACGTCTTCTCCAGGGTGGCGGAGATGTTTGAGCAGAGTGAACCTTTCGAGAAGACCCCCACCAAGAAAATAAAGCGCTATCTTTACACCACCTTCCACCCTTACCAGGAGAAGCAGGAGAAGCAGGAGAAGCAGGAGAAGCAGGGAGAAACTGAGAGCGCCGAACACGGCCAGTCTCCGGGTGAACAGAAGGAACAGAAGGGATAGGAGAAATGAGCAGACACAGAGTCAACGATCTGAATATTCAAGAAATCACCCCCCTGGTAGCCCCGGCGGAGCTAAAGCGGCACCAGCCGCTGACGGAAGAGTCCGAGGAGCTGGTGTGGAGCAGCAGAGAGACGATCAAGCGGATTATTCGCCGTGAGGACCCTCGTATCCTGGCCATCGTCGGACCCTGCTCCATCCACGATACTCGTGCGGCGCTAGAGTATGCCGAACGTCTTCGAGAGCTTGCGGAGCGTGTGCGGGAGACCATGTTCGTGGTCATGCGGGTCTATTTTGAGAAGCCTCGGACTGTGCGCGGCTGGAAGGGGTTGGTGATGGACCCCGATATGGACGGCTCATCCGACATCGCCCGGGGATTGGAGCTGGCGCGCAGCACCCTCCTCGAGATTACCGGGATGGGCCTGCCGGCCGGGTCGGAGATGCTCGATCCCATCGTTCCTCAGTATATCGACGATCTGGTGAGCTGGGCGGCAATCGGTGCGCGCACCACAGAAAGTCAGACGCACCGCAACCTCGCCAGCGGACTATCGATGCCAGTGGGTTTCAAGAATAGTACCAGCGGGAATTTTGGCATGGCTATCAATGCAATGCAGTCGGCCATGTATCCCGCCAGCTTCATTGGAATCGACCAGCACGGCGGCACCAGTATCCTCCATACCACCGGAAACGACTGTTCCCATCTGATACTTCGGGGAGGAACGTCCGGCCCCAACTACTACGAGGAGAACGTAGAGGAGGCGGAAGAGGAGATGAAGAATGCCGGTTTGCATCCCTCGCTTATTATCGACTGCAGTCATGCCAACTCCGGGAAGAAAATTGTGCGGCAGCAGCGGGTGCTGAGGTCGATAACCGATCAGGTCGCCCGCGAAAGAACGGCACTCTCCGGATTCATGCTGGAGAGCAACCTCTACGAAGGACGGCAGGATATACCCGCGGACCTCGAGACGTTGCGCTACGGGGTCTCTGTGACCGACGCCTGTATCGGGTGGAAAGAGACTGAACGCCTTGTGCTGGAGACCCATAGGGCCTTGAGTGGAAACAAAGTGCGCAAGGGATAGGGAGAATTGCCGAACCCCCTGTAGTGTGAGTACACTGGAGGAAAGGAGGATGGTATGAAACGCGTTGCAGTTTTGCTTGCCGATGGTTTCGAAGAGGTCGAAGGCCTTACGCAGGTGGATTTTTTGCGTCGTGCAGGTATTGATGTGGTGGTCACCGGGGTGACCGGAAAACAGGTTACCGGCGGGCACGAGATTCGCGTCGACACCGACATGACAATCGACGGCTTGGTGGGCGAATTTGACGGGGTAGTGATTCCCGGCGGAATGCCCGGAGCGTCAAATGTGGCGGAATCCGATGTGGCCGGTGCGTTTATCCGAAGCATCTTTGACAAAGGGGGCTTGGTCGCCGCTATCTGCGCCGCTCCGGCGGTAGTGTTGGAGCCTCTCGGGGTTTTGAAAGGAAAGAAGGCGACCTGCTTCCCCGGCTTCGAACATCGATTTCAGGAGGCCGAGTTTGTTACAGATCGAGTTGTGATTCAAGAGAATGTCATAACCAGCCGGGGCCCTGCGACCGCCGGGGAGTTTGCCGTTACACTGGTGAGGTATCTTGCCGGCGACGAAGCGGCAGACGAACTCTGGGAGCGCACACTCCAACCGATGATATTCGGTAAATAAGGCGCATGCACCTCTCTATGCACCTCTCTACGTACCTATTACTGTACGTTTCACTGTAGCTTATTTGTTCCTGCTGCGGCAGTGCAACTACCCGATACATGGACGCACATAAAAACAGCCGACCGGATCACCGGTCGGCTGACTATTGTCTGCACTAATGGTTGAACCTAGCGCCGCGGTGTTACTGCTTCGGCGGCCGGACGATGATGTTCTCCAGTTCCGGATTTTCGGCCAGTTCCTTCTTCAGACGCTCTTCCCGGCCCTGATTTATGTAATCGGGACTTTGGAAGGAGTAGGTGAAGTTGGTGTGTACGTCGTAGGTGCCGTTCATCAACGCCACTGCATCCTCGGTCATAACCAGCTCCTCGTCGGTAGGCACGACGAAAATGCGGGTGCTGGAGCCTTCGCCGGTAATCTCGGTCTCTGCATTTTTCGTGTGGGCAAGGTCGTTCTTCTGCATATCCGCCTTGATGCCCAGTACCTCGAGACCTTCCAAGAACTTCCGGCGCATGTCGGAGGCCCGTTCGCCCACGCCGGCGGTAAAGACAAGCGCATCCACCTGACCTAGCGCGGCTACGTAGGAGCCGATGTACTTTTTCAGCCGATATGCTTCCAGATCGATCGCCAGCTGAGCGCGTTCGTCCCCCTCAGCCGCGGCTTGCTCGATATCCCGGCGGTCGATGTATTGGCCGGTGATTCCCAGGATACCACTCTTCTTATTGAGGATCTTCTCCACATCGGCGGGGGAGTAGTCGGTATTGTTGAGAATGTGAAAAATAATGGCCGGGTCGAAATCCCCGCTGCGGGTACCCATCACCAGTCCCTCGAGAGGTGTAAGTCCCATAGAGGTGTCGTAGGAGACGCCGTCTTTGACCGCGCAGACACTGGCGCCGTTGCCCACGTGGCAGACAATGGCATTGATATTCGTGGACTTTTTGCCCATAAGGGCCGCAGTCCTCTTGGTGACGTAGAGAAAACTTGTGCCGTGAAAGCCGTACTTTCGGACGCCATAGTTCTCATACCACTCATAGGGAAGGGCGTACATGTAGGAGCTCGCCGGCATAGTCTGATGCCAGGCGGTGTCCATTACGGCACAGTGGGTCGCGTGGGGCAGTATCTCGCGGGCTGCTTCGATACCCTGGATATTGGCCGGATTGTGCAGTGGGGCCAAATTGGATACTTCCTTGAAGGTCTGCAGCGCCTTGTCGTCGATAATGACCGACTTGTTGAACTTATCGCCTCCTTGTACAACTCGATGGCCAACAGCCTGGATGTTGTCCATATTCTCCAGAACCCCGTGGGTGGGGTCGAGGAGGGTGTCCATGATCAACTTAATGGCCGTCTTGTGGTCGGGACACTTTTGATCTTTGGTGTAGGTGTCTTTACCGGTGGCATTGTGCTCAATGGTAGACTGCTCTTGTCCGATACGCTCCACTGCTCCGTTTGCCAGGATCGACTTGTTGTCCCAATCGTAGACCTGGTACTTCACGGAAGAACTTCCGCAATTCAACGTCAAAATATCCAAAGTTAACCTCCATATTATAGTAATAGTTCCTCTTAGCTGACCTGTTCATTTTCTCATGCACAGGAACAAATTGCAACATATCCTCTTTTCTTTGCTTTGGCTCACGAGGAAAAAGCAGGTGGTGTTCTGAGTCGCTGGTAAGGGGTATGAGAGTCGACCATCTACAGCGCCGCTCCACTTCAGCTATCGCATGCGGAGTGAGTATTCTTGTGCTATTCAGCGGCGTTGCAGCCGTCCCTGCGCCTGCACAGGAGCGCAGCGGCGGCGCAGAGGCAGAGGTGCGGCAAATGCCGAAAAGTGAAGTTTCCGGGCGTCTCGACCGGGAGGCAGAACGACATCGCCTCCTGCTTACCGGGGAAACATGGAGTATGGCGCTACGTATCCGGCGCAGTGCCGGGGAGCGGCTCCGCGTTAGTGCCGCCGGGGATGGCTCATGGTATCGTTGGGGGACGCTGCGTGGGGCGGGGCTACCGGCAACGATGAGCACCCCCTTGGCGCTCTCCCCGGTGTCGCAGCAGCGTCTGGCGGCTGCCGAAATGGAGGCGAATACAGCCGCCGACCCTGCTCGCATATGGGGGGCGGCGCTGCTGGTCCCGGAACGCGGAGGCGTCTACCTGTTAGAGCGCAGCACGGGAGTGGAGTGGGGCGGATGGGGACGGTTCTCCCTCGGTGCGGGCCGGTTTGGGGAGGCGGCGGTGCTGCTTGAAGCCCCTGTGTGGGAGCGGGAGCGGCGGCTGGCAGAAAACTCCGCCGTAACCCCGGAACGTCTCAGACCGTTGCGGACAGCTTTACGGCTGCAAGGCGGAAGTGTAGAGCAGCTGCAGGTTTTTGCAGACGGGTTTCTCTCGTTATCGACGGTTCTGCCGCCGGGATGGGCGGGCTGCATGACGGCGGCCGCCGTCCGGGAGCGGTGGGAGCTGATCTGGGGAGTAGGGATGCTGGGCGGGAGTTATCCCGACCGTCGTGGGAGGCTGGTGCGGCGGGAGTTCAGAGGAAGCCTGAAGGGAGCATGGAATCCGGGGGGGAGGCTTACCGTCGAGTTGCGGGGGGATACTAAGCTGCGGCTTCCGGGCCCGGAAGGGCTGGGTAAAGCGGAGTGGAAGGGCGACGGAGAGGGCGGAATCGTATGGGAGCCGCGTGGCTTTCGGATGCGTCTGTACGGCGGCGTAGCACGGGAGATAGCGCAGGATGAGCTGCCGCAGGGAAGGAGGAAGAAGGGGCTGCGGGTCAGCGGGCAGCGAAAGCTCTGGAGCTGGAGCGGGTGGTGGCGGAGGCGCGAGCGCCCTGCCGAGCGTCTTGATGCAAGCGGGGGGAAGTTCGTTCTGCACCCGGGAGACTGGCGGGTAGGCATGGAGGGTAAGATCGAAGGGGCCGCGGGAAAAACGCGGCGGGCGGCGGGAACATTGCTGCTACAGTATGGAGGACGGAGCACGGGCTACCGGGTGCTGGCGCAGCTGCGCTGGAGCGGGGCATATCTGCGGGAGGAGTGGGAGAGCGGAGACGGATGGAGTCTGCGTATCGGCTATCGGGCCTGGGGAGAGCTCGACCGTTAGTGCGGGCGGCTGTCCGGAGCGTTGCCGCCGCATGAGACCTGAAGCCGCTCGCGCGCTGAGCTTTGGAAGGGGCGGAAAAACGTCAGCTCAGGGCAAGCAAGTACTTCGCCGTTTCAAAATAGATCGTCAGCCCGCACACATCGATCACGGTAGTGATGAGCGGAGTGGACATCACGGTCGGGTCCGCTCCGAGGCGGTCAATAATGAGTGGAGCGAGGGTGCCGATCAAGTTAGCGATAACCACCACCAAGGAAAGCGAGAGACCGATAACAAGTCCCGGAAGTAGATCCACTCCCGGCGGCAGAAAGATGCTGCGTCCGATAATCACCGCCCCGGTGATAATGCCAAGCAGAAGACCCACGAGGATTTCCCGCAGCAGAATTATACCGATCTGGCGGAAATAGATTTCTCCGGTAGCCAGACCGCGGATCATCAAGGTGGTAGACTGGCTGCCGGTGTTGCCGCCGGTTTGGGTGATAATGGGAATGAAGACGAAGAGAAACGCGGCGCCGACGATGAGTTCCTCGTAGTGGTGTACAACATTCGTGGTAAAGGTACCCAGGAGGAGCAGAATAATGAGCCAGGGAACTCGCTTTTTGACCAGCCTCCATATCGAGGTGTTCATGTAAGAGTCTACTTCCCCGGACATACCGCCCATTTTGTACACGTCCTCGGTATGCTCTTCCCTAATGACGTCCATGACATCGTCAAAAGTGACCACTCCCAACAGCAGGTTGTTGGTATCGACAACCGGCATGGAGACCAGGTCGTGAGCCTCCAGTTTGCGGGCCACCTCTTCCCGGTCGGTCTCGTCCAGTACCGTGACTACGTTGTGCTCCATTTTGTCGGCGATTTTGGCCTCGTCGTCACCGGAGAGAATATCCTTCATGGAGATCACCCCGACAAGGCGCTGCAGATCGTCCACTACGTAGATATAAAAGGGGATCTCCACTCGGCTGATGCTCCGTCGGATGAAGCTCAACGCTTGGGAGACGGTTATGTTTGAACGAACGGCGAGGTAGCGCGGGGTCATCATGCCCGCCGCATCGTCTTCGTCGAAGCGCAGCAGGAAGAGCATCTCTTTCTTGGCTTCGTCGCTGAGGCTGTCCCATACTGCGCGCCGCACTTCGTGACTCAGGGACTGGACAATATCCACCAGATCATCGGGTTCCATGGAGCGGAAGAGGCTCTTCTTGCCTTGTGCGGAGAGGGAGCGGATGACTCGTTCCTGCTCCTGATAGGGCAGTTCGGTGATCAAATCTTGTTTCCGATTCGACTCCAAATGCAGGAAAATTTCCGCCGCTTCGTCATCTTCGAGAGTACGCCACTCCATCGCCAGTTCATTCGGAGAGAGATCCGAAAAGAGCGAGCGGATCTCTTCGTGACTCATGATATCGTGGTATTTCCGGTAGTAATCAATGTGGGTGTTCATACGCTTCTCCTTACCTGCAAAACTAACGCTGCCGCTGCTGCGATACCTCCGGTACTTGAGGTGTTCAGCCGCTGGAACTTTGCCACTCGCCGATAAACCGAATCTCCGGTTCCAGTACCAGCCCTCGCTTATCGTATACGGTGCGTCTGGCAGTTTCGACCAGCCACCGCACATCCTCTGCGGAGGCGGAGCCGTGATTGATAATGATGTTGCCGTGAAACGGGGCGATTTGCGCATCCCCCCGGCGCAAGCCCCGCATGCCCAGCTCGTCGAGCAACTTTCCAGTGGGGCTGCCGAATGCGCGGTTATTCTTAAATACCGAACCGGCGCTCGGATACTGAAAATGTCCCTTTTCATGCCGGTCGGCAGCCACCTCCTCCATACGGGTGTTTATGTGTTTCGGATCCCCGGGGGCGAGGGAAAAATCGGCGCGAAGAATAATTCCGCCGTTGTGCTGAAAGGGGGAGTACTTATAGGAAAACCCCCCTTCTCCGGCGGCGGGGCTCAAGGTTGCGAGCCGGTACGAGCGGTCCAAATATACGACTTGCGCGGTTACGTCAACAATCGAGCTGCCGTAGCACCGGGCGTTCATCCAGAGGGCCCCTCCGGTGCTGCCCGGCATGCGATAGATGAACTCCAAGCCGCTCAAGCCCGCGCGGAAGGCTTCCTCGGCGGCATCGCTGATCGGGAGGCCGGCTCCTGCGCTGAGCGTGGCGTCGTGTATCCTCCGCTCGCTAAAGGAAGCCATGTCGATTACCAGGCCGCGAATTCCCGCATCCGCCACCAGGATATTAGCTCCTCCCCCCAGAATGAAGCGGGGAAGCTCAAGTGCGTCCGCCTGTTCTAAGAGACGGACGAGGTCGTCCTGGTCCTCCGGAACAGCATAGAGATCGGCAGGTCCGCCGATGCGAAACGAAGTGTGTGCGGACATCGGTTCTCTTTGGCGCAGGGAACCGCGAATATTGATTTTTTCAGCCGTTTTTTCTACATTGAAAGCCACGATACCATCATACGCTACAAAAGGGCTTTTTTTCTACCGGCCGGCCCAATTTTGGAAAGGAGGGCGGGGATGCGGATTCGTCTTTTCAATACACTTGGCAGAGAGATACAGGACTTCGAACCCCTCGAAGAGGGGAAGGCGAAAATGTATACCTGCGGCCCAACGGTCTACAACTTTGCGCATATAGGAAACCTGCGCACATATGTCAGCGAGGATCTACTGCGGCGGGTTTTTGAATACGCCGGCTATGAGGCACGTCATGTGATGAATATTACCGACGTGGGACACTTGACCGACGACGCCGACGAGGGCGAGGACAAGATGGTCAAGAGCTCCCGGGAGAAAGGTATGTCGGTGTGGGATATTGCCCGCTATTATACCGAAGCGTTCTTTGCCGACACTGATGCGCTTAATATCATGCGTCCTCACGTGGCGCCCAAGGCGACCGAACACATTGACGATATGATTGCTCTGATTCGCCGGATCGAAGCGAACGGACATACCTACGAGGCGGGGGGTAATGTCTACTTCAGCATTGACACCTTCCCTGAGTACGGCAAACTGGCGCTACTCGACCGGCAGGAGTTGCAATCCGGGGCGCGTATCGAGGTGGACTCCAACAAGAAAAATCCCCGCGACTTCGTGCTCTGGTTCACCCGGGGGAAGTTCGAGAACCAGGCGATGCTCTGGGACTCTCCCTGGGGGCGCGGGTATCCCGGCTGGCATATCGAATGCTCGGCGATGAGTATGCGCTATCTGGGAGAGCAGTTCGATATCCACAGCGGCGGTGTGGATCATATACCCGTGCACCATACCAACGAGATCGCCCAATCGGAGGGCGCCACCGATAAGAAGTGGGTCAACTACTGGATTCACTTCGAGTTCCTGGTGATGAAGACCGGCAAGATGGCAAAGTCGAAGGGTAATTTTGTCACCCTCCGCACGCTGACCGAGGAAGGCTATGAGGCGCTGGATTACCGTTATTTCTGCCTCGGCGGGCATTACCGCTCGCAGCTGCAGTTTACCTTTGAAGCGCTGGAGGCGGCGCGCAAAGCGCGCCGCAATCTGGTGGATCGGATCCGCGAGCTGCGGGAACGGGCCGGTAAACTCCCCGCACTCGATGACCTCGGCGGGGCGGCCGCCGGCTATCTGCAGCAGTTCCGTGAGGCTGTGGCAGAGGATTTGCATGTCCCGCGGGCGCTCTCTGCGTTGTGGACGTGCGTCAAAGACGAGGACGTCGAGCCCGCCGAACGGATCGCGGTAATCTACGATATGGACCGGGTCTTCGGCCTCGATCTCTATGAGACAAGTGCGGCGGAACAGCAGATAGACGAAGAGGAGCGCCGGATGATCAAAGAGCGGGAGGAAGCGCGGGCGCGCAAAGATTTCGCCCGGGCGGACGAGCTCCGGGACGCCCTTGCCGAACGCGGAGTGGAGATAAAGGATACCCCGGAAGGGACGGTATGGAAGAAAAAACTGTAACCTGTCCTTCCGTAACGTGTTTTTAATATGAAGGTATACAGTGATGATTCGGAAACCTTCAACGCCGTCTATGCGGAGGTGTTTCCGCTGTTGATGAAGGTTTCCTTTCACATCACTCTTGATGCGGGTATTGCCGAGGATATTTGCCAGGAGGCGTTCATTCGCTTTTATCATCGCACGCTCCCCTTTCCTTCCCGGGAACAGGCGCGGTACTGGCTCATTAGAGTTGCCAAAAATCTTTCGTTCAACTACTACAATCGGAGCAAACGGGAGCGGAAGGCGTTAGAAGATTACGTGCGGCAGCCCCGGCCGCATACCGCGACCGGGGAGGAGCTTCTTTTGCTTGGGGAGACGGAGAAACTTGTTCACCAGGCGGTCCGGGCTCTGCCGGAGAAGCTTAGGGCACCTTTGATTTTGAAGGAGTACGGGGAGTTGCCGTACCGTGATATAGCTCGGATACTGCGAATCAACGAAGGCAACGTAAAGGTGCGTATCCACCGGGCCCGGTTACGGCTTGCTGAGGAGCTCAGCGAGGAGGAAATTCATGTGCGTTAAAGAGCATGATCTTTCGGCGTATATAGATGGAGAACTTTCGGAGCAGGATCATCAGACGGTAGAGGCGCATCTGCGAGAATGCGGCCGCTGTCGCGAAAAGGTCAGGCAAATGCAGAACCTGCGCCACTGCTTCAATAACGAGATTGAAATCGACCCCTCGGCTTCCATGCGAGTGCGAACAAGCCTCCAGCACCGATTGGCCCGGGAGTACAAAGGGAATGTGAGAGGCGCAGGGGCCTCCGGGATCCTTGTACCGCGTCCGGTGGTGTATGCCGTGGCGGCGGCCTTTCTCCTGCTTATCGGGGCGTTGATCGGACTGCAGCTGAGTGAGCAGGGAGGCCAGTTCCCCCCCGCGGCAGAGGCGGCGCCGGAGGAGGAGGGCTCCATGTCGGCGCAGCAGGCGGAAATGGAAGAGCTTATTCGATTTTTCAGCTCCCAGGGCGCTACGGTAGAGGTGCGGATCGAACTGCCACACAGTTCGCAATTTTCCGTGCGAGGCGAACCCATGCTGATGCGGGCAGGTGAGTTGGAAGGATATTGAGCTTGTGAACAGGAAGTTATCCACAGCAGCGGCGTTGCTTTTCCAGGGGGTACTTCTTCTCGGACTTAGTACCGTTCAGCCCCTCTATGGTCAGAGCGAGCGCCGTATGCTCGAGAATCCTCTCGACTATATCCATGACAAGACATTGGAGGTCTCTATAACCACAAGGGTAGTGGGGAAGGACCGGGTAAATATCTGGAAAACCCACAGCGAACGGCTCACCATATCCGGGAAGTCAGTCAACGTGCTGCTTACCGGGGAGAAGTTGAAAGTCAAAGCGCATATCATCCCCTTTGTACACGACGACGGCTCCATTCTTCTGGTGGCAAAAGGGGAGGTCTGGGCGGGAAATACGGATGGTGAAGATCTAGATTACTACACCACTGTCAAGAGTCTTCCCATAGACCCCGGGGAACGTGTAATCTTTTTCCCGGTAGGACTGGCGGTCGATTCGCAGGAGCAGCTCTATACGATCGAACTGGAGATTCAAGTCCAGCCCTATGAATCCAGCCCTATGAATAAGGACAGGTAGGAAAAGAAAACCTTTTATGAAAAAGCGACGTTATCTCGGCGCCCTTGCCGCCTTCGGCATGTTCATTCTGCTTATTACGGTGGCGGTGTTTAGCATACGGATGACAGCTCCTCCCCCTCACATCAATAGCATAGGACCTGCTGCTGCCTATCCCGGCGATAGTGTGGCAATCAAAGGGGAAAATTTCGGTTCTCAGCGAGGGGAGGGCGGAATACGTTTTGCAGGTATAGAACTGACCTTCAGTCATTATATCTCATGGAGTTCCACCGAAATACGGGTGAAGGTGCCCCACGGAGTCGATTCCGGACGAGTGTTTGTGCACACCGACAACGGAGAGAGCAATGGCGTGCTTTTTACCAATAAAGAGCACATTCCCGTCGTTCTCTCCGGTTCTGTCCGCCCGGGACAGCCGTATATCGAAGAAATCTCCCCGAAAGAGGGAAGCATCGGAACGGAAATAACCATCAGCGGTGGAAATTTCGGCCAGCGGCGGGGAGAAGGGGGCGTGTATTTCCGTTTTCTCCTTTCTAATCTCACCGGAAGTTCGCAGCGGGAAGAGCAGGAGGCCTTTGAGAACGTAAAGGCAAGCGAACTCGACTATGATTATAAGCACTGGAGTGACAGTGAAATCGTGGTCTACGTCCCGGACGGAGCGGTTTCCGGGAGTATGCATGTCCGCACTGAACGTGGCAAGAGTAACGCGGTGTATTTCGAAGTACTGACTCCCGGAGGCGGTAAACGTTTTGAAAAGCACACCGGTTATCAGATACAGTACCGTGTACGGGTGAACGCTATTCCTGAAGCCGGTGAGGACGCGGGTCTTGAGGTCTGGATTCCTGATCTCCATAGCGGCTATGCTCAACGTGGGATCGAGGAGTCGCACGAGCCCGAACCAATGTGGAAAGACTTCCGTGGGGCTATGCGGTATCATCTCACCGGCGCCGACAGCGGGCTGGAGATTACCCACACCTACTGGTTCGACCGCTATACGATCCGCACCGAGATCGATCCCGGAAAGCTAAGTACCGATTACGACGAGGAGCGGGCGCTGTTTACCAATTATACCGCCGACAACGCCTATATCCCGGTGAATAACGAGTTCCTGCAGCAGCGTGCAGTTCGTGCCGCCCGGGGCGAGCGGACCCCGTACGGAAAGGCGCTGGCAATGTATCGATATCTGTTGGAAAATCTAGAGTATGATCCGGGAGTGGGGCGAAAACCTCTGACTGAGTACTTTCAGGATGGGACGGCTTCGGGATGGGGTTACGGTCTGCTCTATGTGACGATGCTGCGAGCCATCGATGTGCCGGCACGGCCGGTGGCGGGATATATAGTGTTTGGCGACAAGGAAACTCGGCGGCATGTGTGGGCCGAGTTCTACCTTCCCGACTACGGGTGGGTGCCGGTAGACCCGGCACTAGGTGAGAGGAACATCTCCATCACCTCCGTCGTAGAAGATAACCGTTCCTTCTATTTTGGCAACTTGGATAACCAGCATATTGCCTTCTCACGGGGAGTTATCCAGATTCCCCAGATGTCGCCTCAGTCCCGCAGTACTGTGATAGACAAGCCCTTTTCTTTGCAGACAGTGTATGAAGAGTATCCCCCGGAGCTCGAAGGCTATCGCAGTGACTGGGAGGAAATCGAGGTTGTCGGTTGGTGGTAGGAGTGGCTTTTCGCATTGACAAAGGGAATACTCGGCACCTATACTTGTTTTGGGAGCATAAGAAGCGGTATGAATAATCCTTTACAACTTTCAATTGTAAATTTCAAAAAGGGTGCCTATATAATCGTAGAGGGTAAACAGAAGGCCGATTACTTCTATATTATCCGCTCCGGTAAGGTGCAGATCAGCAAAGAAGTAGAGATCGTTGAGGAAGAGGGTGGAAACATACTGCAGCCCGGAGACTTCTTCGGCGTTGTTTCCACGATGTCTTCTCACAGCCATATTGAAACTGCTCGGGCGCTTACCGATGTCAGCCTGATTGCGGTTCACCGTGATCAGTACGGCGTGCTGATCAAGAAGAATGCGCCGGTGGCCATGAAAATTATTCAGCAGTTCTCTCGAAAAATGCGCTATTTGGATGAATCCTTGACGCAAATCACCCTGAAAAGCTACGCGGGTGAAAATCCGGCGCATCTTTTTGAAGTCGCCGAGTATTATGCTCGCCAGAATCAGTATAATCAGGCGTATTATGCCTATCATCAGTATATCAAGTATTGTCCGAACGGGCAGAACATCAATGTTGCCAAAGAGCGAATGGCAAAGATCAAACCGTATTCAAAGGCGGTGTATCTCGACGGCAGCAGCGAGGAGTTCACCCGCACCTATCCCAAGAACACGATGATTTTCTCAGAGAGCCAGCCGGGAAAAGAACTGTATATTATCCAAAAGGGGAGCGTGAAAATCACCAAGATCGTGAACGACAACGAGCAGTTACTGGCACTGCTCAAACCGGGTGATATTTTTGGTGAAATGGCGCTTCTGGAAGACAAACCACGGAGTGCCTCCGCAATATCTCACGAAGACGCGGTACTGCTGGCGGTAAACAAGGCCAACTTCAAGCGTATGGTATCCACAGAGCCGCAAATCATAAGCCGCCTGACGCAGCTGCTCTCCGAGCGGATTTGGTTTATTTACAAACAGCTTGCCAATACCCAGATTTCCGATCCGGTGGGTAGAATGTACGATGCGCTATTGATGCAGCTTGAAAAGCAGCGGGTGCCTATCAGCACCAAGTCGTATACCTTCGATTTTGGGCCTCAGGAGCTAGTGAATATGGTGGGGCTGCCCAAGAGCGACGGCAATATGGCTCTCCGGCAGATGTTCGAAAATTCCTACCTAAAGGTGACAGATAACAAAATCCATGTTACTCGGATCGATGAGATCGAAAAACAGTCCGCCTATTATCGAAAAATGGAAAAGATATCTCAGGCCCGCAAAGGGGTCGCCACGAATCTTTAACTGCCTGCGTCCTATAGCGTTACTGTACTGACAAGAAGGAAGAGGGAAAGAGTTCGGCGGGAACCGCCTCTATACTCTGCACTCTCCCACTCTGTGACTCACCACTCTGTGACTCGCTGTTACGGTAGACCGTCAGGAGGTAACTGCCCTTGCCGTCGCTCAAGGGGGCGGCGAGAGTTCCCTCGGGGCCAGTCATGGCAAAAAAGTTTGAGGGTATCCTTCGCACTTTTCCATGGACAATGACCGCCCCGTACGTCTCTCCCGCCGCATCGATACCGCTCAGCGAAGTCGCCGGTTCCGCGGCGATGCCGGTAAGCCCGAGTTCCTCCCACGCGCTGCGATACTGCTCGAGGAGTTGGGATTCGAACTCTGCCAGGCGCACCGTCCAGCCTGCCGCACGAAAAAGAGCCGCCAGGTATCCGCCCCCTGCGCCGGCAATAAAGACCGAACGCTCTTCGGGGGTGCCGGCAAGACGGAGGAATGTCTGCGCCAGGGAGTGAGAGGGCAGCACCGCCTTCCCGTTGAGCGGTAGAGAACGGTTTTCCTCTGCAAAGGCGGAGAGGTCATCCGGAAGAAAGGATTTCCGCGGGACCTGTAGAAAGGCTTGCTGCTCGGAGGCGGTGAGTTCTTCGGCGGGAAAAAGACGTTTCAGCACATCCTGCCGTGAAGGGGCGGAGGCATCCTCCTGCGTGTTGTTCTCCTGCGTGTCGTTCTCCTGCGCATGGAGCCAGGCGGAGGGGATGAGGAGGAAAATGAGAAGCAGATAGAAAATCTGCCGCTGAGCGCGAGCGGGAACAGCGAGTACAGTTGCTTTCATAGGACGCAGTATAACACAGCGAGGGGGTGGCATGCACGAAGAGAGATAACTAAGGTGTCTCCTCTCTCTTCTATTTATGGCTATCTTCTCTCTATCTGTTGTCGCCTCGGCTGTATTTTGATACTATCCTTTTTCAAGGATAGAGATAAGGAGCAGCGCATGAAAGCGGTGAAGTTGGCAAAAGCGTACGATCCCAAAGAGTTCGAAGATCGTATCTACGAGTATTGGCTGAAATACAATCTCTTTGCCCCCCAGGAGGGAGAAGGAAAGCCCTTTGTTATTGTCATGCCCCCGCCTAACGTGACCGGAGTGCTTCACATGGGGCATGGGCTCAACAATAGTCTGCCGGATGTGTTGGTGCGTTATTACCGTATGCAAGGCCGTCCCACCCTTTGGCTTCCGGGAACCGACCATGCGGGAATTGCTACGCAGCACGTGGTGGAGAGAAAACTCAGGGAGCGCGGCCTCAGCCGCAAGGAACTCGGCAGAGAGAAGTTCCTGGAGGAGACCTGGAAGGTTAAGCACGAACACCACCAAGTGATCACCCAGCAGCTGAGAAAAATCGGCGCTTCCTGCGACTGGAGCCGGGAACGCTTCACCATGGACGAGGGCCTCAGCCGCGCAGTGCGGGAGGTGTTTGTCTCGCTCTACGAACGGGGACAGATCTACCGGGGGCACTATCTAGTGAACTGGTGTCCTACCTGCGGTACGGCGCTTTCCGACGACGAAGTCGAGCACCACGAGGTGAACGGTAAGCTCTATCGGTATGTGTATCCCTTTGCCGACGGCGAAGGGAGTATCGAAGTGGCCACCACCCGGCCGGAGACCATGCTAGGCGATACCGCAGTTGCGGTGCATCCGGAGGATGAGCGCTACACCGGCATGGTGGGCAGGAAAGTAGAATTGCCGTTGACCGGTAGGACGATTCCCGTCGTCGCCGACGAATACGTAGACCGCGAGTTCGGAAGCGGAGCGGTGAAGATCACTCCGGGACACGACCCCAACGACTGGGCGATGGCCGAGCGGCAAGGGCTGCCCAAAATAAATCTTCTCAACCCCGACGGAACGCTGAATGAGAACGTTCCGGAGAAGTACCGTGGCCTCGATGTGATGGAGGCGCGGAAGGCGGTGGTGAAGGATCTGAAAGAACAGGGCTACTTTCTCGACGAGAAGGAGCACCCCCATCAGGTGGGTCACTGCTACCGCTGCGACAGCAGAATCGAACCCTATCTCTCGGAGCAGTGGTTTGTTCGGATGCGCGGTATGGCGGACAAGGCGCTCTTGGCCTGGGAAGAGGGCAAGGTGCAGTTTTTTCCCCGTAAATATGAGAACACCTACACCGCGTGGCTGCGCAATATCCGCGACTGGTGCATAAGTCGTCAGCTCTGGTGGGGGCACAGGATTCCGGTTTGGTACTGCAACGAGTGCGGAAAGGAGGCGGTAAGCCGGGAAGATCTCACCACCTGTCCGCACTGCGGAAGCGACAATATCCGCCAGGACCAGGATGTACTCGATACCTGGTTTTCCTCCTGGCTGTGGCCCTTCTCCACCCTCGGGTGGCCCGAGGATACGGAGGACATGCACCGGTTCTTTCCCACTACCTCCCTGATTACCGCCTACGACATCATCTTCTTTTGGGTGGCACGCATGATCATGGCTAGCTTGGAGTTTCTTGAGCAGCCTCCCTTCCGCGACATATTTATCACCAGTTTGGTGAGAGACAAGCAGGGTCGTAAAATGTCGAAGTCCCTCGGCAATGGAATGGATCCGCTGGACATCGTGGACCGCTACGGGGCGGACTCTCTCAAGTTTACTCTTGCATTTATGACTGCTCAAGGGCAGGATATACTCCTGGGTGAGGAGGATTTTCGTTTCGGCAGCAAATTTGCCAACAAGATCTGGAACGCTGCCCGATACCTGCTGATGAACATCGAGGGGCGCAGCATGCTTCCTGGGGCGGAAGTGGAGATGCGCGAAATCGACCTCTGGATCTACCATCGTCTCAACGAGGCGGTGCGTCGTGTGGATCGTGCGCTTGCAGAATACCGCTTTAACCACGCCGCTCAGGCGGTATATGAGTTCTTCTGGGACGAGTTCTGCGACTGGTACATAGAGTCGAGCAAGCTTTCCCTCTACAGTGAGGACGAACGGGAGAAGGACCGCACCATCAGTCTCCTGCTGCGGCTTTTGGAAGAATCCCTCCGGCTGCTCCACCCATTCCTCTCCTTTGTCACCGAAGAGATCTACCAGAAACTGCCGGAAGAGCTGCGCAGCGAGCACTTGATCTATGCCCCCTATCCGCAGCAGACTCCCGAACGAGAGGCGCCGGAGACGGCGGAGAAGTTTGCCAGTTTGCAAGAGCTGATTCGCACCGCCCGGACGATTCGCAGCGAGTTTACGATACCGCCGGAGCGAAAAGTGAATCTTTCGGTGCTCTGCAACAACGATTTTCATGCTGCCGATTTCGTGCGGCGTCACGAACCGTTGATACGGGAGTTGGTGAACGCCAGCGAGGTTCAGTTCATTGACGAGCGGCCGGAGTCAAAGGGAAAAGTTCCCGCCGCGGGTAACGGTTTCGAGGTCTTCCTCCATGTCAGCGACGTGGTGGACCTTCAGAACGAACTGGCCAGGTTTCAGAAGGAACGTGGGGAACTGGAGAAGCTCAAGCAAGCCACCGAGAAAAAATTAGCTAACGAAGGGTTTCTCAACAACGCTCCGCAAGAGGTGGTGGAAAAGGAGCGCGGAAAACTGAAGGAGTTCAACGAACGACTAGAAAAGCTCTCTCACTACCTCAACGAACTCTCCTAAAAACGTATGAGCTGCACCGGGCGTGTCGGTCGCCCCGGTGCAGTGAATAGATGTATTCTCTTCTTTTTTGCTGACACGCTCTAGTGCCGTCTCCATTTTGACTCGTATATTCTATGTTGGCAGTGTCTGGAAGGGGGGGCGCCTCCGCTATGTGCTGCCGTGTAGAAAAGCGTGCTTGCGTTCTGCCCAGTTGGAGATTATAGTGACTGTGAGAGCGCAGATATGCGGTGAAGATCCACGGCGAAAAAGGAGTTATTAATGAAAACGTCAGCGATTAAGGAATACATTAGTACGCATGGGGTAGATCATGCGGATTCCGAGACTCTTGGGTTTATTGCGGAACTCGAGTCGGTGGCCAAGACGAGTCCGGAGGTGGCGGCTTCGATTGTACGGGAGCTGCGGGACCAGCGGTCCAATCTTAAGTTAATAGCCAGTGAAAACTACTCCTCCCTCACCTCGCAATTGGCGATGGGGAATCTTTTGACTGATAAGTACGCCGAGGGGGTGCCGGATCACCGTTTCTATGCCGGATGCGATAATGTGGATGCGGTGGAAAAATATGCGATTGAAGAGGCGAAGAAGCTCTTTGGTGCTTATCACGCCTATGTACAGCCGCACAGCGGAGCGGATGCCAATCTCATTGCCTATTGGGCTATCCTGAGCAAGCGAATCGAAGAACCTCTTCTGGAGGAGATGGATGAGAAGAATCCCGCTAAGATAACTCGCGAACAGTGGGATAAAATCCGTTCTACCTTTGCAGAACAGAAGCTGCTGGGGCTCGATTACTATTCCGGCGGGCACCTTACCCACGGGTATCGGTTTAACGTCTCCGCGAGAATGTTTGACGCCTACAGCTACGGCGTGGATGAGGAGACGGGAGTCCTCGACTACGATGCACTACAACAACAGGTCAAAGATATCCAGCCGCTGATTCTTTTGACCGGCTACAGTGCGTATCCGCGGCTGATCAACTTCCGAAAGATGAAGGAGATTGCCGACAGCGTAGGAGCGGTCTTTATGGTAGATATGGCGCATTTTGCCGGACTCGTAGCCGGGGGGGTGATGAGCGGTGATTACGATCCAGTCCCCTTTGCGGATATCGTGACGACTACCACGCATAAGACCCTCCGGGGACCCCGTGGCGGAATGATACTTGCCAACGAAGAGTTCGCAGACGCGGTGGACAAGGGCTGTCCCCTTGTGATCGGCGGTCCGTTGCCTCATATCATCGCTTCCAAGGGCGTCGCCTTTGCGGAGGCCAATACGGAAGAGTTCAAGCGTTATGCAGAACGCATTGTGGAGAACTCGAAAGCGCTGGCGGAAGCGTGCCGTGACGAGGGCATGAGCATCGCCAGCGGAGGCACCGATAATCACCTGATGCTGCTCGATGTCACCGATTTTGGCATTAACGGGCGTCAGGCTGAGAGTGTAGTCCGTGAATGTGGCATTACGCTAAATCGCAATGCCCTTCCGGCGGACCCCAACGGCCCATGGTACACCAGCGGTCTTCGTATCGGCACCCCTGCCATCACGACCCTGGGTATGGGAACGGAAGAGATGAAGGAGATCGCCTCCATCCTCAAACTGGTGCTGAGCAACACCGCTCCCAAAACCCTGACTAAGGGGAAAAACGCCGGTAAACCGAGCAATGTAAAATACGAGATCGATGATACGGTGGTGCAACAGGCCCGCAAGCGTATCGGCGAGCTACTGGCCAATTATCAGGTCTATCCGCAGATAGATCTCCCTTTTCTCGAGAAGCACTTCCTCCCTGGCGGAGAGTAACGCGTCCCGGCCCAGCGACCTGCCCGGTTTTCGGCCTCGCGCCGGTAGCCGGGCAGATGCAGGCAGCCGGACAGATACCGGCACCCAGGCAGCTGTCGGCAGCCGTGCAGCTGCCGGCAGGTCTTAGTGAGGATCGAGTTTGCGAATAATAAAGTCGCTCTCCACCTCCACCGACGGCTGCAGATAGCATTCGGTTCCGTGATGTGCCACGGACAGCCTGCCGCCCTCCGCATCGTAGAGGCGGAAATGCCGGTCTTGCCTGTAGAGCACATTCGGACCGATATATTCGATTTCCTCCCCTTCGGCAAGCTTGTTGCGCAAGTGCAGGTGAAATAGGCCCGTGCCTGAAGGCGTTCCTCCTGTCTCCGCCGGCAACCCGACGGTGCCGACAAAGCGGTAGGACCGCACGTAACTTGTTGCGGTGGTCTCGTCCGCTTCCCGCCTGCCAAAGTAGAAGCCGGTGGAAAACTCCCGCCGGCTCGTCTTCAGCAGCTCCTCACGGTGCGGCGTAAGGTCGATGGAGGGCTCGTCAAGAGCGTCGACCGCCGCCCGGTAGGCTCGCGTGACCACCGCCGTGTAGTAGAGCGATTTCATACGCCCTTCGATTTTTGCCGCATCTACTCCCGCGTCCCGCAGCTCGCGCAGGTGATCGAACATACAGAGATCTTTCGAGGAGAGGATCGTCGTAAAGTCTTCCCCTTCCTCCACCGGGAGATACTCACCGGGCCGTTCGGCTTCCTCCAGAACCCGGTAACGCCAACGGCAGCTGTGGGTGCAGTCGCCCGCGTTGGCGCTGCGGCCGGTGAGCTCGGCGCTCAGAAAGCAGCGCCCCGAATAGGCCAGGCACATTGCCCCGTGTACAAAGGCTTCCAGTTCGATATCCGGGACCGCCGTTTTGATGTCGGCGATTTCCGCGAGGGTGGCCTCCCGGCCCAGCACGATGCGTGAGAAGCCCAGGTCGCGGTAGGCCCGGGCCGCCTCGGAGTTGAGGCAGTTAGCCTGGGTACTGAGGTGCAGGGGAGTGTCGGGAAAGTGGCGGCGCAGCAGGGCGGCGGCGCCGAGGTCGCTGACGATAAAGGCGTCCAGCGGAAAATCGGCGATGTGCTCCAGCGCCTCCTCCAGCCTGTTTAGGTCCTGCTGATGGAGGAAAGCGTTGACCGCCAGGTAGAGCCGTTTGCCGCCGGCCTTAAGCGGGGCCAGATCCTGTCCGCTCTCGGGCTGAAAGTTGTCCGCTCGGGAGCGAAGGCTGAAGGAAGGCAGCCCGATATAGGCGGCGTCGGCGCCAAAGCGGTAGGCGTAGCGCAGTTTCTCACGGCTGCCCGCCGGGGCCAGGAGTTCCATACTCAATTCGGGAACACCAGGTCAATCACCTCGTCCATCGTCTCCACCGGATAGAAGGTGATGCCCTTTTTGATGTGCTCCGGAATCTCTTCGAGGTCCCGTTCATTCGCCTTGGGAATGACGATTTCCTTGATTTTTGAGCGCCGGGCGGCAACGGTCTTTTCTTTAAGTCCCCCGATCGGCAACACCTTGCCTGCGAGGGAAAGTTCGCCGGTCATGGCGATACTCTTTTTGACTTTTTTTCCCCGGGCGAGGGAGAGGAGGGCGGTGGCCATCGTAATTCCGGCGGAGGGACCGTCCTTTGGCGTGGCACCCTCGGGGATGTGGAGGTGAATCTGGTTGTTTTCGAAGAACTTACTGGGTACCTCGAAATTATTGGCCACGTGACGTACATAGGAGTAGGCGATGTTGGCCGACTCCTGCATCACTTCGCCCATTTGACCGGTCAGGCGAAAGCTCTCTTTGCCCGGATTCTCCAGCGCCTCGATTACCAGACTGGTGCCGCCGAAGTTGGTCCAGGCCAGGCCGATAGCCATCCCCGGAACGGTGATGCTCTTTACTTCCGTCTTGCCGAATTCCGGTTTGCCGAGGTAGGCGTCGAGGTTTTCGTCTTTTATGGTAATCGGCGGTTCGATCTCCTCCAGAACGAGCTGGCGGGCGATTTTGCGGTTGATTTTGTCCAGACTCTTCTCGAAGTTGCGCATTCCCGCCTCGCGGGCGTAGCGCTGGGCGATTCCGGTGAGGGCGGATTTATTGTAGCGGACGTGCTTTTTTTTCAAACCTGATTTTTCCAGTGATTTGGGAATGAGAAATTTCTTGGCGATGGCAATCTTCTCTTCATCGATGTAGCCCGAGAGTCGGATTACCTCCATCCGGTCCAGCAGAGGACGGGGGATGGTGTCCAGGGTATTGGCAGTGGTGACAAAGAGAATGTTGGAGATGTCAAACGGAAGGTCCAGGTAGTGATCCCGGAAAGAGCTGTTCTGCTCCGGATCCAGCACCTCCAGCATGGCAGACGAAGGGTCCCCCTGGAAGCTGACACCCATCTTGTCGATTTCGTCGATCATGAATACCGGGTTTTTAGTGCCCACGATCTTCAGCCCCTGAATGATCTTGCCCGGCATGGCGCCCACATAGGTGCGCCGGTGGCCCTTGATCTCTGCCTCATCGCGCATCCCTCCGACGGAAAAACGGAAGAACTCCTTGTTCAGTGCTCGGGCGATCGATTTGCCGACCGAGGTTTTGCCGACTCCCGGGGCGCCTACGAGGCAGATAATCGAGCCTTTCGTGTCCTGCTTCATCTTCCTGACTGCCAGGTATTCGAGGATTCGGTTCTTTACATCCTCGAGACCGTAATGATCGGCGTCCAAAATTTGCTGGGCTTCGGTAATTTCAAACTGTTCCGGCTCAGGCTCTCCCCAGGGAAGGTTGATGATCGTGTCCAGATAGTTGCGGGTGACAATGAACTCGGAGGAGTTGGGGTCCATCAGGTTGAACTTCTCGAGTTCCTGCTCCACCGACTCCCGGGTCTTCTCGTCCAGATCCAGCTTCTCGATCGCCTCCTTGAAGCGTTTATACTCGCTGCTCTTGGAGTCGGTGGGCATCCCGAGCTCTTCTTTGATCTTTTTCAGCTCCTCTTTCAGGAAGTACTCGCGCTGGCTCTTTTCGATCTTCTCGTTGATTTCATTCTGGATCTTTTTCTGGATCTTCAGCAGCTCCTGTTCGCGCTTGATGTGCATCAGGACTTTTTCCATCCGCTTGTAGACGTCGAGTGTCTCCAGAATCTCCTGCTGCTCATCGCGCTTGATATTGAGCATGCTGGTGATGAAGTCGGCAATTTTTCCCGGATGGTCGATATTGACCATGTTGAGCCGCATTTCTTCGCTGAAGAGGGGATTGTTTTGAGAGAGGGACTTCATCTCCGAGAGGAGCGAGCGGGTGAGCGCTTTTACCTCGTCTCCCTGGTCGTTTTCGTCCTCGAGATACTCCACCTCTGCTGTGATGGGGGGTTCGTCTGAAATAAATTTCTGGATCTTAAAGCGTTTGAGCGTGGAGACAAAAATGTTGTATCCCCCGTCAGGAAGATTGATCTTCTTGACAATCTTTGCCACCGTACCGATTCGGTAGAGCTGACTGTTTTCTTCCCATTCCTCGTGTTCTTCTTCCGATTCCTGGCTCAAATTGAGCCCTACCATGCTGTCCCCTTCCATCGCTCTCTCCACCAGATCGATGTCCTCCTGGGACTGAATCATGATGGGAGTGAAGATACCGGGGAAGATGGGTCTTCCCGAGAGAGGGATAATAAAAAGTCTATTGGGCAGTACCTGATCGGCAGGCACTATCTGAGTATCTGACATAAGCGTACCTTCTTTCTTCGTGTGATTGTATTTGTAATGATAACAGTGCGTATATCTATAGTAAAAATAATGAAATTCCATCCCGGCATCAACATCTTATCTTCGCCCGTGGGGCCTATACAGGAATACGGCTCTGTCCTATTATTGTCCCATGAGTCGCTATACCCGGGCGGAAGGGATAATATTGCGGAGCGTCCGCTCCGGGGAATACCATAAGGCGTTGACAATCCTCACCCCCGAGGAAGGCATTCTCAGGGCTACGGCATTTGGGGCCTACAAGGGAAAGAGCAAGCTCTCGGGGGCCACAGAAATTTTTACCGAGGGCACTTTCTTTCTGTATCGTAACCCGGTGAAAGAGCAGGTGAAGGTCTCGGATATCGCTCCTGCGGATGTGCACGAGGGAGTGCGGCAGGACCTCGAACGGCTCTATATCGCCAGTTTCTGGGCGGAGCTGCTCATTAAAACCTACGGGGGCGGCGGCGAATACTCCCGGCTGTTTCGGTTTTTCCGGAGGGCTCTCGGCTATCTGGAGACGATCCCGGAGGAAGAACTGGAGTTGCTGAGGCTCCAGTTCTTCTGGCACTACATAGAGTTCATGGGGATGATGCCCTCGCTGGAAGAGTGTGCTGTGTGTGGCCGAGGGATAGAGCCGGAAGAGACGGTGTATCTGGGAGAAGGGGAATTGCTCTGCGGCGAATGCGCTCCGGTGAACACTTCCGCTCTCGGCCCCGCCGCTCGAAACTATTTGCTGCAAACGGCGGGGCTCCCCTTTTCCCGGGCTCGTGAGGCGGCCCCGGAGCGGAGAGTGATACAGAGGCTGCTGGGATTTAGCTATGCGTTTGCAGAAACCGTGGTGGGAACCACTTTCAATACATTGAAACGGGGAGTGTGATGAGAGTATTTACCGCTATACCGATACCCGAGGATGAGCAGTCCCGGATCGTTGCCCAAACGGCGGCTTTGCGGGGCGGTTATCCTAATTTGCGATGGGTGCGTCAAGATGCCCTTCATATTACCCTCAATTTTCTGGGGGAGGTGGACGAAACGCGCATTCCCGAGGTGCTCGAAGCGATGCAGTTGCTGAAGGAGGGGTTCCGGCCCTATATGCTCTCTTTTCGCGGTTTGGGAACGTTTCCAAAGCGCGGTCCGGCACGGGTTGTCTATCTTTCCGTGGAGGAGGGGAGTGATCCTTCCATACGGCTGCAGCGTGAACTTGCCGAATATCTGCGCCACATTGCCGGGAAAGAGCGTAAACGATTCACTCCGCACTTGACCTTGGCACGGGTGAAAAACGACGTTGATTATCCCGATCCCCGCCGGGAGGGAACCGATATCACGGCCGGCTTTACCGTCGACCGGATTGTACTGTATCGTTCCCATCTTCACCCCGATGGAGCTCGCTATGAGGAAATCGGGGCGGTTGAAGCTGGTAATGAAGGTTGATGCGGAGAGCTGAGAGCGAAGCGGTATACGGCAGTTGTGTATACAGTCCCGGTATCAACGAACACACGATAGATTGAGATGAAGCGATGAAGTGGAACAAAGAACACATAGATAAAGACCGTGTGCGGGCCTTAGCTACCCGCTACAATATTGATCTCCTGACTGCGGCGATCCTGGTGCGCAGGGGCATAACGGAACCGGGAGAGATAAAGTTTTTCCTCGAGGACGACCTGCTGTTCATGCACAATCCCTTTTTCTTCATCGAGATGGAGGACGCGGTAGACCGCATCATGCGAGCGGTCGACGAAGGGGAGCGGGCGATGATCTTTGGCGACCGGGATGTTGATGGAATCACCTCCACGGTACTGCTGAAAGAAGAGCTTGCGGCGCTTGGTTTGGAGTGCAACTGGGCTTTGCCCTTGGGAGACGCTCCCTACGGTTTGACAAACGAAGCGGTAGACGCCTGTTACGATGGCAGTTGCTCGCTCATTATCACCGTCGACTGCGGAATTTCCAACGTGCAAGAGGTTGCCTACGCCGCGGAGAAGGGGATCGACACGGTAGTGATTGACCATCACTTGCCTCAGGAGACTCTTCCCCCGGCGGTGGCGATGATCGACCCCAAGATTTCGGAGTCGGGCTATCCTTTCCGCGATCTGGCTGGCTGCGGAGTGGTTGCCAAACTGATTTGGGCGCTGGAGTTTGCCAGAACAGAGATGTACAAGGAGGAGGTGGTCCTCCTCAACACTCGGCCGGGCAATGATACGGTCATCCTGGAGGCGGTGAAGCTACGGAATCTGGTAGAAGTGGACCGAGTGACGGAAAACCTGGTTCCCGGTATGGTGCGGCTGGAACAGTCCCGTCTGGAGTCTTTTTTAGTGGGGACGCAGATACTCGTCTACGGCGAGCCCGTCCACACCCGGCTCTTGAAAAAGGTGTTCGGTGAAGGGGTGGAGATCAACCTTTTGGATGTGGCCCCAAAGATTTGGGAGATCTTTCCCGCTCTGCGAGAGAAGAGTTTGATGAAGATCCGCGACAAGAGCAAAACCAATCAGTATTTTCCGGACTCCAGCGAGGAGCTGGATATATTCGTCAACCTTTTTATCTCTTTTGTTCTGCGGAGTTATTCGGCACTCTCCAAGGATTTCGAAAAGCGCTTGGACCTTGTGGCGCTGGGAACGCTTGCAGATCTTATGCCGCTGACGGGGGAAAACCGTATTCTGGTACGCAAGGGGATGGAACAGCTGAACAAGGTTGAGCGCGAGGGGATCAACGAGCTGCTGCTGCAGCAGAATCTTCTGGGAAAGCGGCTCAGCACTACCGATGTCAGTTGGCAAATTTCTCCGGTGATCAATGCTACCGGACGGCTGGGAGAGCCCGACAAGGCGGCGAGAATGTTCCTGACGGAGGACCCGGAGGAGCGCACCTCCCTGGTGGAGGAGATTATTGCCATCAATAAGCGGCGGAAAAAGCAGGGGGATACTGCATGGAAGGCGGTTCTTCCGCAGGCGGAGAAACGGTACCGGGAACTCGGCGAGCAGATGGTGCTGGTGCGAGACAGCTCCATTCACCGCGGCATTACAGGGATCATCGCCGCTCGTCTAGTACAGTATTTTGGGGTTCCCGCGGCGGTCGTCGCGGACCTTGATGAGTCGCTCGTCGGATCAATGCGCAGCATTAAAGGCTTTCACTTGAAAGAGTTTCTCTATCGCTTTGAAGATCTCTTCCTCGATTACGGCGGGCATGATTATGCGGCCGGTTTTAGCATGATGCCCGATAAGTATGACGAGTTTGTACGCCGCTTTGGCGAGGAAGTCGCCGCTATGGAGCCGAGGGAGGTGGAAGAGTCGCAATTGAATATTGATGCGGAACTGCCTACTGCTTATTTGGAGCCCTCGCTCCACACGCTTGTAGAGCGCCTCGAGCCGTACGGCGAAGAGAATCCGCCGCTCGTGTTTATGGCGCGCAGCCTGCGTATCGCTGAGCTCTCTCTTGTTGGCAAAGGAGAGCAACAGCATGTGAAAATGCTGCTCGATTCGGGCGCCTACAAATGGCCGGCTATCTACTGGCGCGCCGCGGAAAAAGTGGATCGGGAGTTCTCCCAAGGGGACACGGTGGATGTCGTGTTCCGGCTGGGACGCAACTATTTCAAATACACAGAAACAAGCCAACTCACCGTGCTCGATGTAGCTCGCAACTGAGTAATACCCAAGGAGAGCTTATGTATAAGAGTCTAACTGCATCACGTTACATCGCAACTGCCGCTTTTATCGCGACACTCATGGTTTTTGCTGCCGTGATGGAAACGCCGGCGGCGCCAAACAAGATCGCCTCCCCCTATCATCACGCAAAGACAGCCGCTCCCGGAGAGGTAGTGGCGGTGACGGCCGCCACATCAAAGAGATTTACCGTTGAGCTTCATGCGCCTTCAGGCGGGACAGTAGCCGAGGCGCAGGCCTTTTTGTACGCCTCTGAGGCTGAAGAGGGGCATGCGGTGGCGCTTCTGGGGCTCTCTGCGAAACTCGACCCGGGGGAGTACGTACTGAAAGTATTTGACGCGGAAGGCGAGGAGGAGCGGTACATGGGAGCGCTGCAGGTTACGAGCCGGGACTTTCGCAAAGAGACTATCGCTTTGAAGCCTTCCATGTCCTCGCTGCGCCGCGAACCCGATGAACGCAAGCGTCGAGAGGCAAAGGAAATTCAGCAACTCTATGCCAAGTTCGATCCAGGCCACACCTACGATGCCCAACTGTACCAAACTCCGGTCGAATGGAGGCGGATCTCCTCGCATTATGGAGACCGCCGCGTCTATGAGTATGACAACGGTGGTACGGCTCGGACGATCCACACCGGGGTCGATTTTGCAGCTGACATCGGGACGCCTGTTCGCGCTTGTGCACAGGGTAAAGTCGTGATGGCGAAAGAGCGGGTGATATCCGGCTACAGTGTTGTTGTTGCCCATCTTCCGGGAGTATATTCGATCTATTTTCATCTCGATTCCCTCGATGTGAAGGTCGGGGAATATGTGGCGCGCGCAGATACGCTGGGCACGGTTGGAAAGACCGGTTTAGCTACCGGACCGCATCTTCACTGGGAAGTGCGGATAAACGGAGTGCCGGTAAATCCGAGGGAGTTGACCAAAACGGGAATAACTGGCATAATTGAAAACGCCGGTGCGGAAACTGCACCGTAGTGAAAAACCGGAAGGGGGTGATTACCATAGCTTACATCAGAGTAGACGACAACGAAAACCTGGAGAGGGCCCTGAAGCGTTTCAAGCGCATGGTGGAAAAAGAGGGCATTATCCGTGAGTGGAAAAAGCGGGAGTATTACGAGAAACCCTCTACCATCAAAAATCGGAAACGAAAAGCTCTCGAACGCAAGCAGCAGAAGAAGCTGCGGAAATTGCAAGCTATGAAAAATTACTAATCCCGTCCGGTGTATTACCAGACGAGAAGTAAACAGGGACTGCTCCCCGCGGGCAGTCCTTTTTTTTTGTGGCGTACCAGGATCCGATACTTATGCATGATGCTACGGATTGGTTTTTGTAAACTAAACAGCCGGGCAATTTTCTGAAAACATAAATACAGCGTTTCTTGTTTGACAGAAAACTAAGCATCGAGTACTATTCTAGTATGTATAATTATGTCTACGGGAGGATCCATGTTATTACTGATAAGCGACGCATTTGACCCCTCTATGCCGGAGAAACTTTCCGTCTTTGGAGAGGTAACGGATAACAAAGAACGTCTATCCGAAGCCGATATCGTTTTGGTGCGCAGTAAGACGAAATGCACCAAGGAGTGGATCGATCAAGCCAGCAATCTAAAGATGATTATTCGGGGTGGGGTTGGTATGGATAACATTGATATCGATTATGCCAAGAGCAAAGGGATTCAGGTATACAATACCCCCAATGCCCCGGCGATCGCTGTGGCGGAGTTGACCATGGCGATGATGCTTGCCGTACCCAATCACATTGTAGAAGCAGACAACAGCATGAAGAAGGGCGAGTGGAAGAAGAAAGAACTCAAACGCACCGAACTCTACGGGAAAAAGCTGGCGCTCTTCGGAATCGGCAATATCGCAACAGAGGTGGCAAAACGAGCCACTGCATTTGGAATGAAAGTAGTAGCGTATGACAAGTACATCCAGGAGAGCAAATGGGCTCAGATGCTCGGTTCTCCCGAGGAAGCTGTAAAGGATGCGGATTACATCTCTCTCCATGTGCCGTTGACTAAGGAGACAGAGGGAATGATAAATACTAGGTTGTTATCCGCTTGTGAGAAAGCTCCGATCATTATCAACGCCGGACGCGGGGCGGTGGTTAACGCTGAGGATATGGCAGCGGCCCTGAAAGAGGGGCGTGTCGCCTACTTTGCCACCGACGTCTATCCCAGTGATCCTCCCGCAGAGGACTATCCTCTCAGAGACGCACCCAATACGCTGATGACACCACATATCGGCGCCAGCAGCAAAGAGAATCTTCAGCGAATCGGCGACGAAGCCTATGGACTGATCAAAGATGCAATTGACGGAGGAAAACTATGAATCGAAAATTGAACTTTTTCGCCGGCCCGTCCACCCTCCCGGTGGAAGTGCTGAAGGAAATGAAGGAACATATCGACGACTATCACGGTCAGGGATATTCCATCATCGAAGCGAGCCACCGCGGCAAAGTCTATGATGAACTGCACAACGAGGCGATACGGCTGCTGCGGGAGCTCATGGGCATTCCCGAAAATTATCATGTGCTATTCCTCGGCGGGGGGGCTACGCTCCAGTTTTCGATGATCCCCTATAACCTTTTGCCGCAGGGGAAAAAGGCAGCCTATATTCACAGCGGTCACTGGGCGGGCAAAGCGGTGGACGACGCGAAGAAGATCGGCACCGTGGACGTGCTGTATAACGGGGAAGAGAACAGCTTTACTTCCCTTCCCGAGCCCTCAGCGGTGAAACCGGATCAAGATTCCGCCTATCTCCACCTCACCAGCAATGAAACTATCGGCGGCATACAGTGGAAAGAGTGGCCCGCTACCGGCGATGTTCCCCTCGTAGCCGATATGTCCAGCGATATTCTCAGCCGCCCGGTACCGGTGGAGCGCTTTGGTTTGATCTACGCCGGCGCCCAGAAAAACCTCGGCCCGGCGGGCGCAACCATTGTGATTGTGCGGGACGAACTGGTGGGCAAGCACGGCCGCGAGCTGCCGGCTTATTTGGATTACAAGACGCATATTGGCAAGAACTCCATCTACAACACTCCTCCGGTCTTCTCCATTTGGGGTATCAAATTGGTCCTCGAGTGGGTCAAGCGCAATGGCGGTGCGGAAGGCATGGCCGAGCGGGCCCAAAAGAAATCCGAGCTCCTCTACAATGCGATCGACAACTCCGACGGTTTCTATCGCAGTCCGGTAGACTCCCGCTATCGCTCCACGATGAACGTAGTGTTCCGGCTGCCTAGCGAGGAGCTCGAAGCAGAGTTTATCAAGGAGGCCGAACAAGAAGGGATGCTGGGGCTCAAAGGTCACCGCAGTGTAGGAGGCTGTCGTGCCTCGATCTACAACAGTCAGACCGTAGAAAACGTGCAGGCCCTCGTTGAATTTATGAAGAACTTTGCAAAAAAGAAGGGCTAAGAGTATAATGAACACCGAATATGAAGATTGATGAAACCAACATAGAGATCATCAAACATCTTCGTGATGGGAGAAAGAGCTTCAGCACCATTGCTGAAGCTCTCTCTATTACGGAAAACACCGTACGGGCGAGGGTGAACAAACTGGTTGATGAGGGGATCCTGGAAATCTCAGGTCTGGTGGATCCCGATTCACTTCCGGGCCATCGGATGATCATCATCGGAGTAAAGCTTTCGACGGTTGAACTGGTGCGAAAAGGCAAGGAATTCACCGCTCTCAGAGGGGTGGTTTCGGTAAGTGTCGTCACCGGACGGTACGATCTTATCGTACAGGTTCTGCTGAACGAGAACGAAGAGTTCGGACTCATGGAGTTCTTTACCGACGAACTTTCTCGTGTGGGGGAGATTCGTGAAGTAGAGACTTTTGTCGTCTATCAGGGATATAACCTGCGGGTGCCCTACATGCTTTAGGAGGAACATATGCTGAAGAGAACACCTCTCTATGAGGTTTACAAAGAGTACAGCGGTGTGAAACTGATCGACTTCGGCGGCTGGGAGCTCCCGGTTAATTTTGAGCCGGGGATAATCTCCGAACATTTGGCTGTACGCAAGAATGCCGGTCTCTTTGATGTCTCCCACATGGGAGAGGTTCTGGTTGAAGGGCCGGAGAGCACTGCGTTTCTCGATTGGCTGGTGACAAACGATGTGACTTCCATGGAGAACGAGCAGTGTCTCTACAGTCCCATGTGCTACCCTGACGGGGGTACCGTGGATGATCTGATGGTCTATCGTTTTCACGAAAACGGCTATTTGGTGGTGGTTAACGCCGCGAATACGGAGAAAGATTTCCGCTGGATCAGTGAAGAGAACGACTGGGCGCGGGAAGGCCGGAAGATGCCGGAAGTGAGTAATGTGAGTTCGGATTGGGCACAGATCGCCTTTCAAGGCCCCAATGCCAATGCGTATTTGAAAGAGATCGCCGGAGAGGTGGTGGATGAGATTGGTTTTTTCCGTTTCAAGAACGGGATAGACATCGCCGGAGCCTCTTGCCTCATCTCCCGGACCGGTTATACCGGCGAAGACGGATTCGAGATCTACTGTGCCGCCGGGAAAGCTCCTGATGTCTGGAACGAACTGCTTGAAAAAACCAAAGACCGCGGCGTACTGCCCTGCGGACTCGGGTGTAGAGATACCCTCCGTTTTGAGGCTAAACTGCCGCTCTACGGGCATGAGTTGACCGAGAGCATTACCCCGCTGGAAGCAAATTTGAAGGCCTTCGTTAATCTGGACGGCGATGATTTCTGCGGTAAAAAGGCGTTGGCTGAACAGAAGGTGCAAGGGATCCCCAGGTCGCTGCGGGGCTGCAAGATGATTGACCGAGGCGTGCCTCGGCACGAATACCCGGTCTTCATGCCCGGCGGTGAGGAGATCGGCTTCGTGACCAGCGGGTCAAAGTCTCCCATGCTGGAAGGGTTTTTCGGATTGGTACTTATTCAGCGTGGTATTGGATTGAAGTTTGGCGACCAGATAGAAATCGAAATCAACGGGAAACGCAAACGGGCCGAATTGGTTCGCACACCCTTTTACAAGCGCACCTAGTGTGGCATGTTTGAGGGTAAGGAGGATACACAATGGCTGATCTAACTACTTCGTATATGGGATTGCAACTGAAAAATCCGGTGGTCGTGGCCAGCTCTCAGCTGACGTATGACGTAGAAAAAGTGGCGGAGTGCGAAAAGGCTGGCGCAGGCGCGGTAGTTTTGAAATCGATTTTTGAGGAGCAAATCGAGCACGACTCTCGGCAAATGATCGGCGGTATGGACTTTGATGCGTACACCGAAGCGTACGATTATTTCAAAGAGACGAGCCGCGATTACTATATCGATAATTATTTGGCTTTGGTGGAAGAGGCGAAGAAGCGGGTGAATATACCCGTTATCGCCAGCATCAATGCCGTCAGCAGCGGCAACTGGATCGAATATGCCACCCGATTTGAACAGGTGGGAGCGGATGCGCTGGAGCTGAATCTCTATATTATTCCGGCCAATACCGCTGCCGATGGCCGGGATATTGAAAAAGGGTATTTCGATATCCTCAAAAAGGTGCGCCAGAAGGTCTCCATTCCAGTGGCGCTTAAGCTGGGCAGCCAATTCTCCGGTATGGCTCGAACCATGCAGCAATTTGCCAACGAAGGGGCAAAGGGGCTCGTGCTCTTTAACCGCTTCTACAAGCCGGACATTGATATCGAGAAGATGAGCGTTAAAACCGCTCAGATCTACAGCGCGCCGGAGGAGATGGCCTTTACTTTGCAGTGGATTGCCCTGCTTTCCGGTAAAGTCGGCGCTGATTTGGCGGCTAACACGGGTATTCACAGCTCTGCAGATGTAATCAAACAGCTGCTTGCCGGCGCAAAGGTAACCGAAGTATGCTCTCAGCTGATGCGCAAGGGCGTAGGTGAGATAGAGACGCTTACTCAGGGGCTGACAGAGTGGATGGACCGCAAGGGCTACGCTTCCATAGAGGAGTTTCGGGGAATGATGAGCCAGGAACGTATGGAACATCCCGAGGTCTACGAGCGCAGTCAGTATATCAAAGCCTTGGTGGGTATCGAATAGCCCGCTATCAAGAAGCTCGATATCAGGCTATGTTGCCGTCACTTATTAGCATGGTTATTAGCATGGTAACGGCGGGGGGATTCCACCCTTCCGCGAAGGGTGGCGCTGTGCCGAGGGGAATGATGAAGCCCAATTTCGGCGTTCATTCCATTATCTCTTTACTCCGTACTAAACTTTGCGCTATGGTGCGTGTATGAGCAAGGAATCCATCGCGTCACGCGAGTTCGACGATATACGTCCCTATTCCGATGAGGAGATTCCCCAGGTACTCGGCCGCCTTGCCCGTAAGAAAGAGCTGATCAAGGCACTCCGCTCGGCCTTGATCCCCAAGGTTCCGCGGCCCTTCGGGGTACTGTTGGACGAGGCGATCCGGCTTTACCTGTATTTCAAGCTGAAAAATATTCGGACGGTGGAGCAGTTTCAACGTAAGATCGTCGTCGACACCCTCCTGCATCCGCTGGTAAAAAAAACTACTGACGGGCTGACCTACTCGGGGCTGGAGAGACTCGCTCCGCAGGAAGCGTATCTTTTTATCTCCAACCACCGGGATATTGTACTCGATCCCGCCCTGCTCAATTTTATTCTTTTGAACAATCACTACAAGGTCTCGCAGATAGGTTTTGGAGATAACCTCCTTTTCAATGACATGGTAGCTGATGTAATTCGTATGAATCGGGCCTTTATTGTCAAACGGAATTTGCCTTTACGTGAACAGTTCAACGAGAGCCTGCGTCTCTCTCGCTACATGTGGCACGTTCTGCAGGATCTCGGTCAATCGGCCTGGATTGCTCAGCGCCCGGGGCGCGCCAAGGACGGGATGGATGTGACCAATCCTGCGATCCTAAAGATGATCTATTTTGCGCATCGACGAGAAAAAATCCCCTTTGACCAGTTTCTAAAGAGCATGAAGATCGTTCCTGTCTCCATATCCTACGAGTTTGACCCCTGCGATAGAATGAAGGCATGGGAGGTGTACCGCAACCGCACCCACGGAGGTCACAAAAAGCGTAAATACGAAGATCTGGTCAGCATTATGGCCGGCATCAAAGGCTTCAAAGGCGGAGTGCACTATCACTTTGGTGAGCCCATCACTTCCGGTCCAGCCAATGAGAAGGAGCTTGCAAAGGCGATCGATGCGAGTATTCACCGCGGATACAAGCTTTGGGCTACAAATCGCATTGCCTACGACGTGGTCAATCATACCGATCTGTTTAAAGACACCTACAGTGAAGAGGAGCAGGATCGGTTTTTTCGCCGCTTCCGGTTTCTCAATCGACAGGTGACCAATATCCTGCTGGAGGCGTATGCGAATCCGGTGGTCAATAAGATGCTCCTCGACCGCCGGAAGGAGCAGGAGTGATTGGAGCGCGCGAGGTGCCGCAATCCGCTTTCTCTCCCGCGCGGTCGAGACACGGTCTGCGGGGCTATAGCAAGGCGCCGTGGTGGAGTGTACTTCTCACCTGGAGCATGCTGGTCGCGATAGCCGTGCCCCTCTTCGGTGGCTGCTCCGGAGAGCAGCCGCGTATATATCAACAGCACTGGCGCCTCGATGTAGTGGTGCGACCTGACGGAACAGAGCAGTTTGAACGGCTGACGCTGTTTGTGCAGGCGGATGATACCGATGGAATGGAGGATCTATCCGTCCTTACGCTTACCCATCCGCAGAAGGAATTGCGCTGGAGCCTTGCGGCGCAGCAGTGGAGCCAGGTGGAACAGACGGGGGAAACGTGGGTAGGAGGCCGTCTACGGGCGCCCGGAACCGCGCCCGAGGGCGGTGCGCTGCCCCGGGGGCGCTACCGCGTGCTGTTAGAGGACCGGGCGGGAGAGCGGGCCGAGGAAACTATCTTCATCGAACCCGCGATTACCGGCCTTACCAAAGGCAGACTGCCAAAGAAGATGCTGCCGGCACCGCCGGCGGGAGAGGAAGAGACGCTGTACTACCCTTTTGAAGAGAAGCGGTTAAAGTTGCTGAATGAAGCAGGGGAGTCGATGAGAGTAGTTTCACCGGAAAATGCGGACACCTCCCTTCTCCGTCCCACGACGGATAGCCTCGAGAAATGGAGTGCGGAGGGAGGCCGTACCGTACTGATCCTCAGTTACAGCGCGGAGCGCGGCTTTGGTGTTGTACGCGGGCCATATCCCCTCGAGCGTTTAGGCACGCTTCCGAGGGAGCAGTGACTTCAGCAGAGAGAGAAGAAAGTTTTTTATTTGCTGTTTGATGCTGGTGCCATACTTCTCCGAAAAGTCGAGAGTGGCGGTCTTCAGAGAAAAATCGTTGCCGTATTTTTTCTTCAATTCGTCCCAGTGTTTGACAACCCACATATAGAGGTCGGAGTGAGTACGGCCGGGAAAGCGGGTCAAAATATTTTCCTCTCTGATGATGCGAATAATAGGACGATAGAGATTGCGGTACCACGAGCTTGCGGCTTCTATAAAGGGTATCTCCTCCTCACGATCTTGGTTGAGAAAGTATTTGTGACCCTTGATGTGACGCAGCAGTTCGATATACCGGCCCGGTTCGGTGAACATAATTTCGTCTTCCGGAATGACACGGGATAAGCCGGTTTCGTCAAACACCTGCCGCTTTTCGTATTCGATTACCCGCCGTTTGAGCTCTTCGTTGGTTATACCGGGCTCGAGGGAAATCTCCGTATCCAATTCGATGACCTCCGCATCGATCATTTCGGTCCCCTGCATACGGGCCACCGAAACCCGGTGATTGCCGTCCCGTACAAAGTAGACGCCGCCGATTTCATAGAGCTTGATCGGTGGCAGGATCACATCGGAGATGTGGGCTCGATCGACGCTCTCCCAGCGTCCACGAATAAACTCGCGTTTTGGAAGAAAGGCGCTGGTAAAGTCTTTGTAGCGTCCCTCGCTGCCCACGATTTTGTCGATCGGTACCGCCTGCATTCCCTTGTAGGTTTCCGAGTGGGGTTTGAGAAGGTTGCGCACATCCTCAAGGGCCAAAAGACGCTGTCGCTCGGGAGTGAGGGCGGAAAGCAATTGCGTGATCGTAGCTTTAGAGCGGGCCCTGTTGAAATCATCGCGCGCTCTGTGTTGTATGAACTGTGAGTTTTCCATCACGGCACCTCGATATCGATGATAGTATGTTCATAGGCGTTGACCACGCACGTACTGCGATACATGCTGCACCGCTCAGTGTTTATATCATATAGGTGGACGTGGCCGTGCACCAAGTACTGAGGTTTGAAGAGTTTCATCAGCAGGAGAAAGGTTTTGAAGCCCCGGTGACAGCGATCCGAACGGTCGTGCAGCCCTGCCGGGGGAGCGTGGGTAAGCAGCACATCCATCCAGCGTCCGCGGACTAGGCGATTGAACAGCAGTCCCGGCAGAAGTTTGAGGGCTTTGAAGAACATGCCGGTTTCGGTATACTGGTTGAGCCCGTTGTTGTAGCGCATGCTTCCGCCGAGGCCGGCTACAATGAGCCCCTCCACTTTTCGCACTGCATCCCCTACATAGGTGGAACCAAAGGTTTGCTGAAGGATATTGTCATCCTCGTAGTAACTCAGCGTATGGATGCGGTGTTCCTTGCGGTAGAGTGCGATTTTGCTGAGATTGTGGTTGCCAAAGACAAACGCGAGCCGCGTGTTGATATTGCTGACGATGTAGCCATAGTAACTGAGGTCCAGATCTCCTGCACTGAGAACCAAATCCACATTGCGAAAGCGATCTTTGATGGAATCGGAGTAGATGAGCGGATCGACATGGTCGGAGATACAGAGAACCTTTAAGCGGCGCACGGAAGCGGCTCCTTCTGTTCAGCTCATGGCAAGTTCCGAAAAATCGATAGAACGCAGCATCTGCTGGAGTTGATCGGTACCCATCAGTTCAATCGGCCTGCTCTCTGCATAGTCGATCGCTTTCCTGGTAAAGTTTGAGGAGCTCACGATTACACCCCGGCCAATATTGCTCTTACGCAGCTCTTCGTGCATGGAACGAATAGTCGGCTCGTCCACATTTTCCGGGGTTCTGAGAAACCAAACCAGCTTGGGCATTTTTCTGGCGTTACGCCAGCGGCTGTTGCTTTCCACCGCCAGTACCTGGCATCCGTTCTTAATATCATTGATATCTCGAATCTGCAGACTGAGCTGCTGAGTGGTGAGTTCTTTACAGATGCCGTGAAACTCCGAAGGGCCGGCGGTGAGATAATCTTTGATATGGTCGTCGGTTCGCAGTTCTTGATATTGGCTTAACTTTTCCGCCACATCTTTGAATCCAGGCTTCTTCTTGTAGATTAGCTCCCACTCCTCAATCGCCTCGTCAAAACGCCGTTCCTGCTCCAGGGCGAGGGAGAGAAAGTAGCGGGCATAGAGCGATTCCTGGCTCTGATCGCTGGAGCTGAGCTTGATTGCTCGCTGCAGCTCGGTGATGGCCTTTTCATACTGTTTCATCTTCATGTAGCAGCTGCCGCGTTCGATAAGGGACCTAACCTTGAGATCCTGATCACGCTGAGCGCGCTCGAGGGAGGTGAGCGCGGCGGTATAATTATGTTCTTCTTTCTGTAACTTGCCTAGATAGTAGTAGGATTTATAGTTGGAAGGATCCGTGCTGATGGCGTTTTCAAACTCCCTCTTGGCCTCCAGATTGTTTTTGCTGCGGTAGAGGATGTAGCCTAGCCGGAAATGGGCGTCCGAATGGTTGGGATCGAGTTTTATTGCCCGCCGAAAATAGTTTTTTGCCTTATCGGCTTTGTCCCGGGCCTCAAAGAGAATTCCCGCTCGGTGGTAGTAGTCGGAATTGTTGGGGGCCAGCTTGATAAGCAGGAGGTATTCCTTCAGCGCTTCTTCCGGCTGGTTGAAGCGTTCAAAAAGGGAGGCTATCTGCTCGCGAAAGGTCTGCTCCTTGGTATAGCCCTCGAAGATCCCAATCTGATTGACGGTCTTCAGCTCCATAAGTGCCAGCTCGGGCTTATTTTGCTGGAGGTACGCCATCCCGAGCAAATAGTGGGCGTCAACATTCTTTGGCTGCTTTGCCAGAAGCTGCTTTGTCATTCTAATGACGTTATTCCCCTTGCCCTGGTCGAGTTGCTTGAAGAGTGTTTCCATTTTTTTCGGTGTGATGATCGACTTAATGAGAAAATATGCAATAATGCCGATACTCGCACCGAGAATTATAATAAGGATAATAATCAGTGGCATACTCTTCTCCTTAGCTTAGATTAATGAGAAAATGAGGTAATGTCAAACCTTCACAATAAAGGAGCGATGTCGTGAGGAGAGCAATTCGACGATGTACAGCGCTTCTTCTTCTCATACTTTTCTGCAGCGGGCCGGTCTTTGCATCCAAAGCAGCGGAAGAGGGGATAAAGCGCTTTATGAACAATAGTCCTGAAGAGGCGGTTCCCATGCTCAGAGCGGCTATAGAGCAGGAACCGAAGCGGACGGAACTTTTCTTCTACCTGGGAGTAGCGTACGAACAGTTGGGAGAATACCGACAGGCGGTTGAAACCTATCAAAAAGGTTTGCAGAATACGGGGAAGAAAAAGGCGGACTTTCACCACAATATCGGTACCAACTATCTGCGAATGGGTGAGCTCGAGTCGGCAGTAGAACACTTTACCCGCGCGCTGCAGGCTAACGGTAACTATGCACCCGCCTATTTGAATCGTGCCAACACCCGGGTTAAGCTGGAAAAGTACGAGCAGGCAGTCGCAGATTACGAGGTGTACCTCTCGCTCAAGCCTAACTCCGAACAGAAGAGGAACATTGAACAGATGATCGCCCTTTTGCAGGAGAAGCAGGAACTCGCCGAGGCGCGCCGGCGTGCCGAGGAAGAGCGAAAAAAAGAGCAAGAGCGTAAGCGTAAGGAGCTCCTCGATCAGGTGCTCGGTTCTCTCGAGAAGTCGGAAGAGGAGACGAAAAACCTCTCCGCCGGAACCGGAGAAGTAAAGGAGTATGAAGAAGATTTCGACATTGTCGATTGAGATACTAACACCTTGATATTATATGAAAAATAGTGGAATATATGCCCACATCGAACAGGGAGAGAGATAGATGGATAGAGGAAAACTGCTTATCGGAGGCGGCATACTGATACTGCTGCTGGCGCTCGGCGTCGGGGGCGGTTATTATTTGTTGGACGGCAGCAGCGATGATGAGAGCAGCACTGAGCGTGAGAACATGCTGTCTCTGGCGGAAGATTACTACGAGAAGGGCGAATATCAGCGGGGCCTCGATCTGGTGGACAAGCTGCTGATACGGGACTCCAGTGACGAGCGTGCCCGTGAGCTGCGGGATACCATTATCGAGGCGCGAAAGCAGGAAGAGCAAAAGAGCCGGAAAGAGCAGCAGCAGGGGGACAGAGTTTCTCAAGAGGAACAGGAAAAACTGGTGGAAACGCTCAATGAACTCGGAACTGCTCTGAAGGAACGCGAGAAGGAGAGCGAGCAGCAGGGCCCTTCCCAGGAAGAGCTCGAGCAGCGCCGGAAAGAGGAAGAACGCAGACAGGAAGAGCAGAAGAAGGCGGCCGAGGAGCGGCGTAAGCAGAAAGAGCAGGAGCTGGCCGCCATGGAGAAAGAGGAGCGGGAAAAAAAAGAGAAGGCCCAGGAGCTGGTCAAACAGGGAGTAGAGGAGCTGAAAAAGGACAACTACATCGAGGCGCGCGGTCTCTTTGAAAAAGCCCTGGAATTAGATCCTGAGAACGCAGAAGCAGTGGCCCGCAAAGGCGAAGCCTACTTTGAAGAGGACCATGAAAGCCAAAGTAATATCAGAGAGGCGATCAATTATTCAAACGAAGCGATCAATATGGATAAGAACCTCTGGGTGCCCTACAATACCTTGGGGAATGTATATAACGAGCGGAAGCAGTGGGAAAATGCGATCGACTCGTACAAAAAGGCGACTCAGCTGAATCCGGAAAGTGCTGATATGCTGTTTGAGCTGGGTAAAGCTCAGTATCGGGTGGGTAGATTCGACCAGGCACGCCAGTCTTTTGAGGCGGCAATTCACAACCGTTCCGATTTCCTCAAGGCGTATCTGAATCTCGGCTTCACCCTACGGAGACTCGGCAGCAACAAGGCGGCGCTGAACGCCTTCAGCCGGGCGGCAGAGATCGATCCCGAGAACGATCTTGCCCATTATCAAAAATCGGAGCTGAAGCGCCGCGCAGGGAATCATCAGGGAGCAATACAGGATATCCAGGAGGCTGTGCGCTACGACCAGGAGAACCCGGGCTACCGGCGGAAACTTGGGAATCTGTATGCTCAGGTTGGCGAAATGGAGAAGGCGGTACAAGCCTACCGGGACGCCTTGGAGATCAAAGACGATGATGCCGCCACCCACTACAATATCACCAAGGTTTTGCTGGACCAAGACAAGGCGGACGAGGCCCTTACCCATGCGGTTAAAGCGGTGCAGCTAAATTCGGATGAAGTGTCGAATCTCTACATCCTCGGGAAGGCCGCGGAAGAAACGGGAAATGTGGATCAGGCGATCGAGGCGTACCAGCGGGCGATAAGCCAGGACCCTGAACATGTGGATGCAATGGTCAATCTGGGGTCGATCTACGACGAGCAGAAACAGTTCGAAAAAGCCCGGAAAGTTTTGCAAAAAGCGTACGAGACGGAGCCTGGCTCTTTGGCAGTAAACAATAATCTGGGCAACGTCTACCTGCACTCCGAACAGTACCAGGACAGTATTAAGCATTACCGGAGGGCGATAGAGAAGAAGGCCGGTGCTACGCTGATGCGCTACCATTTGGCGCTTGCATATATAGAAACGGATCAAAAGGAGAAAGCTATCTCTACCCTTCGTGAGCTAATCAAAGTGGATGCCAACTATTGGGATGCCTATTATAAGCTCGGGGAACTGCTTTTTGCCGAGGGCAGCGGCGAAGAGGCGAAGACGATTCTCGAGCGTCTTTTGGAGAAGAACCCCGATTATGAGCGCAGCGAAGAGGTGAAAAAAATGATCTCCACCTCGTAATCATTGCAAAGGGGCCGGGCTGCATCGGCCGTCGGGGCGGCTACGGCTTTATCTACGGCTATATCTACGGCTATATGCGTCCGACCGACTGCAGGAGCTCTTCACGGCTGATACGGTGCCACACCGGGCGGCCGTGGGGGCAGCGAGGCACCGGTAGGGCGAGCGCTTGCCGGGCAAGTTCCGCGGCGCTCACCTGCTCGAGCCGTTCTCCATCCTTCACCGCCGCCTTACAGGCGATCTCCGCATACATAGTGCTGCGGAGCTCTTCTTGCGGAACGGTGGCCGACTTCAGAAAGCCGATGAGTTCTTCTTCCATTCCGGTACAGCGCTCCGGGAGCGCAGTGAGTTCCCAACTATTCTCCCCTATATGCTGCAGCCCGATCCCCATCTCCGAAAACTCGTCCCGGCGCCGCAGGAGAAGCTGGGTCTCCTCCTCCTCCGTATCAAAGCTCAAGGGAACCAGCAGGTTCTGGTGGTGCTGGGCGGAACTGCTGATGCGGTCGTAGATAATCCTCTCGTGGGCGGCGTGCTGATCGATGAGCAGCAGCTCCTCTCCAAATTCCACGGCGATAAAGAGGCCGAAGAGCTGCCCGAGCACTTTTAGCCGGTCATCCGGTGCCGGTTCCTGCTCACCGCCGGCTTTTTGCTCACTCCCGATCTGCGGCGGCTCCTGCTGTTGCGGAGCAGCCGCACTCTCGTGCGTCCCTCCCGGCTGTGCCTCCCCGATACGTTTCCACTCCTCCAGGTCGATCTTTCGCCTGGCGGCTGTATCGCTCTCGGAAGCTCTTCCGGATCCCGGAGCGCGTCGGCTGCCGCCTCCTTGGTAGGATGAGCCGCCGCTGAAGCCGGAAGGAGATACATACGAGCCGCTGTCGAATGCAGGACCATAGTGCTCCGCCGGAGCTTCTGCGGTGCTTCCGCGCGACTCTGTACGGGGATGGACGTGGGGAAACTGTTCGGCGAGAAAGCGGCCGATCACATGGACGAGCTGATGGTGAATATCCGGTAGATTCTTGATACGGGCTTCTCGCTTGGCGGGATGGATGTTGAAGTCCACCAACTCGGGGTCGACCTGCGCAAAGATGAAGGCAGCGGGAAACTGGCCGCCGGGGAGGTACTCGCCGTAGGCGTACTGCACCGCCTGCACCAGGGAGTATTCGGAGATGCGCCGGCGGTTGACGTAGATATGAATGTAGCGCCGGTCCCGCCGGGTGAGGGAGGGTGAGGAGAGGACCGTTCGGAGCTGGAAACGGCCCCCTTGGCCCTCGCATTCGTAGAGAAAGTTCTCCGGCAGGGCGGAAGGATGGGCGGCGGCTACCCGCTCGCGAAGGCTGGCCGGTGGCAGGTAGAGGCGCATCTCCCCGCCAATATAGAGGCGAAAGCCGATCTCTGGAAAGGGGAGCGCCTTCTCGAGAAAGGTGCGTTTACAGGCGGAGCTTTCAGCACCTGCGCTCTTGAGGAAACGGCGGCGTCCCGGCATGTTGAAAAAGAGGTCCGCCACATCGACGGCGGTACCCGCCGCTCCGGCTTCAGCTTCAAGACGAAGTTTCTTCCCCCCGTGCACTTCCAGAGTATGGGGAGTCCCTTCTGCGGGGGCGCTTGAGACAGTCAGCCGTGAGCAGGAGGCGATGGAGCTGAGCGCTTCGCCGCGGAAACCGAGGGTGGTGAGGGCGTAGATATCCTCCGAGGTCTCGATCTTACTGGTGGCGTGAGGCTGCCAGCAGAGATCCAGATCCTCGCGGCTCATTCCCTCCCCGTCGTCGACGACTCGAATACGCTCTAAACCGCCGCGCTGCAGGTAGAGGTCGATCTGAGAGGCCCCGGCATCGATCGCGTTGTCCAGGAGTTCCCGAATCACGGAAAACGGCCGGTCGATTACCTCGCCGGCCGCAATACGTTTGGCAACGGAATCCCGGAGGATATGAATCCTCCGGGATTGGGGTGTGGTACTCATGATCACAAGGGTACTAGAAGCTGACCCTCGTTTCAATCGTTATGTTGGGCACCACCTTAGGCGTACCGTTTGAAGTGTACTCGATGTTGCCCTGGTCGTCATGCACCGTGCTGGTGGAGATTACGCCAACGATGTCCATGTTGGGAGCTACTCCGTAGACGATCTCGCCCTTGACGGTGGTGTAGCCGTCGAAAAGTTGAAAGTTATCCGGCTCCATGAAGATCGGAGCAAAGTTGCTGCGGGTGTAGGTGAACCCGCCGTGCAGGTCGACCGCCGGAATTACATCCGGAAGCAGCCGTACATTGAGGGTAAACTCGTCGTTGAAGTGGGAGAGGTCGTCGGGGAAGCCTCCCTCGTGCCAGGGCCACATGTAGCCGGCTTTCATCTCCACCATCTCCAGAAGATCGGCGGAGGCGCTGCCGTAAATGCCCTGGACCAGCTTGTCGTACTGGGAGAGGTCGGGATCCGTCGAATACTCATAGAACTTCTTTACGTAGGTGCCTCGGACACGCTCGTAATTGTTGCCAAAGAAGGTAGGCCGGTACACGCCGCGGTAGTAGCGGTACTGCAGCTCGTAGTCGATGAGCGTGACATTACCAAAAAGCCCGGCGGTAAGGCCGTAGTTGCGGAAGCTGTCCATAAAGGAGTCTGCTCCGCTGTTGTAGACGAGCTCCCACTTAGGATCCCCGTTGATCGTCGGGATCATACTGGCCAGATCGGCAAAGGGGACGATAGAGAGGAACTCGCTTTCGACGATCGGCAGTTCGGAGTCGAGTCCGGTGCCGATGAAGTTCATGCTGTCGATAGTATTAGCGTCGGCGTATTGCTGGTTGGCCGAGAGCGGATTGCGGTCGATGACCGTGGTGGCACCCAGGGCCAAGGTGCCCACGGGGCGGACGTAAAAGCGCGTGCCAAATATCTCCGGGTCCGCCGCGTCGTTGACCATCCCTTCCATGCCGATGTTACCGCCGTCGATGCCGAAGTTGAGGCCCAGCTGCCGCACCGCGGGAAAGTCGATGTCGTTGGCATAATTGTTCATCAGCGTCCCGTGGCCCAGGGTCATATTGTCCAGATTGCCGAACTTCAGGTAAAAGGGGTCGCGCTGTTCGCCCCACTGAATGTAGCGGATCTTGAGGAAAAAGTCTTGCAGAACGTCTTGTGTTGATTCGAGCGGCGCATTCTCCCAATCCTGATCGGCGCCGAAGGACCATTCGTTGTCGTTGCCCGCCGGGGAGTACCAGTCGTTGGGATTGAAGAGATCGTTGGTGTAGATAATCGGCAGGTAGAGAGCCGCCTTGAGCTTGCCTATCTCGAACTCGGGTTGGATGACCGCTTTGGAGTAGGTTTTCCCCTCCAGGGTGAGCGTGCCGATCTCGAGGCCTACGATGTCGGCGAGAGCCTTTTCAAACTCGCTCCGCTCGCGCTCGGTCGCCTCGCGGGTTTCCGTATCTGGCTCGCCCTCCTCACCGGTTGTGGTGTCGGCAGCCTCGTCGCCTCCAGACTCTACCTCTTCTTCTTCCTCGGCCTCTTCTTCCTGCTCTTCCTCGGCGGTCTCCTGCTGCTGGCCGGGCACTTCCCGTGGCTCGAGCTCTTCGAACTGCACGTCCTGCATCAGCTCCTGTAGCTGTTCGTTGGAGAGCTGGACAGCTTCAAAGGTCTCGGCCAGTGCGTCAGCTGCCATGCCGCCGGAGAGAGTGACAGAGGGACCGCCTTTCTTACTGTATTCGATTTGCCCGTTATTGACGAAGGCCTGCTCGGAGGAGCCGGGGCTGACTTGTACGCCGAAGTCCGTTCCCCGGACGCCGGCGACTGCCGAGGGCGTGTTGACCTCGTAGCGGTTTCCGGCCCCGCTCCGGGCGGCGATAGCGCGCATCTTTCCCGCAGCCAGGTTGAAGCTATTCTTCTCCTCCGAGCTCTTTTGCAGCCCTTCCACAGTGAACGTGGTGTTCCGGGAGAGCTTGATAATTGAGCCGTTGGGCTCGAGGGAGAGTTCGGCGGTACTGCCCATTGTCTGGATCGTATAGCCGGGATCGAGGGTCATTCCGTAGGAGATATTCTCGACCGCCTGGTTCTCGGCATCGCGGACAGTTATCTCCTGCGGGCTCTCATAGTACTCCAAAATCGCAGCCGGGTCGCCGTACTGGGCAAACAGTGCCGCAGGGACGAGGGCGAATATACAGGCGAAGGTGATGAATTTCCTCATATCAGGGTCCTCCTTACAAATTGATGGAGCTCGACAGCTTTGCCGTCGTCTCCCAGCTGCCGTCCTCCGGGACGTAGCGCAGCGTATAACCGAGCGTTATCATCGCCGGGCCGGTGGTATAGTGCACGTTGGCGCCGACAACCGCATCTTTTGGATCGACCAGATCGTCGAACGCTTCGATATGTTTCTTATCGTAGGTGGCATCGAAATGGATGCCCGGAAGTACACCCTGTGCAACGGCCATCTTGGCCTGCAGGTGCGGCAGGGTGCTTGGCTTACTTGTGTCGGGAGAGAATGATCCGTCGAGGGTCGTCTCAAACGTCACCGCCTCATCGAAGAAGTCGAAACCGAGTCTTGCAAGCCAGCCGGTGTAGGGATCGAGTCCGGCATCACCGACAAAAATCGCATACTTGCTTTCGCGGTAGAGGTCGTAGGTGCGGTCAAAGTAGAAGGGGACGAAATCCTCCCCGATAAAGAGGGCGTTGAGCCCGTAGTTAATGAAGCCGAGCATCTGTCCCCCGACACCAAGTTTACCGCCGGTGTTCGTGCGGCTGCCGCCGCTCTGGAAGGCGAGGTCGCCGAAGAGGGAGAGGGTGAGCGGCATCTGCGTCAGCAGGGGTTGAATGAAGTCTCCCCCGACTACACTCACGGTGTGCGGATCATTGTAGTTGTTAAAACCGTAGAGGGCGTCCGGATTAGTGTCCGCCGCCACTGTGGTGCCCAGCTGCAGACTGTTGATAATCGGCAGCTCGGTGGCCGCGAGGGGGCGTACAAAGAGCCTGGAACCCATGACGTCGAATTGCGCCAAGTTACCTACGAAACTCTCCACCCCCACGTAGGGGAAGTCGAAGAGCCGTCCGTCCACATCCAAGGCCAGTCCGACGATGCGCCGCTCCGGCAGAAAATGGGTGTTGGCGTAGTTCCCCATGATGAAGCCGGTTCCCAGCGTTCCGTCCTCTATGGAACCAAACTTCCCGTAGAGAGGATCGCCTTTCTGGCCATAACGTACATAGCGAAATATCGGCAGATAGACGTCCAGGAATTTCTGATCGCCGGTAGGATACCAATCCTCACCGCGAAAATCGAAGCCGCTACCGCCGCCTGCTTCGTCCGTAAAACGGTAGTGGAATGTGAGGTCGAAACCGATGCCCACTTTACCGAAGCCGATATCGGGAGTGAAGGAAAGTTTCTGATAGGTGACTTGTCCTCCACTTTCGTTGAACGTCTCGGCTCCGATTTCGATGGTGGTCGAAAAAGAGGGCGCTGAGCCTTCCCCGCCGTCGCCGTTTTCTTCTTGAGCAAGTAACGGGGGTACTGCGGTAAAGGCAAGTACCAATATTGCCACTCCGATGCGTTTTCCAATCATAGAACCTCTCCTCCTTGACTATATAGATAATTATACTACACAGGTTTTAAAAATCACATCCACAAAGTCAAAAAATCACTAAAAAGGTTATTTTATAGACCTTTTCTTGCTCTATTTAACACACGTGTCAGGTGTCCTCTAAAGCCTGCAGCGATGCACATAAGTATAATCTTTCTTGGGGGAGAACGATAGAGAATAGCGGCGAGGAAGGGCTTAAAAAGTGAAATCTGCGGTGATTCCCAGCTCTCCTCCGAAGGTGTGCAGGACGGTACCGCGTGCACCGGCGTCGCGCCTCAGGTAGCCGAAGGCGGCAGTCAGGCCGATGGAGCCGAGTTCGTCAAAGAGGAATTCCGACGTGTGCCGCGCCAGAGGCCGCAGCTCCCGCTCGCCTCCTGCAGGCTTGAAGGCGGCGGTCAGCTCCACCAGCTCCATATGGACCAGTCTCGGCTTGTCGGCCTTCTCGAGAATTTCCAGAAAAGCCGGGAACGCAACCCGTCCGGCGGCATGCCGCCACTCCCCGCTGAGCGTAAGGTCCTGGGAGCCTTTGGGAAGCTCGAGGTCCCAGCGGCCGTCCCAGGTAAAGCGGCTCTCCTGTCCCAGTTGAAGCTCGATAAACTGCTGTACGGTGAAGGAGTGCTGCTTATCTTCGCTCTCCTCGAGATAGAGCGGCAGGCTGGCGGTGTAGTTGAAACTGTGGGATATCTCCTCCGTACGGTACCAGGAAAATAACGGATAGCGTCCAAGACGGCCAAAGAGATTGAGGGCGGTAGCCCGGCTGCTGCCGTCGAGTTCCAGCCGATCCCGCACGGTCTCCTCCTCACGCTGGAGATTCCGGGTGGCGCCGAGGTGCAGAGAGCCCGGCAGGAAGAGGTGGCCGAGAGTAGAGCCCGGGCTGCGGCCGTAGTCGGCGGAAAGGGCCGCTTGGTAGTTTCCCGAGGAGAGGCCGGCGCTGGCAGCTTGAAACTCGTCGCGCGTGCTGCGCTGCCACAACTCGAAGAGGGGGATACTCGTCAAGAGGTAGTGCTGGGCGGCTACTCGCCGAAAGGCCTCTTCTGCATCGCCGAGGTAATTCAGTTCCCCCGTGTGCGAGTCGCCGTGTTCGAAGGTCCGGGAGTAGCCGAGACTGTAGCGGCTGCTGCTGCCGCCATCATTCCTCGTTGCAAGGGAGAGGTCGGCGGAGAGAGCGTTGCCGCCGCTGAGCAGGTACGCCTCGGCGGTCTCGGTGCGGCTTGTAAAGGTCTCTAAGAGCTGAAGCTTGAGCGTTTCATCCCCCACCTGCGCCGAGGTTTCCGCTTTTAGAGAGCGGGTGCTCTCCGATCCGCCGGTGTAGCGCAGGGTGTAGAGGGGATAGGTGCTCGTGAAACGGGCCTGCAGATCCTGCTGGGAAAAGCGGGGATCCGGATTGTTCGCTCCCAGCTGCAATGATGCCGAAGTCGCGAGCTGATCGAGCGGTGAGAAGGAACCACCGGCTTTCCAGCTCCTCGAGAGCGCGTCGCCGTTCCAGTGGAGATCGAAGGCTGCATCCGCACTGGCGGTATCTCCTGCAGTGACCGTCACTGCCGACCGCCGCGCGACGGTCCGTTCCAGCTCACCCGTAAGCCCTTCGTGGTAGCTGTCCTCCAGACGGAGGGAGCGGCCGAAGAGCGGGACCGTGAGCGAATAGCCGCCGGTGGGATAGAGCCGGCCGCCGTACAGGTCGGCGTTCAGGCTGAGCTCAACTGTACTGGCGAAGGTCTGGAAGGAGAAGACGTTTTCAGAGCCTGCCCGCGATGCTCCGGTGCTGGTGAAGCCTGCCGCCAGGGGGCCGGTCTCCGCGTGGGCGCTGCTCTCCAGTGAAAGGCTGTGCAGCAGCGGCGTCTCTCCGGCGGTGAGAATTGGTTCGGGGTGCTCCCAGTGCATGCTGCCCCGGCCGCCGGCATTCACCGAGGTCCGCGGCTCGTGGAGGTGGACCTCGTCGATTTCGAGGGCGCCGGCGCCTGATGTATACGCCTCTATCGTGAAGCGGCTCACATTGGCCACCGAGCGGTTTACGGTAAATTCTGGGTTGCTGATCTCACTTGCCCCCTGGTCGTTGCCGTCGGCGGTTACTTCTCCGGTGTCAAGGTTCCAGGTGTAGTGGTGCCAGGCGTTGTCGGTTGGAGTGAATTTGACTCCGACCCCCTCATTACTCGGGTTGGTTAAAGAGAGGGTAATCGTGCCGGGGGCATCCGGTTCGATGCGCATGAAGAAGGATAGCTCGCGGTAGTCTTCCAGATCTGCAGCATCAAAGTAGCCGGTAGCGTGCCATTTACCGGAGGCGTTTCCCCACTCGACACGGTTTATTGGTATTGAAATGGGTTCAGAACCGTTGAAACGGGCGGCATCATCATAGGAGAGCAACTGCTCGTAGGAGCTCGTGCCGGAATCGAGTAGTTTTGTGCCGGTGGTGATTCTAGGTCCTGTAGTTAACTCTGGTGAAGCTGTAAAGCTGCTGCCGGTGAAGGAGGGATTGGCCAGGAGGAGGCGACCATTAGCTGAAGAACCGTCGTCCTCAATATACACTCCAACTGCGCTCACCGCGGTGAGTTTCTCCCTGTCTTCAGCACTCAGGGGGATGTGGATTCTGCTCCAGCCGGAGCTACCAGAAGGAAGCTCGAAATCCTTGTCTGAACCACTTTCTTTCACCACCGTGATCTCGTGATCGTTCAACACCCCGTTGCCGTCCAGGTCCTCGGTGT